>NZ_PPPT01000186.1 GCF_006483445.1 Bradyrhizobium guangdongense | reverse complement strand
CAATCCATCGAGTGGGCTAGGCACGCACAGACACATTGCGGAGGGGTGGGGCCTGATTTCTCTTCAGCTCGGCGGTCTGAATAACGTGGGCCTGCATCCCTCCCGTACCAACCACAACACCGAGAAACGCGCCACGAAGTGGGTTGATGCCACCGAACATTCTATGGGTGATCCAAAATCTTGGGATTGGGGTGTTGTCACTCGGACGTCCGCCAAACTAAACCGTCGAATTCGGTCGCTTGCCATCGCCAAGGTGCGAAGTCGGGTAGTCCTACCAGCGGCGAAAGAGGCGCTCGACGCTGGCGCCCCTGCGCTTTAGGCGAAAGTCTGCTCATGGCTCGTCGCATCATTGCGCTGTATTGAATAAGCTCAGAAACTGGCAGAGACACTGTGATGGCCAAAGGGACGACCAAGGCAGCTCCCAAGACGACCCGCTTTGATGCTGCCGACTATCTCAACACGGAGGAGCGTCAGGTCGCCTCTATCGCGGCGGCACTGGAATCCGGCGATGCGGATTTCGTACGCGATGCACTCGGCCTCGTGGCACGCGCACGCGCGTGAGTGAAACGCGAAGAAGGCCGGTTTGAATCGGGAAAGCCTGTACAAGGCGCTGGGAGAATCCGGCAATCCGGAGTTCGGGACTGTCATGCGCATCGTCGGAGCCTTGGGCCTGACGCTTTCGGCGCAACCGACAGCGGGCGGCGTGACGCCAAAACGGCGCCGGGTCGCCTGACCGGTGCCGAGTATGGCCGCGACACCAGTTCATTAACCCCGCAATCAGCACGAACCCATTTTGCGGCTGGTCCGGCGCTCTACCTTGGCTAGAGTAGCGGCCGATTGTTCGCGTCGATTTGCCCCGGGGGCGACTTGGTTTCGAAAATTCTGCGCATCGGCCTCAAAACCTGCTTGGCACTGCTCGTGCTGGTCGTCGTCGCGCTGATCGGCTTTCGCACGGCCGCCGCGCTTCGCGAGACGGCTGCGCGCGGCGAATTCGCGCCGAAGGCCGGGCAATGGGTCAAGACGCGCTCGGGCGAGGTCTTCATTCAGGAGAAGGGCCCGGCGACCGGCACGCCGGTCGTGCTGTTTCACGGCACGGCGGCGTGGAGCGAGCTGTGGCGGCGGACGATCGATGCGCTCGCGGGCGCCGGCTATCGCGTCATCGCGCTGGACCTGCCGCCGTTTGGATTTTCAGATCGGCCCGGCGGCTACACGCGACAGGATCAAGCGCAGCGCGTCAACGATGTGCTTGACAGCCTCAACGCGCCGCCCGCGATCATCGTCGGCCATTCCTTTGGCGCGGGTGCCGCGACTGAGCTCGTGATGCGTTTTCCGGCACGGGCGCGTGGCCTCGTGCTGGTCGATGCGGCGCTGGGCTTGACCAATGAGCGTTCGGATCCGCCGGCGGTGCTGAAGCCAAAATGGCTGCGCGAGATGCTGGTGTCGCTGACCGTCACCAATCCGCTCGCGACGAAGATGCTGCTGCAATCGCTGATCGCCAAGAAGGAGCGCGCGCTGCCGGAATATGTCGAGATTTTGCAGCGGCCGTTGACGCGCGAGAACAGCACGCAAGACATCGCGGACTGGATGTATTATTTCGTCGGCTCCGACCGGGGCGCGGAAAGCGCCGATCGCACCGCCTATGCGCGGCTCAAGCAGCCCGTCGCCATTCTCTGGGGCGACATGGACACCGTCACACCGCTGGCGCAGGCGCGCGATTTGAACGTCCTGTTGCCAAAGGCACACCTGACCCTGCTGCCGGGCCTCGGTCACATTCCGCAGATCGAGGCGCCGGACCAGTTCAACGACGCCCTGCTCAAGGCGCTCGCAAACCTTTAAACTAATCTGGGATTCGGACTTCACCGGAGGAACGATGGACATCATCAGACTATGCGCCTGGGGCTACGCAGGCCTGCTCGGATTCGTGATCCTCACCGGCTACATTCCCGCCTTCATCGACCAGAACGACATGATCTTCGGCCTGTTCCGCCGCACCTGGTACGCCGACGGGCTGCACCTCGTCTCCGCGCTGTGGGCCTTGACCGCGGCGCTGACGTCGCGCCGCGCGTCCGAACTGTTCTTCCAGCTCTTTGGCGTGTTCTACTTCGCCGACGGCGTGCTCGGCCTTCTCACCGGCAGCGGCTATCTCGACTTCGGCATCCTCATCAACGGCGTGCTCAATCTGCCGCTCTCGACCCGCATCTTCGCCAACGCCCCGCATCTCGGCCTTGGCGGCATGGCGATCCTGATCGGCTATGTGCTGGCGCCGCGGACGCGGCCTGCCCATGCTTAGGCGCCTGCGTCGCGTCCTGCTCGGGCTGTTTGTCCTGATCGCACTCGCGATCCTGGTGCCGCTCGCCTACATCGAAGGCACCTGCCAGCCGTCGTCGCAGTCGGCGGCCGCGGCGACATCTGCGATCGCCCTGCCCGCGATCGACGAAATCGGCTATCGCCGCGCGCTCGACAACACCTATTTCACCTTCCCCGAATGGTACATCGTCTACTCCTTCGAGGATTTTGGCCGCTTCCTCGACCAGTCCAGCGAAAGCCAGTTTGGCTATATCAGGCACATCACCGGCTTCTGGAGAAGTTTTTGCACCATCAATCGCGCGGTGCCGCCGGCGGTGGAGTCGCGCTTCGACGTCAAGATGATGATCTACGTCATCGGTATCAGCTACTCGACCGAATATGCGATCAAGGGTCTCTACGAAAACACGGTCGGCCGCGTCTTCGAATGGATCAGGGGACCAAAGCTCACGCCGCAGGATGAATTTTCGCGCGCGGTGCTGCAGGACTATGCCGCCTTCCTCTACACCATTCCCTGGTACAAATATCCGTTCCGCGACACGCTGAACGGCCTGATGGCGATCACGGCGCCTTCGCCGAGCACCTTGCGGAGCTGGGAGCGCGATTTCGCGCTCGGCACCGAATATTTCCTCAAGATCGGCTACGCCAAGGCGATCCAGAAGGCGCTGGACGCGAGCAGCGATGACGAGCCGCGCGACATCATGTTCGTGGTCGCAACTCTGCCGCCGGACGTGCTGGCCGGGGAGCCGCGCATCAAACAGGTCCGCGCGTTGTCGGCCGACTGGCTGCTCGTGCAGGCGCCGCGCTACAAGGCACTCACGGATATCCTGAGCGGACTTTTGGATCGTGGATATCGCGTGGCGCAGATCGCGGGTAACAGCGACATCCTGATCACGGTGATCGCGCCGGCATCGGCAAAGCTCGACATATCAGACACGACGGAACTGTTTTCGCTCGATCTCGACGCCAAGCCCGGCTTCCGCCGGGCCGGTTTGAAGGCTAGGATCGACAAAATGGTCGAGATCAAGCGCGAACTTGCGGCGCGAGGTGTGAGCCTTGAGCACTTTTATGACTATTGAGCATACCCGCGAGCAAAGTGTGCCCCTGCCGTCATGGCCGGGCTTAGCCGTCCGAAGGACGGCGTCGCTTCCGCTCGCCTATGCCCGGCCATCCACGACCTTTGCTGCCGCACAAAGACCGTGGATGCCCGGGACAAGCCCGGGCATGACGAGTTTGTGGCGGCGGCTCGGCAGGATCGCGACCGCGGTCGCGCTCGTCGTCACCGGCTGGCTTACGCTCGTCGTCCTGCTCACCTTCGGAACGTCGCCGGGACGCTCGATGGCCATCATCGGCCCGCAGGCGCAGGCATTGGCTGCCATCGCGAAGGCCGACGGCAGGGTGCTGTCCTCGAACGCCTATGTCACCATCGCGCGCTCGAACGCGGCGGACTTCGTCAGCCGGCTCTATGCCTCAGGCGCGCTGCTCGTGCTCGATGCCGAACAGGCCGGCGGCTGCAACGGCCTTGCGCCGAAGCGTGAGCAGATCTGAGCAGAGCTGCGCTAGATTCACTGCGTTGGTCCACTGGTGCTGAAAATGAGTGCGGCCTGAAACACGTGCCTGGTGTCGGTTCGCACCTCGACACTGACGTCCTGCCGTTCGTCCGCAGTTGGGAGATCGCGGGCCAGGTCCGCCAGAGCCTGGGCGGCTTCAACCTCGGCTTCACGCTGTGTCCTGAACTCCAGGCCCTCCTCGTCGGGATAAAGCCCGGTGCCGTCCCGGATGTCGAAGTAATAGCGCGTCACTGCGGCACCCTCCTGATTGGCATTGCCTAGACATCAGCGCCAATCGGTCGTTCCTGATCAGCGACGTTCAGTTTGGGCCGGACCGGCCAGCACGCCTGTCGCTCTTGTCCCCGAGATTTGCGGAAGCGGCGCCTTGCGCTCCGGAAGCTTCTTCTTCGGAGGCGCCGGCAGCAGGCCTTCCCGGATCGCCTGCTTGCGGGCGAGCTTGCGGGCCCGGCGGATGGCCTCGGATTTTTCGCGCGTCTTCTTCTCCGAAGGCTTCTCATAGGCGCGTCGTTGCTTCATCTCGCGAAACACGCCCTCGCGTTGCATCTTCTTCTTCAGGACACGGAGCGCCTGGTCGACATTGTTGTCGCGAACGAGAACCTGCATTGAAACTCCTCGCTGGGCTGCGAAACGGGATGATCCTGCACGCAGCCAGTTGCGCAGGAAATTCGTTGCGAATGGGAGAATGAGAGTAACCGCGTCTGTCTTCGCCGACCTCGATCGAGCAGGTCTACTCGTCACGGCGACGCGATTCAGTGGCTGCGACGTGACCACCCCCGTGCCGTCAAGTCAATCGATAAAGCCCTGCGCGTGGTTGCCAACCATTTGGAACTCCCTCGCCGGCGCCTAGATCCACGGACTGAAAACAAATTCGGCCGCCTTCCTTGTAAAATCGCAGATGTTGTGTATATTGTGCTCATTCGATTAGCCGCTGTGCCTTGTTGAACGCGCCCGCGGGCTCCTTTTCCAAAGACATCGACGAAGTTGAAACACCGCGTGATTGTCGCGCGTTACGCGCTTGCGCGCTTTGGAGAAGAAGATGACGACAGGTACTGTTAAGTGGTTCAACGGCCAAAAGGGCTTTGGATTCATCCAGCCGAACGACGGCAGCAACGATGTGTTCGTTCACATCAGCGCGGTCGAACGTGCCGGTCTTTCCGGTCTCGCCGAGGGCCAGAAGGTCAATTACGAGCTCAAGACCGACAAGATGCGGGGCAAAGTCAGCGCAGAGAACCTCTCGCTGGCCTGATCTCGTAGCGCCGTTTCACGGATGTACTGGAACGGCAATGCTGCCCGCTCGATCCCAGGATTGAGCGGGTTTTCTCCGTTGCACGAATGGGTGAAGGATGAGCGCCAGCAAATCGGCAGTACCGTCACCTGAAGCCGTCGCGCGCTCGGCTCGCCGGGTCCTAGCCGCCGAAGACGGCGCGCGCGCGATCGCGGATGTCGAAAGACACGGGATCGAGGTTCGCAAGAACATGGCGCGTCTGCGCGAGTTGCGCGAGGCCAGGGAAGCCGCTGACGCCGCCATTGCTGCGACCTTGCCGGCACCCGCGACGAAGAAGCGCACACGGAAGTCGCGGCGATAGCCGGCTTCAAAAGCCGTCGATCGCGGGGAATCGAGTCACAGGTCGAAGGGGGTGATCGTGCCGAGAGCCAAGTCGGACGGCGGCGGGACAATCACGTTTACGCTCGCGCTCGGCGCAGCACGACAGATATGTCGATTGACGACGACATTTCAGACCGACAAGCAGGCCTTCAACTATCTTCACAAATATCGGACGGAGTTCGAGCGGATCGCGCGAGCGCGCCTCGCGTCCGGAGAGCTCGAAGACGGCGTCGTCGTGCTCTCGATGCTCTAGAACCCAGCTATTTTACAGATTCTTTCGCGCGGGTTTCCCGCGCCAGGCGCTCGGCCTTGAGGCGCTCGCGATTGTCGCGAAAGGACTGCTGTGCTTTCTCGTAATCGGTCATTCGCTTTTCAGTCCCGATTGCCTTGAAGGCATTGTTGGCTTCCCGCAGGCGGCGGTCATTCCCTTCCTTCCTGATCATTTCATCCTCCATGGATTTGTGCATCTTCGCGCTGCGAAGGGCAGATGCGGAAATGCTTCGAGATCTCATCACCAAACGAGCCTGAGAACACTTACGAGCAGTCCTGACAGGCAAATCGCAAGGCCAAAGTCGATGACGAGCAGCACCCCGACGGGAGCGCCCCGGTTCGGCTTCACCATGTCAATTCCTTGCCGCCGCGGCGGCCGAATTTCCTACCTTGTTGACGATCTGCTGCAACTGCTGGGCTCAGGATGGCGGCGGCAATCCACGCGACGTCAGCCACTTGTTGACCTCGCCGGCAACGTCGATCTGCCGCGCTTTTTGCAGAAGCTCCGTGCGGCGAACGCCAGAGGGCATTTCCCTCGCCTGCCGGCGCAGACTGATTGCCTCTTGCGCCAGGCGGTATGCGAATGTCGTTGAACCTTCCGGGGACTGTCGAGCCGGCATGTGATTGCTCCGCTGTCGAGTTGAGCGGGAGCGCAATTGGCGTTCACACCACCGATAGATGCTGGGGGCCGCGCGATGGCACCGAGACAGTGCGCCTTCGTCTGCCGGATAGCGAGCGCTTTATTTCGGTTCCTGGCAGGAACTACTGTAGATATTCGTCAACCGGCTCTACGCCTCGGGGCGTCCTGCTCGTGCTCGATGCCGAACAGGCCGGCGGCTGTAACGGGCTGGCGCCGAAGCGGGTTGAGCATAGGTCGGCAGGGGTTAGTCTCTATGTGGAGAACTCGCCGACAACTATCAGCACTGCAACCAGAGGTTAACGGGTCGTGGCACAAGATTGATGCAGTTGTTGTTCGTCGGTCGCCTTGCGCGGTGAAACATGGACCTTGTGATATTCTTGCTCGCGATCCTGCTTTGGTGGACCGTCGAAGCGATCGTGATCGGTAGTCCGAGCATTGCTGGGAGTTCAACCAACTACATGCTCGGGTTTGTGCTGGCAATCTTTGCATTTCCCTTTTGGATACCCACGATAGCCGCTGCGGCAACGTCGGAATTTGCATTTAGCTTTCTTCCTACGAAATGGCGGTCTCTTGCGTACTTGGGCTTTGTACTGGTTGGGTTAGCAGCTCTATCCCTTATCGCGCACAGCGTCTTCGAGGGTGAAGCGAGAACTGAGCATTTCCGCCTCCTCGTATATCCGGCTGTAGCGGTCGGCATCCTCTATGTGGCCAGGAACTTCGCACGGGAACAGAACTAGCGGCCCTTCGCGACATATGGTGCCACCGCGCGAGCCAAGCCGCCAACGACGTAAAGCGCACCTCGCATCGCCGCCTAGCGGCATCAAAGCAAAGGTGCACGGCACCAAGCATGATGGCTTTGCGTTGAATCAATTGGTCCGCGGGCTCGTTTCACCTCTCCCGCTTGCGGGAGAGGTCGGCGCGAAGCGCCGGGTGAGGGCTCTCTCCGCTTGGGGATTGTCCCCATTGCGGATACACCCTCTCCCCAGCCCTCTCCCGCAAGCGGGAGAGGGAGCGCACTGTCCGCACCGCGACAACCGAAACTCATTAAGCCACTCACGCCCGATACTTCTGATACATCGTATTCGTGAACAGCTCCGCCGGGTCGTACTTCCGCTTGGCGGCGAAAAAGTCGTCGATCTGCGGGTACGACTTCTTGAGCTGGTCGCGTGAGTAATAGAGCTGGTACGGCAGGAAGAAGCGGCCCTGGTTGGCTATGGTGAGGTCGATCAGCTCTTCCGTCACCTTCTTCATGCGGGCATTGCCCTCATCGTCGGTGGGCTGGTTGATGTAGAGCACCAGCGAGAACGCTGGCTCCGGCGAATAGGTCAAAAAATTGTCTTCCTTGTGCACGACGCGGACCGAGGCGTTGAGCAGATTGGTCTTGTTGTCGAGCATGATTTTTCGCAGGCCGTCGACGAAGGCGACGAAGTTTTTGCGCGGGATGAAATACTCGTGCAGGATATCGGTCTCCTCCTGCAGCGCGTTGCGCAAATAGGGCACGGAATCGTGCATGGGGTCGTTGCGGCTGACAAGGCAGGCCTCGCCCGAGGCGATCGCCTGTGCGCGCGTTACCGTGCAATTCTCCATGCGGTGCTCAATGTGCTTTTCAGAGAGCCATTTCAGCTCCTGGAAGAACGGCCCCTGCTTCGACAAATTGATGGTGAGCCGCCGCAGTTTTGTGCTTGAGACTTCGCCCAGCGGCTGGCGCTGGAAGTCGGTGCCATCGGCCTTGGTGTAGGTGTAGAGCAGCATCTCCTGGAGGAAGGTCGAGGGCGCGGTCGACAGATGGCCGTACATCAGGCCGATATTGCTGTCCTTCTCGATCTCGCCGGAGAACAGCGCCGGAAAGGCCTTGTAGTCGAGCACGCGGCGACCGGTCTGGTACACACTGTTGTCGGCGATATCGAGCTCGGCCTCGACGATGACGCCGAACAGGCCGTAGCCGCCGACGACGAGGTTGAACAATTCCGGGTTCTCGGTCGCCGAGACGTTGCGGATCGTTCCATCCGCCAGCATCACCTTCATCGACTTGACCGAGCGCTTGAGCGCGCCGGCCTGATGGTCCATGCCGTGGGCGTTGACGGAGATCGAGCCGCCGACGCTAAAGATATCCGTCGACTGCATGGCGCGGACGGCGAAGCGCGGATGCAGCGCGATCTGGATGTCGTGCCAGGTCGCGCCCGGCTGAACCGTCACCGTGCGCGCGGTTTCGTTCAGGGTGATGCGGTTAAAGGTGCGCATATCCAGCACGATGCCGCCCTTGCGAAAGGCCTGCCCGCCCATGGAGTGGCGCACGCCCGCGGTCGTCACCGGCAGCTTGTTATCGCGCGCGAAGGCAAGCGTTTTTGCGATATCGTCGACGCTGCGGATCTCGACCACGCCGTAGATCTCGGTGCGGTTGAGGCAGCTCGCATCGTTGATGCTGCCGCCGAGCTGCGACCATTTCACCCCCTGCAGCGGCGCGATCGCCCTCACCTTGTCCAGATCGATCCTGGCGGCATCGCCGAGATCGGCGGCGGGCCGGCAATCCTTTGGCCCGGTCGGATCGGCCGCCAGCGCCTGCAGCTTGCGGAAGCCGTAAACGCCGAACAACGCGACGAGGACCGCGACCGCCGAGACGCCCGCTTTGAACTTGCCAAATTTTTTCATGAAGTGATTCCGGTGGGGGAAGCGATGATCCGGGAGTGCGGAACATTAGTCAAACCGGCGCGCGGCCGGTTCAATTCCACGTTGAATTTGCGGCCCCGCCCCTGAAAAATGTGCTAAAGAATTCACCCATTAAAAACGAGAAAATCGGGAGGACCATCCATGCTCAGCCGACGCAGCGTCCTGCTTGCCTCCCTCGCGGCCGGAGTCACGATGACCAGCAAACAAGCCCAAGCGGCGGCGGCACAGCCCGCGACGCCGGTCAATTTCGACGTCCCCGCACATGCCTGCGACTGCCACACCCATATTCACGGCGACGTCGAGAAATTCCCGTTCTTCTCGGGCCGCGTCTACACGCCCGAGCCGGCAAGCCCTGAGGAGCAGGCCGCATTGCACAAGGCGCTGCGCATGGAGCGCGTGGTGGTGGTGACGCCGAGCGTCTACGGCACCGACAATTCCTCGAGCCTGTACGGCATGAAGGCGCGCGGCGCCAATGCGCGCGGGGTCGCCGTAATCGACGACAAGACGCCGGACAGCGCGCTCCACACCATGCATCAGGACGGCTTTCGCGGCATCCGCCTCAATCTCGCGACCGGTGGCGTCAACGATCCCAATGTCGGCCGTGCCCGCTTCACGACCGCGGTCGAGCGCATGAAGGCCCACGGCTGGCACGTGCAGCTCTACACCACCCTCGCGATGATCTCTGCGATCAAGGACCTGGTCGAGACCGCGCCGGTGCCGGTCGTGTTCGACCATTTTGGCGGCGCACGGGGCGAGCTCGGGCTGGAGCAGCCTGGTTTTTCCGATCTCGTCGCGCTGGTGAAATCAGGCAAGGCCTATGTCAAGATCTCCGGCGCCTACCGCTCGTCGAAGCTTGCGCCCGACTATCAGGACATGGTGCCGTTCGCGCAGGCGCTGATCGCCGCCAATCCGGAGCGTATCGTCTGGGGCACCGACTGGCCACATCCGGATTCGGTGACGCCATCAGGCAAGAAGGTGACGGACGTGACACCGCTGTTCCAGATCGACGACGGCCGCCTGCTCAACCAGCTCCCGGTCTGGGCGCCCGACGCCGCGATCCGCCAGAAGATTCTGGTCGACAATCCGGCGCGGCTCTACGGGTTCTGAGCGCTCGCGTGCTCACTCAGCCAGCGCGCTGATTTCCTCAGGCCGCCGAAGGGGAAGATGTGGAATCCCCTCACCTGCCCGGTCGCGGCTCTTGGCGCGGCCGAGAGGCCGCGCAAGACCTCGTCGGGTCCGGTTTCCGTCAGCAGCCGCCCATAGCGGCCGATCTGGTTGCGCACGGCGCGGATCGAATTGCCGATGCCGCAGCGGAGCGCGAACTTCATCAGGGTGGCCGGGCTGGCGGGACCGGCGAGCCCGATGGTCACGGGCAGGTCGACGGCGGCGACTTTGATATCACCGAGCCAATTCAGGATCGGCGCGGTCTCGAAGCAGAACTGCGTGACGACGTCGATGCCGATCTGCCGCTCAGCTCCCCAGTCGCGCCAGGCTGCAAGAGCCTTCACCACCTGCGGCGCGTCGAGATAGGGATGGCCTTCGGGGTGGCCGGCGACGCTGACACGGGCGAAGCCGTGCGTCTCGATCAGGCCGCTTGCCGCGATATCGCGGCTGGACTTGAACGGCCCCTTCGCGATCGCGACGTCGCCGGCAATCAGCAGGATGCGCGCGACATCCGCCTCGCCGCCCAGCCGGCGGAAGAAATCATCCAGCGCGGCGCGGGAATGGATCTCGCGCGCGGCGATGTGCGGAACCGGGTTGAAGCCGGCGCGGCGCAGCGCCGATGCCGTCTCGACGTTATGGAGGTAATTGTCGCCGGGCAGGAAGGTGATGCTGACGTCGAGACCTTGCGCAAAGTGCTCGCGCAAATCATCGAGCTGATGGCCGCTGGAGGAGACCTCGACTGACGCCTGCGTCAGCATCGCGGTGAGATCGCTGTGGTTCGCCTGTTCGAGCGTCGTCGTCATGGCGGGCTCCCGCATCAGGCCGGCGCGCGGCGGCGCGAGATCACATAGGTCTCGTCGTTGAACCAGAGACCGCCATGCTTGCGCACCACGCGATCGGTCGCCTCGAGATAGCGGCCGTCACGCACGACCTCCGACAATCTGTCGTCCTCGATCTGCGCCACGTAGATCGCGGCATTCCAGGCCGCGAACAGCGTGGAGGTGCCGATCGGGCCGGAGACCTCGTCCGGCAGCGTGTGCATGCGATAGCGAAAAATCGCGCGCGCATCCGACGAGGCGTTGAAATTGTAGTGCCGCGCGGCCGAGCCGAGCTCGTGCTTGACCTGGCGCAAGATCGCGTAGCGGTCGGTGCCGAAGGGATCGTCGCCCGGCCAGACCTGCTCGATGATCTCCATGCCGGGATCGTGGCCATGGGAGTGGATGCCAACCAGCCGTCCGCCGGGCCTGAGCGCACGGACCAGCGGCGTGACCACCTTGGAAGCTTTGAACTCGACGCTCGCACGCGCCCGATAGGGCTGCGAGGCGATGACGAGGTCGTAATCGGCAATCACGCGGCCCGGCCGCGGCATGATCGGATCGAGCAGGAAGGAATGATCCTCGCGCCGCAGCGTCAGGATCACCGGACGGGTGTAGACGGGATTGCCGGTCTTCTGGCTGATGCCGGCGCGCCAGTTCTCGGCCAGGAACGGCTCGAGATCGCCGATCTGCTCGGCAAAGCCGTGCGCGGTATTGCCCTGGAGCGCAACATCCTTCCAGAGCAGGCCTTGTGCCGCGGTCGCCGAGCGCGGCGTCAGCCAGGGCGCCTCGCCGTAATAGAGGTTGGTGACGACGAGCACGGTGGCGGGATGCTCGAACAGGCGGTCCGCCATCTTCTCCAGCATCATGCGAACGTCTTCGTAGGAGATCTCCTTGGCGACGACGTAGAGCGGCATTGCGGGGAAGCGCGCATGCAGCGCCCGCATCACCCGCGACAGCACCGTGCCATCGCCGACGCCGGCGTCGAACAGCCGCAGCGCCGGCGGCGACGGCTGCAAATTGGAGATCTCCAGCGAGATGCGGTTGGCGACCTCGGTCTTCTCGCTGCAGGTCGAGACGAACAGCAGGTATTTTTGCCGGTTGTCGAAGAAGCGGAAGCCGGGCGGCGCGGGCTCCATTCTCGGCGCCGCACCATTTCCCGGCTTCGGCGCGGCGGGCGTCGTTTGCGGTTGGTCCGGCGAATGTTCGGACAGATAGGCCCGCACCTTGTCGAGCGTGCCGGTGGTGATCCTGGCGCCGTCGCGCAGGCGCGAGACCAGCTTGCCGTCGTTGACCACGAGCCGGCCGAAGGTCGATTCCGCCGTCTGCGTGGCACGGCAATAGTCCCGGATTTCGCCGAGAATCCGGTTCGACGTGGTGTCCCTGCCCTTATGTTCCTCGAGCCGCATGGTTGGATCTCCCGCGGTGTGTCCCCTGCGATCAAATCAAGGGGCAACGGTGGGGAAGCGTCAACCACAAACCGAGTGGGCAGGATTTGTGGGCGTACGCCCACAGCGGTCAGGGACTACCGGGCGCGGCGCGAGAAGAAGGAGATCAGGACCGGGAGCGTCACGAGGATCACGACCGGCGCCAGCATCATGCCGGTGACGACCACGACCGCGAGCGGCTTCTGCACCTGGGAGCCGATACCTTCCGAGAGCGCGGCCGGCAGCAGGCCGACACCGGCGACCACGCAGGTCATCAGCACAGGCCGGAGCTGCAGTTCCCCGGTGCGCACCACCGCGGTCATGCGGTCGATCCCCTCGTCGATAAGCTGGTTGAACTGCGAGATGATGATGATGCCGTCCATCACGGCGATCCCGAACAACGCGATGAAGCCGATCGCGGCGGAGACGCTGAAGGCGGTGCCCGTGACGACGAGTCCGAGCACCCCGCCAAAGATCGCCATCGGGATCACGCTCATGGCGAGCAAGGTGTCGGTCATCGAGCCGAAATTGAACCAGAGCAGAATGCCGATCAGCGCCAGCGAGATCGGCACCACGATCGAGAGCCGGCGGATGGCGTCCTGGAGGTTGCCGAACTCGCCGACCCACTCCATATGCGAGCCCGGCGGCAACTGCACCTGCTCGGCGATCTTGTCCTGGGCTTCGCGGATCGCGCTGCCGAGGTCGCGCTCGCGCACCGAGAATTTGATCGGCAGATAGCGCTCCTGCTGCTCGCGGTAGATATAGGCCGCACCCGAGACCAGGCTGATGGAGGCGACCTCGCTCAGCGGAATCTGCGTGATGGTGCCGTTCGGCCCGGATGCCCCGATGCGCAAATTCTGGATCGCCTCGGCGCTCTTGCGGTATTCCGGCGCGAGCCGAACGATGATCGGGAAGTGGCGGTCAGAGCCGGGCTCGTAGAGATCGCCCGCACTGTCGCCGCCGATCGCGACCTTGATCGTCGCGTTGATGTCGCCTGGCGCAAGCCCATAGCGCGCGGCCTTGGCGCGGTTGATATCGATCTGGATGGTCGGCTGGCCGAGCGAGGTGAATACCGCGAGATCTGTGACGCCCTGCACGGTCGACAGTACCGACTTGATCTTGGCCGCGGTGTCGGTGAGCGCCTGAAGATCGCCGCCGAACAGCTTGATCGAGTTCTCGCCCTTCACGCCCGAGACGGCTTCGGAGACGTTGTCCTGGAGATATTGCGAGAAGTTGAACTCGACGCCGGGGAAGCGGTCGTCGAGCTGCTTCAGGAGCTGCGCGGTAAGCTCTTCCTTGCTCTTGGTGTTCGGCCAGGTGCTCGCAGGCTTGAGCGGCGCGAAGAATTCTGCGTTGAAGAACCCGGCGGCGTCGGTGCCGTCGTCGGGACGGCCGTGCTGCGACACCACGGATTCGACCTCGGGCCGCGCACGGATCAGCTTGCGCATCTCGTTGACGTAGGTGTTGCCTTCCTGGAGCGAGATGGTCGGCGGCAGCGTGGCGCGGATCCAGAGATTGCCCTCCTCCAGCTTGGGCAGGAATTCGAGGCCGAGCAGCCGGCCGATCCCGATCGTCATCAACACGAGACCGAACGCGCCGCTGAGCATGATCCCGCGGTTGGCGACCGCCCAATGCAGCACCGGCATGTAGATCCGGTGCAGGACCATCATGATTTTGGTCTCGGTCTCCTCGACATGCGCGGGCAGGATGATCGCCGACAGCGCCGGCGTGACGGTGAAGGTCGCGAGCAAGCCGCCGGCGAGCGCATAGGCGTAGGTGCGCGCCATCGGGCCAAAGATGTTGCCTTCGACGCCCGAGAGCGTGAACAGCGGCAGGAACGCCGCGATGATGATGGCGGCGGCAAAGAAGATCGAGCGCGACACGTCGGCCGCCGCGCTGAGGATGGCATGGCTCTTCATGCCCATCATGGTTTCCGCCGAGATGTTCTCGTATTCGGTCAGCGGCGTCGTCTGCGTCAATCGCCTGAAGATCGCCTCCACCATGATGACGGTGGCGTCCACGATCAGGCCGAAGTCGATCGCGCCGACCGACAGCAGGTTCGCCGACTCCCCGCGCAGCACCAGGATGATGACGGCGAAGAACAGCGCGAACGGTATCGTGGCGCCGACGATCAGCGCGCTGCGCATATTGCCGAGGAACAACCACTGCAGCAGCACGATCAGGAGGATGCCGACCACCATGTTGTGCAGCACGGTGTGGGTGGTGAGATCGATCAGGTCCTTGCGGTCGTAGATGCGCTCGATGCGCACGCCGGGCGGCAGGATCGAGGAGTTGTTGATGGTGTGGACGAGCTGCTCGACGCGCTTGATGGTCGGCGTGCTCTGCTCGCCGCGCCGCATCAGCACGATGCCCTGCACGATGTCGTCGTCCTCGTCGAGGCCGGCGATGCCGAGCCGCGGCTTCTCGCCGACGGTCACGGTCGCGACGTCCTTGACCAGCACCGGGTTGCCGCCGGTCTGCGCCACCATGGTGTTGGCGAGATCGTCGATCGAGCGGATCAGGCCGACGCCGCGCACCACGGCCGATTGCGACCCGATATTGACGGTGTTGCCGCCGACATTGACGTTGGAATTGCTGACCGCCTGCAGCATCTGCGGCAGGGTCAGGCCGTTGGCCATCAGCTTGTTGAAGTCGACCTGGAGCTCGTAGGTCTTGGTCTTGCCGCCCCAGCCGGTGACGTCGATGACGCCCGGCACGGCGCGGAAGCGGCGCTGCAAAATCCAGTCCTGGATCGTCTTGAGATCGAGCACGCTGTAGTTCGGCGGGCCGACCAGACGGTAGCGGAAGATCTCGCCGATCGGGCTCAGCGGCGAGATCTGCGGCTGCACATTGCCTGGCAAGGGCGCGAGCTGCGCGAGGCGGTTCAGCACCTGCTGCAGCGCCTCGTCATAGGTGTAGGCGAAGGAGAACTGCAGCTTGATGTCGGAGAGGCCGTAGAGCGAGATGGTGCGGATGGTCGTGAGGTTCTTCAGGCCTGCGACCTGGGTCTCGATCGGGATCGTGATGTAGCGCTCGATCTCCTCGGCCGAGAGGCCCGGGCTTTGCGTCACCACGTCCACCATCGGCGGCGTCGGATCGGGATAAGCCTCGATGTTGAGCTGGTTGAACGCGATGAGGCCGCCGATCAGCACGGCGACGAACATGCCGACCATGAGGTAACGGCGATTGACGGCAAGGGCGACGAGGCGGTCCATTCAACTCAGTTTTTTGTTTTCGCGCGCGGCAGTCCTGACGCACGATCTTGTCGGATAACCGCGGCGCGCCTTATCCGATCAGCGTTAGCTGCCGGAGGCCGCGCGGTCGATGAACAGGCTGCCCTTGGTTACAATCTGTTCGCCCGGTTTCAGATTGCTTGTGACTTCGACGAGGTCGCCGTTGACGAGGCCGATCTTGATGTGGCGCAGCTCGACCGACTTGTCCTCGCGCGCGACCCAGATGCGGACCTGGTCGCCTTCGTAGATCAGGGCCTGCTTCGGCACGGCGGGAGCCGCACGATCGCCGGCGGAATAGATCGTCACATTGGCGAACATCTCCGGCTTGAGCAGGCCCTCCTTGTTGTCGATGGTGGCGCGCACCAGAAGGCGGCGGGTGTTGGGATCGATCGCGGCGGCGACGTAGTTGATCTTTGCGGTGAGCGGACGTCCCGGCAGCGCCATGACGTTGACGCTGATGTCCTGCCCGACGCAGACGGAGGCCGCATCGCTCTCGCGGACGAAGGCGGTCAGCCAGACCGTGGAGAGGTCGCCGATCACGAAGACCGGATCGCTGGCGCCGGAATTGACGTACTGGCCGGGGCCGATCTTGCGCTGCACGACGGTGCCTGAGATCGGCGAATAGATCGTGATTTCAGGATTGATGGCGCCCTTGTCGCCAAAAGCCTTGATGGCGTCGTCGGTGAAGCCGAGGATGCGCAGCTTGTTGCGCGAGGCTTCCAGCGCCGTCATCGACGAGCGCATGTCGTTCTGGGCCTGGACCTGCGTGGTCTCGGCCTGCTGATAATCCTTCAGCGGGATGGCGCGACCCTCGTAGAGATCCTTGGCGCGCTTGAACTGGATGTCGGCAAGCTCCATCGCCGACTTCGCCTTGTTCTGCGAGGTCATCGCCGCGATGAAATCGTTCTGGGCCTGCACGGTGTCGGCGGCCTCGATTGTGAACAGCGGTTGGCCCTGCTTCAGGCTCTCACCAGGCTTTGCGAGCAGCTTGGTGACGCGACCGGCATAGGGCGAGAACACCGGGGTCGAGCGATCCTCATCGACCGCGACCTTGCCTTCGGTGACATACTCGGCGCGGAAGGCCCTCTGCTTCACGGGCTCGATCGCCAGCGTCGCCCATTCAGACGGCGTCGGCGTAAAATTCTGCGCGTTCTTGCGCGACTGGCTGGAGATCTCGGAGTGGTTCTTCTCCTTGGCCCCACCGGCAAAGAGGAAGCCATAGGCAGCGCCACCGGCAAGCGCCAGTAAAACCACGGATGCAATCATCCGCTGCTTTGTAAATACCTGCAATTGCTTGGTATTTTCAGCTACCATGGGGCCCGGTCATGTCTGCGATGATTCCGGCAAGATGACTGCCTCATCGGTCGCGCTAATAGTGCCGAATTGTTAGTTCAAACAACCCTTAAAACGCGAGCCCCTTTTCGCTTTGCGTTAAAAATTTGACATATGCCGCACTGCACGCGCGAGGTTAACGCGCAGGCCATTGCGGCGGATGGCTGCCGAGCGGCATCGCCGGACGCGCCCAGGCGGCCGGCGTCGTCGACAGAACAGCTGAATGCGTGACCGCCCTCAACGCCCCGAAGCCTGATGGCATGCTCTCGATGAACGCAAGATGTACGGCTTCGCTGCTCAGCTCTTCGGCCTTCAATCCGTCGGCGAGACGGCCGAGACTCCACAACCACCGGCCTGTCTGCGCAAGTGATACACGCACATGCCAACTGCCGCCCTCGCGCGCCTGGCGCGCCTTGGCCATCATGGCGCCGAACGCCATGAAATAGCCGGTGGCGTGGTCGAGCATCTGCGCCGGCAACTCCTTCGGACCGTCGATGCCAGCAGCCTGTCCCTCGGCGTGATTGAAGCCGGTCGCGGTCTGCACCAGCGAATCGAAGCCGCGCCGCTCCGCCCACGGACCTTGGTGGCCGTAGGCCGAGAGCGTCACATAGACGATGCCGGGATTGATTTTTGCGGCGTCCTCCGGTGCGAAGCCAAGCGCTGCAAGCGAGCGCGGCCGATAGCCTTGCGAAAAAATGTCGGCGTCCGCGAGCAGCTCGCGCAACTGCCGGCGCCCCTCCTCGCGCTTGAGATCGATGAAGGTCGAGAGCTTGCCGCGCCCGGTGTCGATGGTGAGCCAGGGAATGGCGGGAAGGTTCGGGCTCGACACCAGCAGCACATCGGCGCCATGAGCCGCGAGCGTGCGGCCGGCGACGGGGCCGGCGATCACGCGGGAGAGATCGAGCACGCGCAGGCCGGCAAGCGGGCGATCGCCTTTCGGTAGCGGCTTTGGCGGCGCATCGCCGATCTTCTCGATCGAGATCAGCGGCAGCTTTGCCAGCGCCTGCGCCTGCGGCAATGCCGACCATTCGTCATGCGAGCGCATCAGCGCGACGACGCCGCCGGCCGCGTAGGCCGCGGTCTCAAAATCCTCGCCCTTCCACTGCATCAGGGCGGCCTGGACCAGTTCGCGCTCCGGCTTGCAGTTCAGCACGTTGCAGACGGCGTCGCGATGATGGGGAAAATTGGTGTGACAGCGCACGAAGCGATTATCGGCGGTCTTGTAGACGCCGGCGATGGCGTCCCATGCCGGTGGCGGCGGCTTGTCGTCGACGCGCAGGTAACGCTCAGAGCGGCATTCGGCGACCGCATGGCGCATGTCGACACTGACGTCCTGCGCCTTTCCGCTGCGCAGTTTCCAGATTTCGGCGGCGGCCAATCCTGCGGCCGCGACGCTGACCTGGGCCGCCACGGCGACACGAAATGAAGACGGCAGTTGCGGCTCCCCGCCGGTGAGCCGCACATGATTGAGTGCGGCCCCATCACCGCCAACGGATGCCCAGATCGCCTTCAGAATCGCGGCGGCACTTTGCATTGCTCTTGTCCTCCCGCTAGCCTGCGCATCTCATAGCATGGAAAGGACAGCAATGGCTGCCGTTGATCCCCTCACCGCAGGTGCCGTGTTCATCGCAACCGCTGCGACCGATGCGGTCTATGTGATGTTCACCTCGGCCGTCATCGCGCGCAAGCGGGTGCCCGCCGCAACCTGGAGCGCGGTCTGGTACCTGCTCTCCTCCTACGCCGTGATCAGCTACACCGAGAACGCGTTCTATGTCGCGTTCGCGGCAACCGGCTCATGGGTCGGCGCTTATGTCTCCCTCACCTACCTGCACCGCCCGCCCGGCGGCCCGCCGGTGGGGGCGGCGCCGGAGTGAGGGGCAAAACATCCCGTGTCGTCCTGGCGAAAGCCAGGACCCATTACCCCGGTCGAATGTTGTGCAACACTCCTTTGGCCACAGCATCGCGCAACAACGAAGGTTTGTGGTAATGGGTCCTGGCTTTCGCCAGGACGACGTTGTGAAAGCATGGTGCCGACAACAACCATCGTCATTGCGACAAACAAAAAGGAACACAAAAAATGGATCTCGGTCTCAAGGGACGAAATGCCGTCATCCTCGGCGGCACGCGCGGCATCGGGCGGGCGATTGCGGCGACGCTGGCCGGCGAAGGCGCCAATGTCGCGGTCTGTGCGCGCAATGCGGATCAGGTTGCAGCCACGGTTGCCGAGTTAAAGGCGAGCGGCATTCGCGCAACCGGCGCTTCCGTCGACATCAGCGACGGTGCGGCGTTGAAATCATGGATCGACGGTATCGCCAAAGAGCTTGATGGCGTCGACATGCTGTTCTCCAATGCCGGCGCGATGGCGCAAGGCGGCGACCCCGCATCGTGGGAGCAGAATTTTCGGCTCGACGTGCTCGGCGCTGTCCATGCGTTCGAGGCGGCGCGTCCGTTGCTCGAGGCGAGCGGCGAGAAGACCGGCGATGCGTCTTTCGTCCTCATCTCGTCGATCTCGGCCGCGCAGGCCGACGTGAACAGCTCCTATGGCCCGATCAAGGCGGCGCTGATCCACATGGCCAAGGGACTTGCGCGGCAATATGCGTCGAAGAAGATCCGCGTCAACGTGGTGTCGCCCGGCACGGTCTATTTCAAGGGCGGCGTCTGGAACATGATCGAGCAGAACATGCCAAAACGCTACGAGGATGCGATGCGCCGCAATCCATTGGGCCGCATGGCGACGCCGCAGGAGATTGCGTCGGCCGCGGTGTTTTTGGCGAGCCCGGTGTCGTCGTTCACGACGGGGTCCAATCTCGTGGTGGATGGCGCGATCTCGAACCGGGTGAATTTCTAGGGGCGCGGCTATCTTGGATCCGTCATCCTGAGGTGCGAGCCATGCGACGCGACGCGTCGCGTGGGGAGCCTCGAAGGATGAACGGCCCAGATGCAGCCGGGCCGTCGCCCTTCGAGGGCCGCTGAAGAAGCGGCCACCTCAGGGTGACGGTTTCGAGTTCAATGAAAATCCCGTGACGGCGGCAGGATGCGGACGTTGCGGGGGTGGCGGATTTTTTGCGCTGGCGTATCGGCGTGGTCGCGGCGGTCGTCGTTGAGCGGTTCGATCAATGCGGGGCCTGCGGGCACCTGACGCTTGCGGGTCAACGCGTCATTGGCGAGGCCGACCAGATCGTGGGAGCGATCGATCAGGCGCTGGGCCACCAGATGCGTGACCTCTTCGGGGCTGCTCTGGATATAGCCTTCGACCAGGACGAGGCGCGCGCCCATCACTTCCTTGCGGTACTGCTCCATCACTTTCGGCCACACCACGACATTGGCGATGCCGGTCTCGTCCTCCAGCGTCATGAACACGACGCCCTTGGCGCTGCCCGGCCGCTGCCGCACCAGCACCACGCCGGCGCAGCGGACGCGGCGGCGGTCGTTCTTGTGCGACACGTCCTTGCAGGGAACGACGCGCTCCCGCGCGAACATCTCGCGCAAGAATTCCATCGGGTGGCCCTTCAGCGACAGGCGGATGGTCTGATAGTCCGCGACCACCTGCTCGGGCTGCGGCATCAGCGGCAGCGGCTTTGCGTGCTCGTCCGGCTGCTCGCGGGCGGTGGCTACCTCGAACAGCGGCAGCGGCACGTCGTCAGGCAGGCGCCGCACCTGCCACAGCGCCTCGCGGCGATCGAGCCCGAGCGAGCGGAACGCATCGGCGTCCGCCAGCAGGATCAGCGCGCGCTTGGGCAGGCCGGTGTCGCGGGCGAAGTCTTCGAGGGAGGTGAAGGGCCGGCGGTTGCGGGCGGCGACGATGCGGTCGGCCCAGTCTTTCGCTTCGTCATTCCGGAGCGCGCCGTTAGGCGCGAGTCCGGAATCCATTCCGCCAGGCGTATGCGGCCCGATGGATTCCGGGTTCGCGCTTCGCGCGCCCCGGAATGACAGCTGAGAGAGCTTCAGCCTCTCCTCATCCTCATCGAGCCAGTGAAAGCCGTCGATCTGGCGGAAGCCGAGACGCACGGCGCAATATTTATCCTCCGTGTTCTCCAGCGTGTTCTGCGCAAAGCTGTAGGACACATCGATCTCGCGCACCTCGACGCCGTTCTTGCGGGCGTCGCCGACGATCTGCGCCGGGGCGTAAAAGCCCATCGGCTGCGAATTGAGCAGACCGCAGCAGAACGCGTCGGGGTGATAATGCTTCAGCCATGAGGAGATATAGACGAGCTGGGCAAAGCTCGCGGCATGGCTCTCCGGAAAGCCGTAGGAGCCAAAGCCCTTGATCTGCTCAAAACAGTTCTTGGCAAACTCCGGATCGTAACCGCGCCGGATCATGTTGCCGATCATCTTCTCCTCGAACTTGCCAATGGTGCCGACATTGCGGAACGTCGCCATCGAACGGCGCAGGCCGTTGGCCTCCTCCGAGGTGAATTTTGCCGCCTCGATCGCGATCCGCATCGCCTGCTCCTGGAACAGGGGCACCCCTAAGGTCTTGTGCAGGACCTTGTAGAGCTCGTCCGGCTCGCCGTGCTCGGGCGATGGTGACGGATAGTTCTCCTTCTCGACCCCGTTCCGCCGTCGCAAATAGGGATGCACCATGTCGCCCTGGATCGGTCCTGGACGCACGATCGCGACCTCGATGACGAGATCGTAGAAGGTCTGCGGCTTCAGGCGCGGCAGCATGTTCATCTGCGCACGGCTCTCGACCTGGAACACGCCGAGCGATTCCCCGCGGCACAGCATGTCGTAGACGTTCTTGTCGTCCTGCTCGACCGTCGCAAGCTCATAACGCCTGCCCTTGTGATCGTCGATCAGGTCGAAGCATTTGCGGATGCAGGTCAGCATGCCCAGCGCCAGCACGTCGACCTTCATCATGTTGAGCGCGTCGACATCGTCCTTGTCCCATTCGATGAAAGTGCGGTCGTCCATCGCGGCATTGCCGATCGGCACATAGGTGTCGAGCCGGTCTTGCGTGAGCACATAGCCGCCGACATGCTGCGAGAGGTGGCGCGGGAACTCGATCAGCTCGGCCGCAAGCTCGACCGCAAGGTTGATCATGGGATTGGTGGGATCGAGCCCGGCCTGCCTGACCTGCATCTCGTTGAGGCCCTTGCCCCAGCTTCCCCAGACCGTGTCGGCGAGCGCGGCGGTGACGTCCTCCGTCAGCCCCAGCGCCTTGCCGACGTCGCGGATGGCACTGCGCGGGCGATAATGGATGACGGTAGCAATGATCGCGGCGCGATGGCGGCCGTAGCGGCGATAGACATATTGCATCACCTCCTCGCGCCGCGAATGCTCGAAATCAACGTCGATATCGGGCGGCTCCAGCCGCTCCTTGGAGATGAAGCGCTCGAACAGCAGATCGACCTTGGTCGGATCGACCGAGGTGATGCCGAGCACGTAGCAGACGGCGGAATTCGCCGCCGAGCCGCGGCCCTGGCAGAGGATGTTCTGGCTGCGGGCATAGTGCACGATGTCGTGCACGGTGAGAAAGTAATGCGCGTATTTCAGCTCGGCGATGAGCGCGAGCTCCTTGTTCAGCGTGGCGCGTAGCGCGTCCGATATCCTGCCGCCGAAATATTTCTGCACACCCGCCCAGGTCAGGTCTTCCAGATGCCCTTGCGCAGTCTTGCCCGGCGGCACCGGCTCGTCCGGATATTGGTACTTGAGCTGATCGAGAGAGAAATCGATGCGGTCCGCAAAGCGCATGGTCTCCGCGATTGCCGCGGGGAAATCGTGGAATAGCCGCGCCATTTCCTTCGGCGTCTTCAGGAAACGCTCCGCATTGGCCTCGAGCTTCCGCCCCACTGCCTCGATCGTGGTCTTCTCGCGGATGCAGGTCAGCACGTCCTGGAGCGGGCGGCGTCCAGGGTCGTGGTAGAGCACCTCGTTGGTCGCGAGCAGCGGCACTTTTGCCTTCGTCGCGAGCGCATCGAGCTGCGCGAGACGGCGGCGGTCGTCACCGCGATAGACGAGGCTTGCCGCCAGCCACACGCCTTCGGCGCGGCTCGTCTTCAACCTGACAAGAATGCCCTCGGCTTGCGCGGCATCAAAGCGATGCGGCAGCGTCAGGATCAGCAACTGCCCCTCGGCAAACTCGAGAAGATCATCGAAGCGGAGATGACATTCCCCCTTCTCGATCCGCAAGGATTCTTGCTTTGACGCGTTTTCTTCACGCGAACCGGTGCCCACTTCGCTCGAAAACGCGCTGTCGTCGCCACGCTTACCTTTCGTCAGAAGCTGGCACAACCGGCCATAGGCCGCGCGATCGCGGGGATAGACGAGGATGTCGGGCGTGCCGTCGATGAAGACGATGCGCGCGCCGATCAACAGTTTTGGCTTGTGCAGCACCTTGTCATTGTCGAGCTCCTTGTAGGCCCGCACCACGCCGGCGAGCGTGTTGTGATCGGCGATGCCGATCGCGGGAATGCCCAAGACGCTCGCCTGGTGCACATAGGCGCGCGGATCGGAGCCGCCGCGCAGGAAGGAGAAGTTCGTGGTGATGCCGATCTCGGCATAGGCCGGCGTGTTCATGCGAAGAGACCGTGCACATACCAGCTGGGAGGAACGGGCTTGCCGTCGCTGTCGAACACCTCGCCCTCATAAAGGCCGTCGCGAAAGATCCAGAACCGCAGGCCTTCGGCATCCTCGACGCGGAAATAATCCCGCGTGAGCTGCTTCCCGTCTTGCTTCCACCATTCCATGGCAATGCGCTCGGGCCCTTCCACCCGAACTACGGCATGTTTTGCGCGGCGCCAGGTGAACTGGTGCGGCGGCCCGTCAGGCACGGTTGCGAACGGCACCTTGATCGGCTCGGGCCGCTCGAACAGCCGCAGGGGACGCAGCGGCGGCTCGCTCTCGGTGCGCGCGGGCCATTCGGCCTGCGCGGCTGCGGCGAGATGATGCTGCGCCGGGACGGCCAGCACGGCGCGCTCGGGAATATGCGTATCCTGCGGCAGGTGCATGACGACGCGCTTTCCGCCGATGCGCGCGGCGATGCGGTCGATCAGCGCGGCGAGCTCGTCATTGTCGTGGACATGGGAATCGAGATCGCGCTGCTCCTGCACCACGATCTCGGTGCGGCTCGCCGACAGGCGGACCATGTCGAAGCCAAAACCGGGATCGAGGGGATCGGCGAGCGCATCGAGCCGCTCGCGGAACAGGCGGTCGATGATCGCACTTTGCGTGACCGGCCGCCCGGTTTCGACCGTGAGCGAGCGCACCGCGCCATCGGTGCGGAAGAAGGAAGCCTCCAGCCGCCGCGCGCCCTTGCCCTGCTTCTCCATCGAGGCGACAAGCGTCTCGGCCAGCCGCGACAACGTCATCGCGATCATGGTGTCGGTCGCGATCGGCTCGGCAAAACGCTTCTCGACGATGTAATCGGGCAGCGGTTTTCGCGGATTTATCGGCGCATCGCCCTGCCCCAACGCATGCGCGAGCAGCGTGGAGAAGCGCGCGCCGAAACGCGCGGTGATCTCATGCGGGGTGCGGGAGGCGACATCGCCGATCGTCTTCAGGCCGGCGCGGCGCAGGCCTGCCGTGATGGCCTCGCCGGCGCCGAGCATGGAGACCGGCAACGTTGATATCGCCTCGGCCTCCGCGCCGTCGGCGACGATGGTGCCGGAGGCCTGGCGCGTCAGCGTGCGTGCACACACCGAGGTGCCGGCAATCGCCGCGCTGACGGCAAAGCCCTGCCGGGCCAGTGCGCGGACCAGCACCTGGAGCAGCGCGTTCTCGCCGCCGAATAGATGCGCGCAGCCGGTGATGTCCAGGAAAAGCCCATGCGGCGGATCGAGCGCCACCAGGGGCGTGAAGCGATCGCACCAGTCGGCGATGTCCTCCAGCGTCTTGGCATCCGCGACGACATCGGCATCGAACACCCTGATATCGGGACACATGGCGCGCGCGTTTGCTAGCGGCAGGCCGATATGCAGGCCAAGGCGCGAGGCGGCCTCATCGAGTGCATGGATCACCAGTGCATTGGTTTCCTTGGCGACGACGATGCTGGGCTCGTTTTCATCCAACGCGCCGCCGATCCCCGAAAGCAGCCGTTTGATGCGGTCGATGGGCAGGCGCGGCAGCCACAGGCTGAGGATACGCCGACGGTTCACTGAATTGGCACTCATCACACTTCCATTCCATGATCCACCGCCCGACCGGGCCATGACGATTGCGCACGAGCTCGGCATCGAACTGAGGTGCGCCCCAGGCACTCCACATCGCCCCCGGCGGCGAATGCGCCGCGCGCAGCATCCATCGTGTCTCGGCGGTCGACGGCGACGGATTTGCTGCCATCCGCAACAGCAGTCCGGTGACGCCAGAGGCTTGTGCAGCGAGCGTCAGCTTGCGGCTCGCGACGAGATCGAACTGCCGGCTCTCGCCCCAGAGCTCGAGCACGACGGCGCCGAGCGCGTCGCAGGCGAGCGCGTCGGCCGAGGTTCGTAGCGCGGCCTCCGCATCGGCGGCGCGCACCATCACGACGCGGCGCGGATCGAGGCCGAGCTCGGCAAGCCCGCTCATCGACAGCGCACCCACCTCCAGCTCCGAAAAATCCTGCCGCACCCACAACAACGGCCGGCGTGCCGAGACGCGGCCCGCGAGCCCCGTCACGAACCCCGTTGCCGCCGTGCCCTGGCGCCCCTCGCAAAACACCTCGTGGATCGCCGCGCGCGCGAGCCCGCCTTGCAGCGCACCGTCAGCCTCCTTGTGGCCAAGCGCGACGCGATCGCGATGATGCGCGGCCTCCGCCGTCTCGATGCGCTCGATCTGGCCGCGCAAAGTCGCAAGCGCGCTCACGCGTGCGCTCATGCTCGCCGCTCCTTCAGGGATGGTTCGCCGGGGCTCAAAAAGCAGAACCACCGGCTGGCTCATTTGTTCATGATATGTTCTAATATAAAGCTAACGGCGCTCGAAGAGTCAATCGAATTGGCGCGCCTTCGGATTCATGAGCGGAATCAAAGGGATTCAAAGCCATGCAGCTCATCATCCTGACCAGCGAGACGGACTTCGACGGCTGGCGCAAGGCCGCCCGGTCATTGGTCCTGCATCGGATCGATCCGGCGGACGTCACCTGGACGGTACAGGGCCAAAGCCAGGTGCCATCAGGCCTGTCCGAAGTGTCACACCTGCCGCCGATCGAGACCGAAGGCACGTTCAGCGTGCCGGCCAACTTCATCGAACTCGCGCGTCTCGCGATCCTGCATCGCGACGGTGACCGCTTCGCGCTGCTCTATCGCCTGCTGTGGCGGTTGAAGAGCGACCACGATCTGCTCGCCACGATGAGCGACCCCGACGTGGCGCAGGCGAATGCGAGGGGCAATGCCGTGCGGCGCGATGCGCAGCGGATGCGCGATGTCGTCCGCTTCCGCGAGATCGGGCGTGAGCACAAGGCACATTACGCCGCCTGGTTCGCGCCGGAGCATCACATCGTCGAATTCACCGCGCCGTTTTTCGCGCGGCGTTTTGCCGACATGCCCTGGTCGATCCTCACGCCTGACGTCTGTGCCCATTGGGACGGTCATGCTATCTCCTTCACGCCGGGCATCAGCCAGATGGAGATGCCGGCTCCGAGCAAACTGGAAGAGACCTGGCGCCGGCATTTTCAGCCGGACCGGCAGCAGACACTGCAGGACGAGCCCAGGACGCGCCGGAGGAACTTGCCCGAAGCTTCGATACTTGAACCATTGCTCTCCGACGCCGAACGCTGGACCGGCGGAAGGATGAATCCACGCCCGGAGATATCCATGGCACGCAAGCCTGCCACTGACGATCTGGAAACCCTCCGCGAGGAAGCCGCCCATTGCCGCGCCTGCCCGCTCTGGAAGGACGCAACGCAAATCGTGTTCGGTGAGGGCCCACGCAACGCCACCATCATGCTGGTCGGTGAGCAGCCCGGCGACAAGGAGGACCTTGCCGGCCACCCCTTCGTCGGACCCGCCGGGCAGATGCTCGATCGCGCGCTGGAAGAGGCCGGGATCGATCGCAAGAAGGTCTATGTCACCAATGCCGTGAAGCACTTCAAGTTCGTGCCGCGCGGAAAGATCCGCCTGCACCAGAAGCCTGTTACCCCAGAGATCAGGGCTTGCCGGCAATGGTATGAGCGGGAACTTGCGGCAATCGATCCCGCACTTGTCGTCGCGATGGGCGCCACCGCCGCGCAAAGCGTGTTCGGCAAGATCACGCCTGTCGGCAAGACGCGGGGACGGCTGATCGATCTCGACGGAGATCGCAAGGCACTCGTGACAGTGCATCCGTCCTATCTGCTGCGGCTGCCGGACGAAGAGGCGAAGAAGCTGGAATATCAGCGCTTCGTCGATGACCTCAGGATCGCAGCGGCGCAGCAGAAGAAGGCGGCGCGCGCCGCCTGACTCCTGGGTCGAAATCGCCTCTCAGACCGTCTCTGTCATCCAGACTTCGCATCCGTCGGCAAAACTCGTCCCCATTCAAGAAGAAGTCTGAAGGGGCGTTTGACATGACGGATGCAACATTCGACCGATCGATAGCCGATCCGGCACCGGTACAACCGGCCTCCCGGCCCAATCTCGACAAGGGTTTCAACCCGCTCACGCTCATCCTGTTCATGGGCATCCTCGGCACGGGTCTGCTGTTCGTCGCCTACAGCATCTATGCCGACGTCGACGCCACAGGCGTGCGCGTCACCACCTACCTGCCCTACATCCTGCTGTTCGTTGCGCTGCTGATCGCGCT
>NZ_PPPT01000185.1 GCF_006483445.1 Bradyrhizobium guangdongense | reverse complement strand
GCCCGTTACCCCATCTACGACAGCACGCTGCTACAATCGTTTCTGCAGCCACTTCACCAGCGCGGGGCTGCCGATCGTCGCCGTGCTGAAGCTGCACATGTCGCCGTCGACATAGCCGGCGCGGCCGCGGCCCTGCACGTAGCGCTTGCTGAAGAAGATGGTGTGCAGCTTGTTGCCGGTCTCGTCGAGGAGCACGAGCTGCCAGCGCAGGTCGGGCTGGTAGGACAGCTGCGCCGGCGCGAGCGCCTTGACGGCAGCGGCGAGCTCCGTTGCGTCGCGTTCGGTCAGGGTCAGCGTCTTGCGTTCGCTCGAGTAGGTCGCAAAGCGCTCCGGCGAGATCGGAATGCTGGCAAGCAGGCGATCGGAAATCTTCGACAGCTCGATCCGCTTGACCTGGCGGGACAGGATCTTCTGGCCGATCGCGCCGACCGCGGCGGTTGCCGCGCCGACATCGCAGGCGGCGGCCGGGCCGGCCATGATGCAGAGATAGGCCGCCAGCAGCAGAATATCGCGTCCGAACCGCATGGTTTGCCCCTACCCAGCCTGTGCGCTACGCTAACCTACCCTACGAACAACAACAAACGGACACCCCCATGCCTGTCATCAACCGTGTTGCCGCCCTGTCGGACGAAATGGCCGCCTGGCGCCACGACTTCCATGAGAACCCGGAGCTGCTCTACGAAGTCCATCGCACAGCCGGCATCGTCGCCGAGAAGCTGCGTTCATTCGGCTGCGACGAGGTGGTGACGGGCATCGGCAAGACCGGCGTGGTCGGCGTGATCCGCGGCCGCAAGTCCGGGTCCGGTCGTACCATCGGCCTGCGCGCCGACATGGACGCGCTGCCGATCGAGGAAGCCGCCGATGTGCCCTACGTTTCAAAAATCCCCGGCAAGATGCACGCCTGCGGCCATGACGGTCACACCGCGATGCTGCTGGGTGCCGCAAAATATCTCGCCGAGACGCGCAACTTCGACGGCACCGCCGTGATGATCTTCCAGCCGGCCGAGGAAGGCGGCGGCGGCGGCAAGGCGATGGTCGACGACGGCCTGATGACGCGCTGGGGCATTCAGGAGGTCTACGGCATGCACAACATGCCGAACCTGCCCGAGGGCCATTTTGCGACGACGCCCGGCGCGATGCTCGCCTCCTCCGACAACGTCCAGATCATCGTGACCGGCAAGGGCGGCCATGCCGGCGCCGGCCCGCACAAATCCGTCGACAGCGTGCTGATCGGCTCGCAGATCGTCAACGCGTTGCAATCCATCGTCGCGCGCAACGTCGATCCCCTGAAGTCGGCGGTGATCTCGATCACGCAATTCCACGCCGGCACCGCCTTCAACATCATCCCGGAGACCGCAGTGCTCGGCGGCACCGTGCGCACGCTCGACCCCGAGGTCCGTGATCTCGTCGAGCGCCGTATCGGTGAGGTCGCCGACAGCGTCGCGCGCGCCTATGGCGGTTCGGCCGAGACCAAATACTCGCGCATGTATCCGGTGACGATGAACCACGCGCGCGAGGCCGGCGTTGCCGCCAACGTCGCCCGCGACATCGTCGGGCCTGACAGGGTCAATGAAAAGTTCATCCCGATGATGGGCGCCGAGGACTTTTCTTTCATGCTGGAAGCCCGGCCCGGCGCGATGATCCTGGTCGGCATGGGCGACGGCCAGGAATGCCATCACCCGGCCTACGTCTTCAACGACAACATCCTCGGCCACGGCGCGTCATATTGGGTGCGCCTGATCGAGAAGACGATGCCGGCAGGGTAGCAGGTCCGTAGGGTGGGTTAGCCCCGCGGCTGCGCGAAACGCAGTCCGCGCGGCATAACCCACCTCTTTGCTCTCCGCGTCGACAGAAGTGGTGGGTTACGCCCAGCGAATTGCGCTTCGCGCAATCGCAAGGCTAACCCACCCTACGCAGGATTTAAGCGAACACCACCTCGTGCCGCATCACGAACGGGCCGAGCAGTTTTTGCACGTCGGCCGTGACGGCGTCGCGCTTGTCGGCTGCGACGCCTGCGACGGTCACCGTCGCGATCGAGCCGTGGCTACCGTGGGCGCCGACCTTCACCTTGCAATCGAGGCCCTTCTCGACCAGCGGCGCCAGCACGTTGGTGAACACGCGCTGCGCTGCGTCCCAGCGCAGTTGCGGCTTGAACACCTTTCCGACGCCGGTGACCGGCATCGGATCGATCGCGATGACCTGCACGGGAACGGCGGCACGCTCCGGCGTGCGCTCGCGCACCCAGGCCTCGAGCTCGCCGGGCTGCACGCTCGCGCCCGGCTTCAACTGGACATAGCCGACCGGCAATTCACCGGCATAGGCGTCGGGCTGACCGACCACCGCGGCAAAGCCGACGGCGGGATGTTGGAACATGATCTCCTCGATCGGCGCGGGATCGATGTTGTGGCCGCCGCGGATCACGAGATCCTTGGCGCGGCCGGTGATCCAGAGATAGCCGTCCTTGTCGAGGCGCCCGAGATCGCCGGAATTGACCCAGACATCGTCGACGAAGGCGCCCTTGTTGTGGGCGTCGTTGAGATAGCCGCCGAACACGCCGGGCCCGGCCATGGTGACGACGCCGATCTCGTCGGGCGCGCAGTCGCCGAGCAAACGTCCGTCGGCATCGAGCTTGACGACGCGCACGCGCGAATAGGGCATGGGAAGACCGACCGAGCCGAGCCGGATCGGCCGCGACGGATAGGCAAGCGTGTGCACGCTCGACGTCTCCGTCATGCCGTAGACCTCGACGACAGGCAGCTTCAGCTTGTCCTGGATCGCCGAGCCGACCGCGACGGGAATCGCGGAGCCGCCGCCTGCGGCATATTTCAGGCTCGAAATGTCGGCATTGCCGGTGGGAATCCCGAGCGTCGCGGCGAGCACCGTCGGCACGCTCGACAGCGCCTCCGGCTTGTAGCGCTCGACGAGGCTCCAGATGTTCTTCACCGCATTCGGATTGCGCCAGCCCGACGCCGACAGCACGACCAGCGAGCCGCCACCCGCCAGCGTCGTCAGCACCTGCGTCAGCGATCCACCCACATGGAAGAGCGGCATGCCGAACAGGAGATTGCCGCCGGGCTTGGTCTCCAGCAGCAGGTTCAGCGCCCAGGCCTGGTAGACCTGGTTGGCATGGGTGTGCCGCACCAGCTTGGGCGTGCCTGTCGTGCCGCCGGTGTGGAAATAGGCCGCGATGTCGCTGCCCTGAATATTGCGGCCGCTGACGAGGCGATCGGCCGGTTGCTGCTTGATCAGATCGTTGAACGAATGGATGCCGTTGGCCGGATCGCCGCCGCCGAAGACCTGCACGATCGCCTTCAGATTCTTGAGCTGCGGGCGGATCTGCTCGACCTTCTGCCAGATGTCGGTGCCGGGCATCGGCCCCAGCGCGACCAGGATCTTCGTGTTGGCGGCTTCGAGGATCTCCGCGATCTGGTGCGGCTCGAGCAGCGGATTGACGGGATTGGCGATGCCGGCGGCCTCGGCGCCGAGCAGCGTCACGAAAGCGTCGGGCACCAGCGGCAGCATGAAGCTGATGACGTCGTCCTTGCCGGCACCGAGCGCGTGGAACATGTTGGCGGCCTGCGTGATGCGCGCGACGAGGTCGCGATAGGTCACGACGACAGGCGTATCGGCCGGATCGGCATTTTGCAGAAACTGGATCGCCGGCGCATCCGGGTTACGCGCCGCGCCGAGCTTCACTGCCTCATAGGTGCTGGCGGCGGCGACGCGGTCCGCATAGGGGATCTGCTCGAATTTGCGGACGGCCTCGTCCGTCGTCAAATCCGGATAGCTGTCGCCGATAAGCCGATCGAGCGCGTGAATGCCCGCCATCTTGGTCCGTCCTCCCTCGATTTCAATGCGCCTGCCCGCTTGCTTGTTGTTTCGGGCGAGGCCGCGATCCCTGCGCACGCGCGGGATCACGAGGGGACAGAATGATCGATCATTGGGCCGCCGTCCATCACTGGATGTGACGAAAACGCCAGTCGGACGCGGGCGCGACATTGAACCTCGGCGTGCGGAGGCGGGACCAAGAGACTGACGATCATCTCGCGGACACCAGAGGACGGCGCGCCCATGACGATCCCTGCGGCAAGAACCAGGACGGCAGCCCTTCTCGCCGGGCTCGTCCTCGCCTCCCTGCCCCTCCTGTCCGTCACCGCCTCCGCCGACGCTCAGCTCGACAAGATGCGCGCGACCAACGCGGCCAATGCCGCCAAGGCGCTGGAGGCGCAGGGCGGCTCCCGCATCGTGTTCAGGGTCGACGCCGCCGCCCAGCGCGAGGCCGTCGTGTCCGACATGCGCGACGATCTCTATCGGACCTTGCGCGAAGGCCGCATCCCCTACTCGGGGCTCGCGATCAACAATGGCGGCATCGAGGTGAAGCTCAATGACGCCAGGGATCGCGACCGCGTCCTCGCCAAGCTCGTGCCGCCAGGCGAAGCCAAATTTCTGCAGGCCAAGCCTCCCTCGCCCATCGACGTCTCCGATTCCGGCGGCGTGACGCGGATCGTGCCGACGCCAGCCGCCATCGCCGACAATTTGCGCGATCTCGTCGGACAATCCGTCGACATGATCGAGCAGCGCCTGCGCAACAACAGCCTGAAGCAGGCCGCCGTGCTGCCCGACGGCGCCGACCGCATTCGCGTGCTGCTCCCCGGCGTCACCGATCCCGATCGTGTCACCGCGATCTTTGCCAAGAAAGTGCGCGTCAGCATTCGCCTGGTCGATGTCTCGATGTCGGTGGAGGACGCCCTGAAGGCGGGTGCGCCCTCAGGCGCGGACGTGCTTTACGGCTACAAGGACAAGCAGGCTTATCTCGTCCTGAAGGACGGCGGGATGGACGGCGACGATATCATCGACGCCAGTCCGGGTTTTTCATCCGCGACCCGCGAGCCGATCGCCTCGTTCCGCTTCAACGGGCGCGGCACGCGGCGTTTCGCCCACATCACCGCCGAGAACATCGGAAAGCCGTTTGCCATCGTGCTCGACGACAAGGTGCTCTCCGCCCCCATCATCCGCGAGCCGATCACCGGCGGCTCCGGCCAGATCTCCGGCAATTTTACCCTCGAAGACGCCAACACGGTCGCGATGATGCTGCGCGCGGGCGCGCTGCCGGGACGGCTGACCGTCGTCGAGCAGCAGGTCGTGGAGCCGGCGAAGCATTAGTCCTACGTCAGCAGCAGCGCCATGCCGGGATCGCCCTTCTCCATCGCGCGGCGATAGGCCGGGCGCGCCCCGATCCGTGCCAGATATTTGGCGATGTTCGGGCAGCGCGCGAGATCATAGGGCTGGAAGTAGCGCATCGTGGTGAGCGTAAAGCCCATCATGATGTCGGCCGTGGTAAATGCCTTGCCCGCCAGATACTCGGCCTCACCGACGCGGGCCTCGACGAGATCGAAGGCGCGATCGAGGCGCGCGCGCATCGCCAGCAGCATAGGATTGTCCTCCGCAAGCTTGAGACGGTTGAGGATCATCACCCGACCCATCGACGCCTGGAAGGTGCCGTTGGCGAAATGAAACCAGTACAGGAACTGCGCAAAATCCGGATCGTCGGGGCGCAGCGTCAGGCGGCCCTGGCCGTATTTCGCAACGATGTATTCGACGATCGCGCCTGACTCGGCCAGCACGACATCGCCATCCTGGATGACAGGCGCCGCCCCGATCGGATGCAGCGCCTTGTAGTCGGCGGGTGCCAGAATGGTCACGGGATCGCGCGCATAGCGCTTCAGCTCGTAGGGAATGCCGAGCTCCTCGCAGAGCCAGACGATGCGTTCGGACTGCGACTTGCCGAGGTGATGAACGGTGAGCATCGAGGTCTCCATAGCTGCTGGCACAATGCTAGGCCGCCGCGTCCGCCTCTGGCAAGCCGTCGCCGGACGGACTAGATATCGCCCATGGACCGGCCTCCTTTGCTTGCTGATTTCATCGACCGTCACCGGCGTCTCTTCGTGCTCACCGGGGCAGGCGTCAGCACGAATTCGGGCATTCCCGACTATCGCGACAGCCACGGCAACTGGAAACGCACGCAGCCCGTCAACTTCAATGCCTTCATGGGCGAGGAGAAGACGCGACAGCGCTACTGGGCGCGCAGCCTGATCGGCTGGCGGCGGTTCGGCCAGGCCGTGCCGAATGATGCGCATCATGCGCTGGCGAAGCTCGAGGCGAACGGGCGCTGCGAGGTGTTGCTTACCCAGAATGTCGACCGGCTGCATCAGTCCGCCGGCAGCCAGAGGGTGATCGACCTTCACGGCCGGCTCGATCTCGTGCGCTGCATGGGTTGCGAGTTGAAGATTCCGCGCGCGGAATTCCAGGATCGGCTCAGCCGCTCAAACCCGGACTGGCTCGCGCTGGATGCTGCCGACGCGCCTGACGGCGACGCCGACCTCGAGCATGCGGATTTCGCCTCGTTCGTGGTGCCGGCCTGCGACTCCTGCGGCGGCATCCTGAAGCCCGACGTCGTGTTCTTCGGCGAGAACGTCCCGCGCGAGGTGGTCGCAACCGCACAGCATCATCTCGCGCAAGCCGACGCCATGCTGATCGCCGGCTCCTCGCTGATGGTCTATTCCGGCTTCCGCTTCGTAAAGCAGGCCGCCGAGAAGAAGATCCCGATCGCCGCGATCAATCTCGGCCGCACGCGGGCGGACGATCTTCTCGCGCTGAAGGTGGAAGAGCGCTGCGAGGCCGCGCTGGCGTTTTTGTTGTAGCAATTGCGATCTGCAGATCCGTCACCCTGAGGTGCTCGCCTCTTCGGCGAGCCTCGAAGGGCGACG
>NZ_PPPT01000184.1 GCF_006483445.1 Bradyrhizobium guangdongense | reverse complement strand
GTAGGGTGGGTTAGCCGCGCGACTGCGCAACGCGCAAGTCGCGGGGCGTAACCCACCTCTTTGGTTTCCGCGGAGACAGAAGCGGTGGGTTACGCCTCGCGGCCCGCGCTTCGCGCGGCCACGAGGCTAACCCACCCTACGAGCTGCGGCCGAAGGGAGTGGACGTTCCCTACGTTTTGAGGCCTTTCCCGCACGATTTTTCGCCACAGTTGAGCTGGAGACAGGAAGGTAGCTCAAGAAAGAGAACGTCAATGCTGCGGTGGAATGAACGAGAATGCCCGCGCTGCGGGCAGATCGAGGATAACCGAGACGAACGTAGCGACGATCCCCTTCGAAAGGGGCGCGATCCGAACTGCGAGTTTCCAGTGGAACTCTGGCTTACCGGCCGTGTTGGATTTCTTTGTACACCGCAAGCGCATCGGGGACCCTGACGGGAGAGCTCGTAATTCGTAGGGTGGGTTAGCCGCGCGACTGCGCAACGCGCAAGTCGCGGGGCGTAACCCACCTCTTTCGTTTCCGCGGACGCAGAAGCGGTGGGTTACGCCTCGCGGACCGCGCTTCGCGCGGCCACGAGGCTAACCCACCCTACAAGACTAAGTCGCGACCGAGCCGTTGCCTGCCGTCTCCAGCCGGAACGCTGCGGCGAACAGCGCGCGGGTGTAGTCGGTCTTCGGGTTCTTGAAGAGCTCGGCGGCCTGGCCCTCCTCGACCACCTTGCCGCCGCGCATCACGATGAGATGGCTGGCGAGCGAGGCGACGACGCGCAGATCGTGCGAGATGAACATGTAGGTGAGGTCGCGCTTGCGCTGGAGGTCGCGCAGGAGATCGACCATCTGGGCCTGGAACAGCATGTCGAGCGCGCTGGTCGGCTCGTCCAGCACGACGAAATCGGGCTCCAAGACCACGGCGCGCGCGATCGAGATACGCTGGCGCTGGCCGCCGGAGAATTCGTGCGGGTAGCGGAAGCGCGTCTCCGGATCGAGCCCGACATCCTCCAGCGCCTTGACGACGCGCGCCTCGCGCTCCTCGGGCGAAAGCTTCGGCTGATGCACGCCGAGGCCTTCCTCGATGATGTCGGCCACCGACATGCGCGGCGAGAGCGAGCCGAACGGATCCTGGAACACGATCTGCATGTCGCGGCGGAAGGGGCGCATCTCCTTGAAGCGCAGGCCCTGGATGTCTTTGCCCAAGAAGACGATGCGGCCGTCGGACGAGATCAGCCGCAACAGCGCCAGCCCCAGCGTGGTCTTGCCCGAGCCTGACTCGCCGACCACACCGAGCGTCTCGCCCTTGCGCACGGCCATGGTGACGCCGTCGACGGCCTTGATGTGGCCGACCGTCTTGCGCATCAGCCCGCGCTTGATCGGAAACCAGACCTTGAGGTCATTGGTCGACATCACGACCGGCGCCTGCGGCTGCGGCGGCGCGGGGTCCGGCTTCGGCTCGGCGGCGAGCAGCGCGCGGGTATAGGGATGCTTTGGCGTGGTGAAGACCTGCTCGACCGGACCCTGCTCGACGATCTCGCCGGCTTTCATCACGCAGACGGTGTCGGCGATGCGGCGCACGATGCCGAGGTCGTGGGTAATGAACAGCAGGCTCATGCCGAGCCGGGCGCGGATGCCGGCGAGCAGCGCCAGAATCTGCGCCTGCACGGTGACGTCGAGCGCGGTGGTCGGCTCGTCCGCGATCAGCAGGTCGGGCTCGTTGGCAAGCGCCATCGCGATCATGACGCGCTGGCGCTGGCCGCCGGACAATTGGTGCGGATAGCTCGACAGCCGGGTCTCTGGATCGGGAATGCCGACCTGGGTCAACAGCTCCAAGGTGCGCTTGCGCGCCAGCGCGTTGCTGGTGGGGTTGTGGAGCTGGATGATCTCGCCGATCTGCGCCTCGATCGTATGCAGCGGATTGAGCGAGGTCATCGGCTCCTGGAAGATGATCGAGATGTCGCTGCCGCGAATGCCGCGCATCTCCTGCTCCGACAGGCCCAGGATCTCCTGCCCCTTGAAGCGGATGCTGCCGGACGGATGCGAGGCGCTCGGATAGGGCAGCAATTTCATGATCGACAGCGCGCTGACCGACTTGCCGGACCCGGACTCGCCGACCAGCGCAACGCATTCGCCGCGCTTGATCTGGAACGAGACCTTGTCGACCGCGAGCGTGGTGTTGCCGCCCTGGTGGAAGGCCACCGAGAGATCGCGCACGCTGAGCAGGGGCTGGTTGATTGCGTCCATCAAGGGCTCACCTGAATGTCTTGCGCGGATCGAAGGCGTCGCGCACGGCCTCTCCGATGAAGATCAGCAGCGACAGCATGATCGCGACCGAGAAGAAGCCGGAGAAACCGAGCCAGGGGGCCTGGACGTTGGATTTGGCCTGCGACAGCAATTCGCCGAGCGACGGCGAGCCCGGCGGCAGGCCGAAGCCGAGGAAATCCAGCGCCGTCAGCGTCATCACCGAGGACGAGACAATGAAGGGCAGGAACGTCATGGTCGCGACCATCGCGTTGGGCAGCAAATGGCGGAACATGATGACGGGGTTCGAGACGCCGAGCGCGCGGGCCGCCTGGATGTATTCGAAGTTGCGCCCGCGCAGGAATTCGGCGCGCACCAGGCCGACCAGCGACACCCAGGAGAACAGCAGGAGGATGCCGAGCAGGACGAAGAATCCGGGCACCAGCACCGAGGACAGGATCAGCAGCAAATAGAGCGATGGAATCGCGGTCCAGATCTCGATGAAGCGCTGGAACGTGAGATCGATCCAGCCGCCGAAATAACCCTGCACCGCACCGGCCGCGATGCCGATGACCGAGGACACGATGGTGAGACAGAGCCCGAACAGAACCGAGATGCGGAAGCCGTAGATCAGCCGCGCCACCACATCGCGGCCCTGATCATCGGTCCCGAGCCAGTTGTATTCGAGGTCGCGGCAGCTTTTCAGGCCCTTCTTCTCGACGACGGGCTTGCACTGCGCCTCCGTCAGCATCCAGGTCGGCGGCGACGGCGCCGGCGTCGGCAGATCGAGATTGTGGGTGTTGTAGGAGTAGCGGATCAGCGGCCAGACGACGCTGCCGCCCTTCTCCCTGATCAGCTTCTGCAGGTAGGGATCGCGGTAATCCGCCGCGGTCTCGAAATCGCCGCCAAACGTCGTCTCGGAATAGGTGACGAAGGCCGGCCAGTAGAGATGACCGTCATATTTGATCAGGAACGGCCGGTCGTTGGCGATCAGCTCGGCGAACAGCGACACCACGAACAGGACCATGAAGATCCAGAGCGACCAGTAGCCGCGACGGTTCGCCTTGAAATTCTCCCAGCGCCGCCGGTTCAGCGGCGAGGGCACGAACGGCTTGCGCGTGATCGGCACGGCGGTACCGAGCGGCGACTTGGTCGTGGTCTCGATCGGGGTCGGCGCGGTGACGGACATCAGACCTCCCGCGCCTCGAAATCGATCCGCGGATCGATCCACATATAGGTCAGGTCGGAGATCAGGTTCACGACGAGGCCGACCAGCGAGAAGATGTAGAGCGTTCCGAACACCACGGGGTAGTCGCGGTTGAGCACGCTCTCGAAAGAGAGCAGGCCGAGCCCGTCGAGCGAGAAGATCGTCTCGATCAGGAGCGAGCCGGAGAAGAACGCATGGATGAAGGTGCTGGGAAAGCCCGCGATGACGATCAGCATCGCGTTGCGGAAGACGTGACCATAAAGTACCTGGTTCTCGCTGCAGCCTTTTGCGCGCGCGGTCATCACGTATTGCTTGCGGATCTCGTCCAGGAACGAGTTCTTGGTCAGGAACGCCATGGTGGTGAACGCGCCGAGCCCCATCGCGATCAGCGGCAGCGTCAGGTGCCAGAAGTAGTCGATGATCTTCCAGTACCAGGGAAATTGCGACCAGCCGTCCGACGTCAGCCCGCGCAGCGGGAACCAGTTGAAGAAGGACCCGCCGGCAAACAGGATGATCAGCAGGATCGCGAACAGGAAACCGGGAATCGCATAGCCGAGCACCAGCACGCTCGACGTCCATGTGTCGAAACGCGACCCGTCCCTCACCGCCTTTCGGATCCCGAGCGGAATCGAGATCAGGTAGGTCAGGAACGTCAGCCAGATCCCGAGCGAGATCGAGACCGGCAGCTTCTCCCTGATGAGCTGGATCACGCTGACGTCGCGAAAGTAGCTCTTGCCGAAATCGAAGCGGGCGAAATTCCAGACCATCAGGAAGAAACGTTCCGGCGCCGGCTTGTCGAAGCCAAACTGTTTTTCCAGCTTCTTGATGAAGTCAGGATCGAGGCCCTGCGCGCCGCGATACTTCGAGTTGATCGCGTCCGCGCCGGCGCCGACCTGCCCCGGCGCGCGCTGCGCAAAATCGCTGCCGCCCGATATGCGCGAGGTGCCGCCGGTGTCGGCGCCCGAGAGCTGCGCGATCACACGCTCGACCGGGCCGCCCGGCGCGAACTGCACGACCACGAAGGACACGAAGAGGATGCCGAGCAGGGTCGGGATCATCAGCAGCAGACGGCGGGCGATATAGGCGCTCATGGTCTACTTCGCCTGCTCGAGTTTCGCGGCCTTGGCCGCGTCGAACCACCAGATCTCGGGCGCGCCGACGCCGTTGGCATAGCGCGGCAGTTTGGCCGGGTGGCCGAACTGATCCCAATAGGCCAGCCGATGCGTCTTGTTGTACCATTGCGGCACCCAATAGCGGCCGGCGCGGAACAGGCGGTCGAAGGCGCGGCAGGCGATGGTGAGCTCCTCACGGCTGTCGACGGCGAGGATCTTTTCGATCATCGCGTCGATCGCCGGGCTCGCGATCCCTGCGAGATTGTACGAGCCCTTGGTCGCCGCCACCTGCGACGAGAAGAATGCGCGCATGGCATCGCCCGGCGTCGCGGACATCGAGAAACGCTGGATCGTCATGTCGAAGTCGAAATCTTCCTGGCGCGCCTTGTATTGCACGGCATCGACGAGACGGATGCTGGCCTCGATGCCGAGCGTGCCCAAATTCTTGACGTAGGGCGCGTGGTGCGGCTGGAACGAGGGCTCGTCCAGGAGAAACTCGATCCTGAAGACCTCGCCGTTCGGCAAAATCCGCTTGCCGTCCTTGATCGGCACGCCGGCGTCGTTGAGCAATTGCTGCGCCTTGCGCAGCAGGTTGCGGTCCTGTCCGGAGCCGTCGGACACCGGCGGCGAGAACGGCGCGGAAAACACTTCGTCGGGGACCTGACCGCGAAACGGCTCCAGCAGCCTCAGCTCCTCCGGCGACGGCGGCGCGTCGGCGGCCATCAGATCAGAGTTCTGGAACGGCGACACCGTGCGCGCATAGGCGCCGTACATGATGGTCTTGTTGGTCCACTCGAAGTCGAACGCGTTGGTCAGGGCCTCGCGCACGCGCGGATCCTTGAACTTGTCGCGCCGCGTGTTGATGAACCAGCCTTGCGCGCCCGAAGGCGTCTCGTCCGGCGTGACCTCGATCTTGACGCGGCCGTCCTTGACGGCGGAAAAATCGTAGCGCGTCGCCCAGATGCGGGAGGTGAACTCCTCGCGATAGAGATAGTTCTTGCCGGTAAAGCCCTCGAAGGCGACGTCGCGGTCGCGATAGAACTCGTAACGCACGACGTCGAAATTATAGCTGCCGCGACAGACCGGCAGATCGGCCGCCCACCAGTCCTTCACGCGCTCATATTCGATGTAGCGGTTGACCTCGAACTTCCCGACCTTGTAGGGGCCGGAGCCGAGCGGAATGTCGAGCGTCGATTCCTCGAAGGGGCGCGCGGAATAATAGGCCTTTGAGAAGATCGGCAGGCTCGCGACATAGAGCGGCACGTCGCGCGCACGCCCCTTGGCGAAGGTGACGATCAGCGTCGCATCGTCCGATGCCTCCGCCTTCACCATGTCGCGCAACTGCACGACGATCAGCGGGTGACCCTTCTCCTTCAGCGCCGTCAGCGAAAACGCCGCATCATGCGCGGTGAGCCTGCTGCCGTCGTGGAACCTGGCCTCGGGGCGCATGGTGAAGCGATAGGTGAGCTTGTCCGGCGAGATCAGCACCGACTTCGCCGCGAGCCCGTACATTGCGTCGGGCTCGTCGCTCGCCCGCACCATCAGGGGCACGAAGGTCATGTCCATGCCCTGCGCGCCGTCGCCTTTCATGATGTAGGCGTTGAGCGAGTTGAAGGTCTGGTAGGACTGGTTGTAGGCGCGCACCGACGGGATCAGCGAGAAGGCGCCGCCCTTGGGCGCATTCACATTGACATAGTCGAACTGGCTGAAGTCGGCGGGATATTTGAGATCGCCGAACGCCGAGATGCCGTGCGACGCGATCCCCGCCTCCGACGCCTGCGCGCCGCGCACGCGCAGCGCGCCGAACGCGCCGCCGGCGCCGAGGGCGAGCACATGGCGGCGTGAGAGCTGCGTCATGCGGGACATGTCCTTCACGACTTCTTCGCGATCTTCGCCGCCTTGTCTGCGTCGTACCACCAGATGAAGGGGAAACCGGACTGGCCGTATTTCGGCAGCTCCGCCGGCCGGCCGAAACGATCCCAGCGCGCGGTACGCACCTTGGGATAATTCCACTGCGGAACGACGTAATGGTTCCACAGCAGCACGCGATCCAGCGCCTTGGTTGCGGCGACCAGATCGTCGCGATCCCTGGCGTAGATCAGGCGCTCGATCAGCTTGTCGATCGCGGGATTCTTGATGCCGGCAACATTGCGCGAGCCGGCGATGTCGGCTGTCTTGGACGACCAGAATTCGCGCTGCTCGTTGCCCGGCGACTGCGATTCACCCCAGGAATTGGTGATGATGTCGAAATCCCACTCGCGGGTTCGGTTCTCGTATTGGGTTGGATCGACCGTCCGCACGTTGACCGCGATGCCGAGCCGCTCCAGGTTCGGCTTGTAGAACAGCGTGACCCGCTCGAAGCTCGGATCCTGGTTCAACAGCTCCAGCGAGAACTGCGTGCCGGTCTTGACGTCGACCAGCTTGCGGTCACGCACCTCGTAGCCGGCCTCCTTGAACAGGCGCAGCGCCTCGCGAAGATTGTCACGCGTCGCTTCCGCGCTGCCGCCGACCGGATTGGTGTATGGGGTCGTGAAGACCTCGGGCGGAACTTCGGCGCGGACGGTCTCGAGGATCTCGAGCTCCTTGCCTTGCGGCAGTCCGGTCGCCATCAGTTCGTCGATGCCGTCGAAATAGCTGACGATGCGCTTGTACTGGCCGTAGAAGATCTGCTTGTTCATCTCCTCGAAGTCGAAGGCGAAGTTGAGCGCACGGCGCACGCGCGGATCGCTGAATTTTGCGCGACGCAGGTTCGGCGTGAAGGCCTGCATGACGCCGGAGCTGCGGTTGGCGAACTCCTCCAGGATCACGCGCTTCTCGGTCACCGCCGGGAAGTCGTACGCCGTGGCCCAGTTCTTGGCGCTGTTCTCGGTGCGCCAGTCGACCTGGTCGGCCTTGAAGGCCTCGATCGCGACGGTGGCGTCGCGGAAATATTCGTAGCGCAGCTCGTCGAAATTGTTGCGGCCGACATTGGTCGCGAGGTCGCGGCCCCAATAGTCCTTGACGCGCTCCAGCGTGATCGAGCGTCCGGCGACGAAGTCCTTGACCTTGTAGGGGCCGGACCCGAGCGGCACCTCGAGCGTCGTGGTGGAGATGTCGCGCTTGCGGCCCTGCGCATCGGTGCCCTCCCACCAGTGCTTGGGCAGCACGTTGAGCTGGCCCACGATCTGCGGCAGCTCGCGATTGCCGGGCGCGTCGAACACGAACTTCACGTCGCGCTCGCCGACCTTCTCGGCCTTCACCACATGGCTGTAATAGGCCGAGTACATCGGGTGATGCTTCTTGAACGCGTCGAGCGAGAAGATCACGTCCTCGGCGGTCACCGGCTTGCCGTCATGCCATTTGGCGTCCGCGCGCAGGCGATAGATCACATACGAGAAGTCGTCGGGATGGCTGACGGCTTCCGCCAGCGCGCCATATTCGGTCGAGACCTCATCCTGCGCGGGCGTCATCAGGCTCTCGTAGATGAAGCCCACGGCGCCGGCGATGTTGCCCTTCACATAGGCCACGACGATGTTGAAATTGTCGAAGGTGCCGATGGTGATCTGGCGGACGAGGCCGCCCTTCGGCGCTTCCGGATTGACGTAGTCGAAGCGCTTGAAGTCGGCGGGATATTTGACCTTGCCGAACAGCGACAGCGCGTGCCGCCATTGCGGCTCGCCTGCGGCTTGCGCCTGCGCCGCACCGATCAGCGGAATGCCCGCGGCGGAGCCGAGGGCCGGAAGCGCAGCGGCCGCGGCGCTGGCGAGCAGGAGATCGCGTCGGGTAATTGCCAAATGAACATCCCTGTCTTGGGTAAGGGGACCTTATCCCTTTAAGGCCCCAATATACGGCAAGGTTTCGACCGATTATGTTGCTTTTTCCTCATCTTGGAAGCCTGCCGGGGTGGCCGGATGCGGCCAAACGCCCCGATAACAACACTGCGATGCTTCCAGACAAGGACTTGCAGATACGAAAACGGCCAGGCGTTGCGGGCCTGGCCGTGAAAATCGTCTGAAGACGCCGGGCGTCTTACGTGACTACGGTTACTTGGCCGCGGTCGGCAGCGGCTTCGGGCTATCCGACAGCGAGTTCAGATAGGCGATCACGTCGGCGCGCTCGGAGTCCTTCTGGATGCCGGCAAAGCCCATCGCGGTGCCCGGGATGAAACCCTTCGGGTTGGCGATGAACTTGTTGAGGTCGTCGATGGTCCAGGTGCCGCCCTTGCCCTTCATCGCAGCCGAGAAGTTGAAGCCGCCGCGGCCTTCGCCACGCGGCTCGCCGACGACGCCATAGAGGTTCGGGCCGACGCGGTTGGGGCCGCCCTTTTCGAAGGTGTGGCAGGCGCCGCACTTCTTGGCGGCGGAAGCGCCCTTCTCGACGGAGGCGGTCTGGAGCAGCTTTTCGATCGGCTCTGAGGCCGCAGCGGCGGCGCCTTCGGCGCCATGGCCAGCCGCTTCCTTCACGGCGATCTCAAACCCGGGCTTCTCGAGCGGCTTCGGGGAGAACAGCGCGTGTGCGGTGAAGCTCGTCACCAGGAGGAAAAGGCAGGTACCGAGCACGGCACCGAGAATCTTGTTGAGTTCGAAGGAGTCCATTTCGGATCAGGCCCCACGCCGCAGGAAGAAACAGGACAGACGCTCCAAGGGGAATCGGACGTTCCACCCCTCCCCCGAGCAGCGATGAGATATCGGTTTGCCCGGGGTCTGGCAACCCGTATAAGCGGGCCCGCTTTTACCCCATCCCCACCCAATTCCGGCGCGTTCCGCGCCCCATTTCCAGGGTCCCCGACCGGATGTCCGATCCCCGCATTCTGGTGCTGATTCCGGCCCGCATGGCGGCGACCCGCCTGCCCGGCAAGCCGCTCGCCGATATCGCGGGGCAGCCGATGATCGTGCACGTTTTGCGCCGGGCGGAATCAGCCGGGATAGGCCGGGTCGCGGTCGCGACCGACACGCAGGAGATCGCCGACG
>NZ_PPPT01000183.1 GCF_006483445.1 Bradyrhizobium guangdongense | reverse complement strand
CGAGCGGACCGACGCCCATGACACGACCGCGACCAGCATCATCGCGAGCAGGAAACCCACCAGCGGCGAGAGCACGATCGCGAGCACCGTCTTCGACAGCCCGCCCCAGACCGCCGCCGAAATCCCGGCCTTGGCGATGCCGCCGCCGACGAGACCACCGATCAGCGCATGCGAGGACGACGAGGGGATGCCGAGCGCCCAGGTCACCAGATTCCAGACGATGGCGCCGACGAGCGCTGCAAAGATCACCTGCGCATCGACGATCGCGGGATCGATGATGCCGGTGCCGATGGTCTGGGCGACGTGCAGCCCGAACACCAGGAAGGCGACGAAATTGAAGAAGGCGGCCCAGAACACTGCGAATTGCGGCCGCAGCACGCGGGTCGAGACGATGGTCGCGATCGAATTGGCGGCGTCGTGCAGGCCGTTCAGGAAGTCGAACAGCAGCGCGACGGCAATCAGGCCGACGAGGATGGGAAGACCCAACGCAGCGTCCACGATACGACCCCTGCCTACACTTGCTCGATGACGATGCTGTTGATCTCGTTCGCGACGTCATCGAAGCGATCGGCGACCTTCTCGAGATGGTCGTAGATCTCGACGCCGACGATGAAGTTCATCGCGTTGCCGTCGCGGTGCTTGAGGAACAGCTCCTTCATGCCGATGTCGTGGAGGTCGTCGACGCGACCTTCGAGCTTGGTCAGCTCTTCCGTGATCGCCGTCAGCATCGCAACGTTCTTGCCGATCTCCTGCATCAACGGCAGCGCGCGCCCGACCAGGTTGGCGCATTCGATCAGCAGCCCGCCGATCTCGCGCATCGGCGGTTCAAAGGCGCGGACCTCGAACAGCATCACCGCCTTGGCGGTCTGCTGCATCTGGTCGATGGCGTCGTCCATCGAGGTGATCAGGTTCTTGATGTCGCCACGGTCGAACGGCGTGATGAAGGTGCGGCGAACCGCCGTCAGCACCTCGCGGGTGATGTTGTCGGCGTCATTCTCGAACTGGTTGACGCGCTGGCAATAGACGGGAGTCTCTTCGCCGCCATTCAGCATGCCCTGGAGCGCGATGGAGCCCTGGATCACGGTCTGGGCGTGGCGATCGAACAGATCGAAGAACCGTTCCTCCTTGGGGAGAAAAGCGCGGAACCATCGCATCATAGGAATTTACTGCCGGTTTGAGATTGGCCGGTCCGGAAGGACTGTCACGGGACTGTCATAGACCATTTTCGATCCGCGCGCGTGCCATCGCAGGCCCGCCGGACCGGGTCATCCACCGCTTTCGCGCGGCCGCCTTTCCGCAGTTTGGTCAGTAACTTACAGCGAGCGCCGGAAGTAATGCGCGATTTCGCCGACCACGCCGCGGCGGAATGTGAGCACGCAGATCACGAAGATCGCACCCTGAATTACCGTCACCCACTGGCCGAAGCTCGCGAGATATTGCTGCATGGCGATGATGACGAAGGCGCCGACCACGGGCCCGAAAATGGTACCGAGGCCGCCGACCAGCGTCATCAGCACGACCTCGCCCGACATCGACCAGTGCACGTCGGTGAGCGACGCATTCTGCGCCACGAACACTTTGAGCGAACCGGCAAAGCCGGCCAGCGTGCCCGAGAGGACGAAGGCCAGGAACTTGTACTGGTCGGTCCGGTAGCCCAGCGAGATCGCGCGGGGCTCGTTCTCGCGGATCGCCTTCAGCACCTCGCCGAAGGGCGAGTTGATGATGCGGTAAATCAGCAGGAAGCCACCGAGGAAGCCGGTCAGCACGACGTAATAGAGGATGGTCGGCTTGGACAGGTCGAGCACGCCGAACATGCGTCCCTGCGGAATGCCCTGGATACCGTCCTCACCGTGGGTGAACGGCGCCTGCAGATAGATGAAGTACAGGAGTTGCGACAGCGCCAGCGTAATCATCGAGAAGTAGATGCCCTGGCGGCGGATGGAGACGTAGCCGGTTACGATCGAGAGCACGAAGGCGCCGGCGACACCGACGAGGATGCCGAGTTCCGGCGGCAGGCCCCACACTTTCAGCGCATGGGCGCTGCAATAGCCGGCAGTACCGAGGAACATGGCATGGCCGAACGAGAGCAGACCGCCATAGCCGATCAGCAGATTGAAGGCGCAGGCGAGCAGCGCAAAGCACAGCGCCTGCATCACGAAGAACGGATAGATGCCGCTGAATGGCACTGCCGCAAGCAGCAGCGCCATCACCACGAAGACGACCATCTCGTCGCGCATCGCGCGCGGGGTCACCGGCAGGGTGTCGTCGGTTACTACGGTCATATCAGGCCGCCCTTCCCGTCAATCCGGTTGGCTTCACTAGCAGCACCAGCACCATCAGCACGAACACGACGGTGTTGGAGGCCTCGGGGTAGAAATACTTGGTCAGGCCTTCGATCACGCCGAGCGCAAAGCCCGTGATGATCGAGCCCATAATCGATCCCATGCCGCCGATCACGACCACCGCAAACACCACGATGATGAGGTCGGCGCCCATCAGCGGCCGCACCTGGTTGATCGGCGCCGAGAGCACGCCGGCGAGCGCTGCGAGTCCAACACCGAGACCGTAGGTCAGCGTGATCATGCGCGGCACGTTGATGCCGAAGGCACGCACCAGCGTCGGGTTTTCGGTCGCAGCGCGCAGGTAAGCGCCGAGCCGCGTCTTCTCGATCAGGAACCAGGTGGCAAGGCACACGACAAGCGAGAAGACGACGACCCAGCCGCGATAGATCGGCAGGAACATGAAGCCGAGATTCATGCCGCCCTTGAGCTCGTCGGGAATGGCGTAAGGCAGGCCCGAGGAGCCAAAATAGTTCTGGAACAGGCCCTGCACGATCAGCGCGATGCCGAAGGTCAGCAGCAGGCCGTAGAGATGGTCGAGCCCCGTCAGCCATTGCAGCATGGTCCGCTCCAGGATCATGCCGAAGATGCCGACGATGACGGGTGCGATCAGCAGCGCCCACCAGTAGTTGATGCCGCCGAGGTTGAGCAGGAAGTAGGCCACGAACGCACCCATCATGTAGAGCGCGCCGTGGGCGAAGTTGATGATGTTGAGCATGCCGAAGATCACGGCAAGCCCGAGACTTAGCAGCGCGTAGAACGAGCCGTTGATCAGTCCCACAAGTAGCTGTGCGTAGAGAGCCTGCATCGATCGATCTCGTACCCGGTCTCGTTAAGTCATTTCATTCGGCCGCGCCTCAAGGCGCGGCACATCTCACGTCTTGAAGTCTTACTTCTTCACCAGCGCGCAGGCGCTTTCAGACAGCGGCCGGAAGGCCTGGTCGGCCGGTGTCGTGCCGATCAGCTTGTAATAGTCCCACGGTCCTTTGGACTCCTCGGGCTTCTTGACCTCGAAGAGATAGGCCGGATGCAGCTTGCGGCCGTCGGCGCGGATCGTGCCCTTGCCGAACAGCGCGTCGTCGGTCGGCAGTTCCTTCATCTTGGCCACGACCTTGGCGCCGTCATGCGGGTTGCCGCCCATCGCCTCCAGCGTCTTGAAGTAATGCAAGAGGCCCGAATAGACGCCGGCCTGCACCATCGAGGGCATCGCCTTGTTCTTCATGCGCTCGGCAAAACGTTTTGAGAACGCGCGGGTGCCGTCGTTCATGTCCCAATAGAAGGTCTCGGTGAAGTTCAGGCCCTGCGCCACCTTCAGCCCGAGCGCGTGCACGTCGGTGATGAAGAGCAGCAGGCCCGCGAGCTTCTGGCCGCCGGAGACGATGCCGAACTCCGCCGCCTGCTTGATGGTGTTGGTGGTGTCGCCGCCGGCATTCGCCATGCCGATGATCTTGGCCTTCGAGGCCTGCGCCTGCAGCAGGAAGGACGAGAAGTCGGCGGTGTTGAGCGGATGCCTGACAGTGCCGACCACCTTGCCGCCCGACTTGACCACGACCGCGGCGGTGTCGCGCTCGAGCGCATGGCCGAAGGCGTAGTCGGCGGTGAGGAAGTACCAGGTGTCGCCGCCGGCCTTCACCAGCGCCTGCCCGGTCGAGTTGGCGAGCATGTAGGTGTCGTAGACCCAGTGGACGGTGTTCGGCGAGCACTGCGCGTTGGTGAGGTCGGACGTCGCCGCGCCCGTATTGATCATGACGGAGTTCTTCTCCTTCACGACGTTGTTGACCGCCAGCGCCACGCCGGAGTTCAGGACGTCCATGAAGATGTCGACCTTCTCGACGTCGATCCACTGTCGCGCAATCGTGGTTCCGATGTCGGGCTTGTTCTGATGGTCGGCCGAGATCAGGTCGAGCTTCCAGCCCTTGGCCGCGAGCCCGGAATCCTCGATCGCCATCTGCGCGGCCACCGTCGAGCCGGGGCCGCCGAGGTCGGCATAGAGTCCGGAATTGTCCGTGAGCACGCCGATCTTGATGGTCTTGTCCTGCGCCGCGGCGCCACCTGCCACGCCAAACGCCAAGGCAGTGCCGAGCAACATCGCCGAAATACTGTGCTTCATGATCCGCTTCCCCAATATCCCTTTTGCAGTTGTTGTTTTAAGGATCGACCGGCCCGCATGGACTACACACCAAGATAGGTGTGCAGCTTGTCCATGTTGGCCGCCAGTTCAGAATTGGAAAATCCGTCGATGATCTTGCCGTGCTCGACGACGTAATAGCGATCCGCAACAGTCGAGGCGAAGCGGAAGTTCTGCTCGACCAGCAGGATCGTAAAGCCTTCCTTCTTGAGCCGCGCGATGGTGTGGCCGATCTGCTGGATGATGACGGGCGCAAGCCCTTCGGTGGGCTCGTCCAGCATCAGGAAGCTCGCACCGGTGCGCAGGATGCGCGCGATCGCCAGCATCTGCTGCTCACCGCCGGAGAGCTTTGTGCCCTGGCTGTTGAGGCGCTCCTTCAGGTTCGGGAACAGTTCAAAAATCTGGTCGAGCGACAATCCCCCCGCCCGCACCGTCGGCGGCAGCAGCAGGTTCTCGCGCACGTCGAGGCTCGCGAAGATGCCGCGCTCCTCGGGACAGAAGGCGATGCCCATCCGCGCGATCTTGTCGGAGGCCGCGCGAATGAGCTCCTGGTTGTTGAACTTCACCGAGCCGGCGCGCTTGCCGATGATGCCCATCACCGATTTCAGCGTGGTGGTCTTGCCGGCACCGTTGCGCCCGAGCAGGGTCACGACCTCGCCCGCCTTCACGTCGAAATTGATCCCGTGAAGGATGTGGGACTCGCCGTACCAGGCTTCCAGGTTGCGGACTTCGAGGATGGTGCCGCCCGTCGTCCCGGCCTTTGTCGCCGGCGCGTCGGCGATTGCAGTCTCAGGCATGACCGGCTCCCAAATAGGCTTCCTTGACGCGCTCGTCCTTGGTGAGCTCGGCGTAATTGCCCTGCGCGAGCACCTGCCCGCGTGTCAGCACGGTGATGATGTCGGAAAGATTGGCGACGACGCTCAAATTGTGCTCGACCATCAGGATCGTGTACTTCGCCGAGATGCGCTTGATCAGCGCGGCGATCTTGTCGATGTCCTCGTGGCCCATGCCGGCCATCGGCTCGTCCAGCAGCATCATCTCCGGATCGAGCGCGAGCGTAGTTGCGATCTCGAGCGCACGCTTGCGTCCATAGGGCATCTCGACCGCGGGCGTATTGGCGAACTCGCTCAGGCCGACGTCATCGAGCAATTCCAGCGCGCGGTTGTTGAAATGATTGAGCACCGACTTGGAACGCCAGAAATCGAACGACGAGCCATGCTGGCGCTGGAGCGCGACGCGGACGTTCTCAAGCGCAGTCAGATGCGGAAACACCGCCGAAATCTGGAACGAGCGCACCAGTCCCATGCGTGCGACGTCAGCCGGCGCCATCGCGGTGATGTCCTGTCCCTTGTACAGGATTTTTCCGGCAGACGGTTTCAGGAACTTGGTCAGCAGATTGAAGCAGGTGGTCTTCCCGGCCCCGTTCGGGCCGATCAACGCATGAATGCTTCCGCGGCGGACCTTGAGCGCGACATCGCGAACGGCGAAGAATCCCGCGAACTCCTTGGTCAACCCTTCCGTTTCGAGAATGAACTCATCAGCCAAACAAATTTCCCCCTGCCCGCACGACCCGCGTCGCGCGCGGCTTTCCTTGATTAGCTCTCGGCTTTCCGGAGGCCCTGGAGCCCATCCCGAAACGCCGCCTCCGGCGGCGGAATATGCCGGAGGTGACGGGGGTTAGGCAAGGTGGAAAGCTGGGCAAGCCAGCCCGCCGTCCGGGCGCACATGCGCCCTTAGTCGAAGACGTCGGAAGTTGCGTCTGCCCCGCTGACCGGTTCTCAAAGCGCCGGTTATCAAGCTGTCGTTAACGGTCTTTCGCAGGCAACGCCAGCCTTCATAGAAAATTTTCCCGCAACGACGATGATGCGCGCGTTTTTATTCGCCGGGAATATTGTTTTGGATTTCGACAGTGCCATACCTTCGGTTGTGAAATCGATCAGGCAGCGTGATCTCCTCAACACGTGGCTGCGACTTTATACGCGCGACCAGAAGGCGCCGGCGATCTGGGACTATCAACCGGCGCGGCTCGAGGAAGAGCTGTCCGATCTCGTCTATTGCACAGTCGATCCATCCTCTGCCCCGCCAATCGTTACCATTCAGAGCGACGGCACCCGCGTCTCCAACGCCTTCGGACATCCCGGCAAGGGGCGCAGGCTCGACCAGTACCTCGGCGCAAGCCTCGCGCCCATGGTCATGCCGATCTATCATGCCTGCGTGACACGTGAGCTTCCCGTCTACACTGTCGCAGACGTCGACGACATCTATGGACGCGTTGTTGCCTATGAGCGGCTGCTGCTGCCGTTCATGACCGACGACAAGGTGAGCCATGTCATCGCGTCGGTGAAGACCTTTTGCGAGGACGGCGGCTTCGAGATCAAGAATCTGATGCGCGGAAATGACGCGGTGCCGCGTCCGAAGCTGCGTGCCGTGATCGATCGCGAGCTCTTCCATCGCTCGCCCGGCCGCATCGACGCGGCCGACGTGATCGAATTCGCCGAACCGACGGGTGCGGGCGTTCCGACCGAGATCATCGAGTTGAACTAGCTGAAGGCTAGCCCTTGCGCGCCTTGGCGCCGATCTCCTTGGCATAGATATCCGGCTTGAAGCCAACCAGCAGCTTGCCACCGACCTCCAGCACGGGGCGCTTGATCATCGATGGTTGCGCTAGCATCAACGCCAGAGCTTTCTTCTCGGTGAGGCCTTCCTTGTCGGAATCGGGCAATTTCTTGAACGTGGTGCCGGCGCGATTGAGCAGCGTCTCCCAGCCGAGCTTGTCGCTCCACTGCTTGAGCTTGTCCTTTTCGACCCCGACAGCCTTGTAGTCGTGGAAATCGTAGGCGACGCCGTGCGTATCGAGCCAGATGCGCGCCTTCTTCATGGTGTCGCAGTTCTTGATGCCGTAGATGGTGGTGACCAAGGGGCAATCCTCGTGCATGCAGCTAAGGCTGGATGCGGCGTTGTACGAAACTCCGGTTCGCCCCACAATGTCAGCAAGAAACACGCTGTGAATTCACGAGACTGACATCCCATGCACGTCATCCATGATACCGCTGCCGCCGCCGCGCCGACCATCGACTTCAACCAGTTTCTCGCTGTCGACATCCGCGTCGGCACGATCGTCGATGCGCAGCCGTTCCCGCAGGCGCGCAAGCCGGCGTGGAAGCTGTGGATCGACTTCGGTCCGGCGATCGGCGTGCGCAAGAGTTCGGCGCAGATCACGGAGAACCATCCGCTGGAGACCCTTGTCGGGCAGCAGGTCGCGGCCGTCGTGAATTTTCCGCCGCGGCAGATCGGGCCCGTCGTGTCGGAGGTACTGACCCTCGGCTTTCCGGATGCCGGCGGCAAGGTGGTGCTGGTGCAGCCGAGCAAACCTGTCCCGAACGGCGGACGGCTGTTCTAGGAGATGAGCCGCGTGAAACCGACGATTGCGCTTTTGCCGGGCCTGCTCTGCGACACCCAGGTCTGGGCCGGGCAGCACGCCGACCTGGCGCAGCTTGCGCCCGTCGTCGTCGCCGACTTCACCAGGGAATCATCGATCGAAGTGATGGCCACAAAGGCGTTGAGCGAAGTCGCCGGGCCGCTCGTTGCTATCGGTCACTCGATGGGCGGTCGTGTCGCGCTGGAGATGGTGCGCCAAAGCAAGGACCGCATTGTCGGCCTCGGGCTTCTCAATACGGGCATCCACGTCAGGCGCGAGGGCGAGGCCGAGAAGCGCGCCGAACTCGTCCGCCTCGCCTATGACAGCGGCATGGGCGCGCTCGCGGATCGCTGGCTGCCCGACATGCTCGATCCCGCGCGCAAGGATGACCAGGCCCTGCTCGCAAGCATGAAGGCGATGGTCATGCGCGCGACACCCGAACAGCATGAGCGCCAGATCCAGGCGCTGCTCAACCGGCCTGACCCGCGCGGTCACCTCGGCGACATCGCGTGTCCGACGCTGGCGCTGGTCGGCCGTCAGGACCAATGGAGCCCGCTCGCCCAGCACGAGGAAATCGCCGCGCTCATTCCGGGGACCAGGCTGGTTGTCATCGAGAATGCCGGCCACATGGCGCCGATGGAACGGCCGGCCGAAACGTCGGCCGCGCTCTGCCGCTGGCTGCGGGACGACGTTCTGCACTGACCGGCCCGCCCTCAACTTGACGTCCACCCAATCGATCTATAAAAAAGACTGATCAGTCAGTTTTATTATAACGAGTCCGCGTCGACCGAGCGAAACGACTGTTGTGTCAGCTATTTAAGAGGCGTCTTGAATGCCCAAGATCAGCGACCAGAAGCGCGAGCGCCGCCGCCAGCAGATACTCGACGCGGCGCTGGCCTGCTTCTCCGAGGACGGCTTTCATCAGACAGGCATGGCCGACATCGTGAAGCGGTCCGGCCTGAGCCACGGGGCGGTCTATCTCTACTTCCAGAGCAAGGACGATCTGATCGAAGCACTCGCCGACGACCGGCACCGCCGCGAGGCCGCGCTCAATTCTGTCGTTCAAGGCGCGCGCGATCCATTCGACGGACTAAGCGCACTGACCGCCGTCTATGCCAAGTGGCTCACCGATCCCGCAGGCGAAGCGCGGCGACGCGTCGGCATTCACGGCTGGGCTGAGGCGCTGCGCAATCACCGCGTCCGCGCCAGCGTCGTCGAAGGCATCGATATGCCGCGCGCCGTCATCGTCGCCCTGATCGAACGCGCCCAGCATGACGGCCTGTTCAAGCGCGATGTCAGTGCGGATGCAATCGCGCGAATCCTGATCGCGATGTTCCAGGGCTTTGTGCTGCAAAAAAGCTGGGGCCAGGACTTTGACGTCGAGGCCTGCATGACGGCGGTCGGCCACGTCATCGACGGGTTTCGCACGACCAAGCCTGCCACAAGGCAACGGACGAGGACGTGAGCGATGTCCGGCATCACTGAACTTCTCGCAGGTGCCGGCGTCGGTCTTATCGGCGGGTTGACATCGGGTTTCATGGGGACGAGCCCGGGCGGCGGTCTCGTCATCTTCTGCGTCCTGCTGCTCGGCGCAGAGCAACACGTCGCCCAGGGCACGTCGCTGATCGCCCAGGTGCCGCCGACAGGCCTCGCCGGCGTCCGCCGCTACTGGCAGAGCGGCAACCGCAGCCCGCTGCAATGGATCGTCTGGATCGGCATCGGATTTCTCGTCGGTGGCGCGGGCGGCGGGTACGCGGCCGCCGCGGTGTCCGACTCCGTCTTGCAATGGACCTATGTCGTCTATCTCGTTGCCCTGATCGCAGCGCTCATTCTGCGTCGCGAACGCAAAGACGGAAGCAATGAGGCCGGCAATCTCGGCGAGTTGCCCTGGCTTCCCCTGTTCTTCATCGGCACGCTTGCCGGCTTTTCTTCCGGCTTCATGGGCATCGGCGGTGGGCTCGCGATCACGGTTGGCCTGGCTGCCGGCCTGCGCGTGCCGCAGCATCAGGCGCAGCTCGTCAGCCTCATCTTCTCGGTCATCCCGACCAATATTTTGGCGGCCTGGATCTACTGGAGCAAAGGGCTGATGGTCGGCTGGCCGGCCATCATTGGGATTCTGGCCGGCCTCTGGATCGGGACCGATCTCGGCGCGCGCATGGCCAATGGCGTCAGCAAAACGGTGCTGCGCCGGGTTATGATCGGTCTCGTCTCGCTGATGGCGATCTACATGGCGACCAAGGCGCTGAGCTGATCCCTGACTATCCCTTGGCCCTCACGGCCGCTTCGGAATGTTCAAGCCGCGCTGCACCGCCGGTCGCGCCAGGCCGCGCTCGAGCCAAGCGGCAACGTCCTTGAACTGATCGAACTCGACCAGATCGCGCGCGCCGTAGAAGCCGATGATGTTGCGGACCCAGCCGAGCATCGAGATATCGGCGATGGTGAACTCGTCATCCAAGAACCATTGCCGGCCGTTCAGATGCGTCTCCATCACGCCGAGCAGCCGCTTGGATTCGTCGACGTAGCGCTTGAGCGGGCGCTTGTCCTCGTAGTCTTTGCCGGCAAACTTGTGGAAGAAGCCGACCTGGCCGAACATCGGCCCGATGCCGCCCATCTGGAAGTGCACCCACTGAATGGTTTGCCAGCGCCGCGCCGCGTCCTGCGGCAAAAGCTTGCCAGTCTTCTCCGCGAGATATTGCAGGATCGCGCCGGACTCGAACAGCGGCAACGGCTTGCCGCCGGGACCGTTGGGATCGAGGATCGCCGGGATCTTGCCGTTCGGATTGACCGAGAGGAATTCTGGCGTCTTCTGGTCGTCCTTGCCGAAATCGACGAGATGGACCTCGTAGGGCAATCCGATCTCTTCCAGCATGATCGAGACCTTGACGCCGTTCGGTGTCGGCAGCGAGTAGAGCTGAAGGATTTCGGGGTTCTTTGCCGGCCAGCGCTTGGTGATGGGAAAGGCGGAGAGATCGGACATCAGGACCTTGGCTTCGTTGTTGGCTGGCGTCTAATCTAGGTGGGCCAGGGAACGACACAAGGCCGCGCGCGTGGATGAGCATCAACCCAAAATGGGCCTGAGCGACGATGAGCTCGCGGTCCATCCGACCGTCTATGCGGCGGATGCGCTGCGGGATCGGGTGGTCGTTGTGTCCGGTGGCGCCGGCGGCATCGGACGCGCGATTGCGTTCCTGTTCGCCCGGCTCGGCGCCCACGTCGTGCTCGTCGGCCGTGACCGGGCCAAGCTCAGTGCACTGTGCGAGAAGCTCGGGGCGCACGGGCTGAAGTCCTCGGTGCAGGCCGCCGACATTCGCGATCCCGATGCGGTGATGGCGATGTTCGATGCGGTCTGGACCGCGCATGGCCGCATCGATTGCCTCGTCAACAGCGCCGGCGGTCAATTCCCGCAACCCGCGATCGATTTTTCGGTCAAGGGCTGGAATGCCGTGATCGACACCAATCTGAATGGCACGTGGTTCATGATGCAGGCGGCCGCGCAGCGCTGGCGCGACGCAAAGCATCCTGGTGCCATCGTCAACATCGTGATCGTCACGACCCACGGGCTCTACGGCATCGCGCATTCGATCGCCGCGCGCTCGGGCGTGATCGGCCTTTCCCGCGCCGTCGCCGTCGAATGGGCGCCGCTCGGCATCCGCGTCAATTGCGTGGCGCCGGGCGCGATCGAGACCGAGGGCTGGAACGTCTACACGAGCGAGGCGCGCGCCGCCTATCCGCGCTCCAACCCGATGATGCGCGCGGGCTCCGCGTTCGACATCGCCGAAGCCTGCGTCTATCTCGCCGCGCCGTCAGGCAAATTCATCACGGGGGAAACGCTCACCGTCGATGGCGGCGGCCAGCTCTGGGGCGAGACCTGGACGACGGGCAAGCCGGACTATTTTCGCGGCGAGTGAGACAGACGCAATGTTGCCATCACGGTCATCGGCGCCCTGTCGTGCTGCAGCCGGTAGTCCACGAACCACTGCCCCGTGACCAGCAGCATGGCCGTGAACGCGAGCGCGACCATAGCCGTCGCCAATTGGCTGGCGTCGTTCATAGCGTTGTCCCTCAGCACCATCCTCTCAGTGCAAGCATCAAACGCCACATGGCAGGCGCGGTTCCTGTGCGCGCCCGAAATATTGCCGAGTTTTCCCATTCTAGAAATTGATCTCCATCCGCAAGCCCCGCGGGTCGATCTCGTCGCCGCCGACACGATTCGTGCTGTCGCGCGCGGCGACCGCGCAGGCGCAGGCATCGATGAGGTCGTCGCGGCCGATGCCGGTACGATAGCGATATTTTAGCGTCAACCACTTCCGGACCTTTGTGAACCCGCGCGCATCCAGAAGTTTCAGACGCTGTTCGCGTCCGACCTCGGATGTCTTTCGCTCCAGCTTTTGCTCGCCGGCGAGATTCCAGAAGATCAACTCCGGATGCGCCTCGCCGATCGTTCTTTGGAGCTTCGGCGTCATGACGTCGTCGACCTCCTTGATCTTGTCCCTGATATTCCAGAGCTGGCTGGACACACCCGCGTCGCCGTTTTGCCAATAGTGCCGATTTGCAGTCGCCATGTCCGAAAACGTCCAGAGATCGCGACGCGCGCCGAGAAAAACGGCGGGACCAATCAACTCACGCGCACGCTTGTCGCATTCCCGATAGCCGCTCGCATCCAGCCCGATCGGCATGTCGATCATCGCGCGCTTGTGCGGCATCGCGAGCAGGCGCGTCGGCGCCGGCGAATAGTCAAAACCGTGATCGCCGCGATCGTCGATCCAGGCCGCAACCCAGCCGAAACGAAACCCATCCAGGCCGAGATAGTTCGGCATCGCATCCACCGCCCGGAGCACCCGCTCTCACGTCCAGTCCTTTCGAGATGTCCTCGCATGACTGCCGATCAGCTTCAACCAGGGCGCCGCGTGGAAGGCGGTCATCAGCAGATACATCGGGACCATTCCACCGAGCGGCGATGCGCCGGCGGCCGAACACAACGCATCCATCGATCCGCCGCCGATCACGGCCGTCAGCATCGCCATGATCGCAAAGGTCGGCGCGGCCGCGAGGTGGAGCCAATAGGCTGCGCCGATCGCGGCTCGCTTGCTCACGACTTCGTACCCGCCTTCTCGTTGCGGAACGCGGCTTCGCCGGCGTCCGACACCTCGACCCATCGCTTGTCGGGTGCAGCACCTTCGACATAGCTGTCGTGCCAGTTCCACCATTTGTAGGTCGCGGTCTGCGGATAGCCTTCGGGCGAATCCTCCCACACCTCCTGCCGTCCCAGCGGCGTGATGTCGAGGTAGTTCCAGGTGCCTCCCATCTGCTCGTCGCCGCGGCTGTTGATGAAATAGGTGCGGTAGACTTTGTTGCCGTCGCGGAAGAACACGTTGGTACCATGCCACTCGCCGACGCCGAAATCGGCGTCAAAGCTGTCGGTGACGGTGTACCAGGGGATCTCCCACCCCATCCGCTCCTTCAGCCGCGCGATATCCACCTGCGGCGCGCGCGAAGCGAACACGAGCGTGGTGTCGCGCGCATTCAAATGCGCGAGATGCGCAACCTGGTCGGCCACCATGGAGCAGCCGCGGCAGGCCTGCACGGGCCAGCCGAACACGCCGGGCTCGAAGAAGGCGCGGTAGACGATCAGTTGATGGCGCCCCTCGAACAGGTCGAGCAGGCTCGCTTTGCCCTTCGGCCCTTCGAATGCATATTGCTTCTCCACCGCAAGCCACGGCATCCGCCGCCGCTCCGCGGCCAGCGCGTCACGCGCGCGCGTCATCGCCTTTTCCTTCGTCAGCAATTGCTGGCGTGCGGCTTCCCACTCCTGCGCCGAAACGACATGAGTCTGCATGGCTAACCTCGTGTTTGTTGTCTTGTTGTGTGTGTGCTGTCAGGCCGGCAGACGCCGGTCATAGTCCTGCTGCAGTCGCGCCCAGCCATCCCAGAACAGCGGCGGCTCTTTGCCGGAGGCCTGCGCGACCAGGATGTCGAGATGCATGTGCCAGCCGGCGCCGACCTTGGTCATCATCGCGCGGTCAGGCAGACGGCGGTGCGTCACGGTGAGCAGCACGCCCGCGCCCGCTGGCTCCAGTTCAAAGGTCACGTCGCCACTGTTGTCCCAGGCGATCGCGAGTTTTCGCAGCGGTTCGAGCTCGGTGATCCGGCTCTGCATCCGGTGCTCTTCGGGAAAGCCCTCCGGCCGCTTGCTCGGTGGATCGTTGAGCTCGTCATTGCGCCAGGTGAGCTCGAAGGGCGCGCCGACCTTCATTTCCATCGCGCCCGCCGCCAGCCATTTGCGGCGCAGATCGCTGTCGGTGAGATAGGCCCAGATGCGCTCGATCGGTCCGGGCAACAGGCGCTGAAGTTTCAATGTCGTCGGTGCGATCAATTCGCCATAGGCGTCAGGCTTGGTCTTCGTGTCCATTGTGCGACTCCCTTACTTCTTCGGTGCCTTGATTGTTGGCTTGCTGCTTGCCTTGACTGCCGCGTTCGCCTCGTCTTCGGCCCGCAGCAGCGCTTCCAACGTGTCGAGACGTTCGGTCCAGAAGCGCTCATAACGCTTGAGCCATGCATCGGCTTCCGCGAGCCGCGCGGCCTGCAGACGACAGAAATGTGTGCGACCGCGGATGGTGCGGCTCACGAGCCCCGCATTCTCCAACACTTTCACGTGCTTGGAGGCACCGGCGAAACTCATGCTGAAGGGCGTCGCGAGTTCGCCGATCGTGAGTTCCCGCTCGGCCAACTGCCCGAGCATCGCCCGCCGCGTCGGATCCGCAAGCGCATGAAAAACGGCGTCGAGATGCGTTTGTTCAACCATGTGGTTTAACATACGCGCCCAGCACCGATTGTCAACCGATCGGTTTAATTTCTTTTTGGCCGGGTTCCGTTGATTCCGGGCGGCGTGAGTTAGCCAGCACCCTCGCCGATGTTGCGATTGAAGGCGAGGAAGGCGCTGGACTCGACCGACGCGAGCGCCACGAAGCGCGCCACGGATCTCAGATCGTCCGGTGTCTGATAATCGCTCATCGTCATCTCGTCAGATATTCGCGCATCAAGGTATGGGCGCGATGCAGCCGCGCTTTCGTCGCCTCGCGTGTGATGCCGTGGGCGGTAGCGATCTCGTCGATGGTCATTTCCTTGAGGTCGCGCATCAGCGCGACGTCGCGATAATGCGGTGGCAGAGCTTCCAGCGCCGCCGCGATGTCGAGCCGCAGGTCGGCCTCGGGCCGTGCGAGCAGCACGGCCCCCGCTACGTTGTCGTCAACTGGTACAGCGAGGCCCGCCTTGCGCGCGAGGCGCAGGCATTCGCGCCTGACGACGCTGAACAGCCACGACGACAGCGACAACAGCGTGCGGATCGTCCCGACATGCCGGAACAGGATCCAGAGCGCCTCCTGCGCGGCGTCTTCGGCATCGGCCGAGCTCCGGCAGGTCGCGCGCGCATAGCGCCGGATATCGGGCTGCGCCGTTTCGAGCAGCCGGACGATCGCATGCTGATCACCGAGACGCGCCGCCTCGAACAGGTCGGTAGAGATCGACGCCGCACTCACCTTGCATCTCCCGTGTCGATGCCAGCCACTGCACACATCGGGCAGTAGCCGACGAGACCGGTCAAGGCGAAGCCGAGGCCGCTCGCTGCCACCAGCCAAGCCGCAAAACCAGAGAGATAGACGAACGCGGCAATCGCTACCGCCACGCCGAGCGCCAGCCGCATCATCTGCTGCCGGCTACCGATATTCTTCCTGTAGAACGCCATCAAAACCTCCCACGCAAAGCCGAGGCTGATTGCCTCACTTGGTAAGAGGCCGCGACGACCCAGAAGGATTCGCGTGCCGTTCAGATTCTTTTCAGGCCCCGACCGCCTGATAGGCCAGGCGCTTGAACTCGAAGAAGAATGGATTCCAGAAGCTCATCTCCCGCTGTGCCATCAGCACGCCCGCGGTATTGGCCCCTGGGCTGATCCACCAATGAGTGCCGGCGATGCCGCCCCACTGGAAATCGCCAGTCGAATTCGGCGGATCAAACCGACCCGGCACCTGGGTCACCGCACCGCCGAGACCAAATCCCTTGCCCGGGATCGGCCCCAGCGTTGCGAACCGGATGGTCCTTCCGGCCGGGAGCTGGTTCGTCATCATCGTCTGGATCGTGCCGGGCTTGAGCAGCGTCTTGCCGCCGGGCAGGAGACTGCGCACCAGTTCCAGCATGTCCGGCAGTGTCGAGACCAAGCCGCCGCCACCCGAAAGTCGCGGGAACGACTTTTGATAAAGCTGAGCGGGCGTGTCCGCGATACGCCACAGGCCCGGCTTCATCGGGTCCAGCACGTCGGCGCCGCGATAGAACCCCACCAGCCTGCCCTGCTCTGCCTCCGGCACATAGAATCCGGTATCGACCATGCCGGGCGGTTCAAAGACGCGCGCCTTGATGAAGGCATCGAGCGGCTGGCTAGTGACGACCTCCACGACGCGACCGAGCACATCCGTCGCCACCGAATACTCCCAGGATTCACCTGGATGATAGGACAAAGGTAGATCGGCAAGCTTGTCGATCATGTCGGTGAGCGGAGTCAACGGATTGAGCACATTGGCTTCGTTGTAGGCCTTGAACAGCACCGTGCCAGGATCGAAAAAGCCGTAGCTGAGACCCGCGGTGTGCGTCAGAAGTTGACGGATGGTAATCGACCCCTTGGCCGGCTCGACGTCAGCGAGACTCGTCGCGCCCTCCTTCAACACCTTGCGATCGCCGAGCTGCGGCAGAAACTTTTCGATCGCGTCGTCGAGCCCGATGCGGCCTTCCTCGACCAGCAGCATGATCGCGATAGTGATGACGAGTTTTGTATTGGAGAAGGCGCGGAAGATATGGTCGGGCCGCAGCGCGACCTTGGCCTCGCGGTCGGCAAATCCGACGCATTGCTGGTCGACGACGTCACGCCCGCGCAGCACGGCCCAGGATACGCCCGGAATGATCTCCTGATCGACATAACGCTGCATCGCCGTCCGTACGGCGGAAAAATCGGCGACCTTGGCGTCCATTGCGTCTGCTCCCCAAAATTCGTTGCAACGGATATAGCGTGAATCTTGTCGATGGGAAGCCCGCCCCTCAGCTAGCCTTGCTTCTGCAACACCGTCACTTCCAGGCTGCGCCTGATCTCCATGCCCTGCCGCTTGTAGAGCGCGATAGCGGAGGTGTTGTCGGAGAATACGTGCAGGAAAGGAATCTCGCCACGCGCGACGATCTGGCGGGCGACTGCCGAGAGCAAGGCCTGCGCATAGCCGCGGCCGCGATGCGACGGGTGCACACAGACCGCCGTCATCTCGGTGTAGTTGCCGGGCTTCATCCGCTCGCCGGTCATCGCGACGAGCTCGCCGCCGTCACGGATGCCGAGGAATGTGCCGAGCTCGTGCGTGCGCTTGCCGAACGGGCCCGGCTTGGTCAAATCGACCAGCGCCATCATCGCGGGAACGTCATCGGCACCCAGCGTCACGATCTCGACGCCGGAGAGCGTGCTCTCGGCGGGCGTTCCGACCATCTGCTCGCCGCTCTTGGCGAGCAGCACCTTGAAGCCGTCAGGCGCGCTCACCTTCTCCGGCGTGAACAGCACGACATATTCGGACGGCGCCATCAGCTCGCCGAGGGCGGCGAAGCTTGCTTCCGACATGTCGGCCATATCGGCGAAGGGCCCAATCTCGGCCGGAAAGCGCCGCGCCTGCGCACCGCCCAGCGCCAGATGACTCTGTCGCGTCGTCAGCGCGGACCAGATCGGACGGTCCAGCGGATGGATCTCGCGCACGGACACGGGTGGCTAGTCCTTGTCGAAGCTGACGATGACGGCGGCGTTGGCGATGAGGATGGGATCATTGCCCTGTTCCGGAGCGGAAGGAATCTCCAGCGCGCCCTTGACCGCGTTGACGGTCACCGTGCCGTAAGGGAGCTCCTTGGCAACGGCGTCCTTGTCGACCGCGTCCGGATTGGGCACGGCGATCGTGACATCCACGAACATGTCGTTCGCCGTCTTCCCGATCATGCGGAAGAAGCCGAGACTTGAATGGCGGATGGCATCTGACACCGCACGCTTGGCCGCTTTGGTCGCGTCCTTGCCATGGACGTCGACGCCCATGCCCATCTCGGTGACACAGCGTATGCGGGTCATTTCACGTCCTGTTGTTGCGAATTCTTGGAGCGACCTTCCGCGATCCCCGCGCCCGACACAAGTGGGTTTCGCGCTTGACGAACGTTAGTGCTCCGCGTGCGCCCGCAGCTCGTCGACCAGCACCCGCACGTTCTCCGAATAATCGATCGGGATCGAAATCAGGTGCACGCCACCGCTCTTGAAGGCGGCATCGAGCGTCGGCACGAAGCTGTCTACGGTTTCGATGCGGTGCCCCTTGGCGCCATAGGATTGTGCGTATTGGGTGAAATCAGGGTTGCCGAACGTCAGGCCGAAATCGGCAAAATGATCGACGGCCTGCTTCCAGCGGATCATGCCGTAGGCGCCGTCATCCAGGATCAGCACGACGAGATTGAGCTTCAGCCGAACCGCCGTCTCCATCTCCTGGCTGTTCATCATAAAACCGCCGTCGCCGCAGACCGCGAGCACGCGGCGTTCCGGGTACAGCATCGCCGCCATCATCGCCGACGGCAGGCCGGCGCCCATGGTCGCCAGCGCATTGTCGAGCAGCAGCGTGTTGGCGACGCGGGTGCGGTAATTGCGCGCGAACCAGATCTTGTACATGCCGTTGTCGAGCGCGACGATGCCGTTCTCCGGCATGACCTGGCGGACGTCGTGGACGATCCGCTGCGGCGTCGGCGGCCAGCGGGATTCGGTGGCGCGATCGGCGATTTGCGCGAGGATCCGTTCGCGCAGCGGCAGCAGCGCGGCGGCATGGGAGAGCTTGCCTTCGAGGCGATCGGCAAGCAGTTCGAGGCTCGGGCCGACGTCGCCGATGACCTCCGCATCCGGGAAATAGACCTGCTCGACGCTCGCTGGCGTGTAACTCACATGGATGACCTTCGGGCCTGAGGGACCCATGATGAAGGGCGGTTTTTCGACCGCGTCGTGACCGATGGCAACAATGAGATCCGCCGCATCGATGGCGTCGTGGACGTAGTCGCGTTCGGAGAGCGCGGCAGTGCCCATGTAGAGATTGGTTCCGCCGGGAACGGTGCCCTTGCCCATCTGCGTCGTGAAGAAGGGAATGCCGGTCCGCCGCACAAAGCTTGCGATGCCGTGGGTCGATCGTGGGCGGCTGGTCGCGGCGCCCATCATCACCAGCGGGCGCTTTGCGGCCAAAATCATCTCGGCGGCGCGGTCGAGCGCGGCACGATGGGCAACGGGGATTTCGATCGGGTGGGTCGGCACGACAGGTACTTGCGCGACCTCCTCGCCCGCGACGTCTTCGGGCAATTCGAGATGGACCGGACCCGGCCGCTCCTCCATCGCGACGCGGAAAGCATCGCGCACCACGGTCGGGATGGTCGATGCGCTGATGATCTGCCGCGCCAGTTTGGTCAGCGGCTTCATGGAGGCGACGACATCAACGATCTGGAAGCGCGCCTGCCGGCTGCTCATGATCGCCTTTTGACCGGTGATCATGATCATCGGCATCGCACCAAGATACGCGTAGGCCGCACCGGTCGACAAATTGAGCGCGCCGGGACCGAGCGTCGTCAGGCAGACACCGGGCTTGCCGGTGAGCCGGCCGTGGGTCGCGGCCATGAAGGCGGCGGCCTGCTCGTGCCGGGTGAGGATCAGCTTGATCCTGGAGTTGCGCAGGGACTCGACCAGATCCAGGTTTTCCTCACCGGGTACGCCAAAGATGCGGTCGACGCCCTCGTTCTCGAGCGCCCGGACGAACAGGTCCGATCCTTTTGCCATCCGCGTCTGCTCGCTCATGCTGCCTCCCCGTCGTCGCAAAACGTTAGCCGGGATGGTAACCGCTCGACGGCCCGGCACAACTCACAATGCTTTTCGCACTTGTCGCCGTCAGCAGCTTCGGACAATGGTTTGGCTGATCCTCGACCCGCCCGCAGCGACATGAATCCCAAAACCTTCAAAGCGCATTGCCGGCGTCTTCCCGGCGCCACCCTGGTGATCCAGTGGGAGGGTACGTCCGTGTTCAAGGTCGGCGGCAAGATGTTTGCGATCGCCGGCGGCTTCGTCGAACGCTCGGGCGGCTTCATGTTCAAGACCTCAAACATGGCCTACGCGCTCCTGATCGAACAGGGGCTGGCGCGCCCGGCGCCTTATCTCGCCCGCGCCGAATGGGTACAGCTCACCGACAACGACGCCCTGCCCGATGCCGAGCTCGTGG
>NZ_PPPT01000182.1 GCF_006483445.1 Bradyrhizobium guangdongense | reverse complement strand
CCGACGGCCTGCGCAAGGCCCCGGGCGCCGTCTATGCCCTGGTGCAGACCGTGCTGCTGCAGGACGAAGCGCTCAAGCGTGCCAATGACCGCATCCAGGAATTGGAGGCGAGCCATGCACCTGAGCAGAACCAGTCCGGTGGTTTCCTGGATTCGATGCGCGGCACGCTGTTCGGCGGCGGGTCGTCACGCAGCTCGGTCCCGAACGTGCCGCCGCGCGACAGCCGCCCGGTCTGGAACACCGGTCAGGCGATGCAGCAGGCGCAGCCGCCCGGCTATGGTCAGGGTCAGCCCTATGGTCAGGGCTATGGCGCCCCGCCGGTCGGCGGTGGCGGCGGTTCGTTCCTGGGCACGGCGGCTGCGGCCGCAGCCGGCGTCGTCGGCGGCTCGCTGTTGCTCTCCAGCATCCGCGGCATGATGGGCGGATCGCACGGGCAGGCCTTCGGCGATACCAATGCCCTGGGCGACCGTAGCTCCAGCCCGTGGAGCGGCGACCAGTCCGGTGGCTCGCTGGCCCGCGATGCCGGCCTTAACGACATCGGCTCGCGTCATCGCGATGAGCCGCAGCAAGACTCGCGTCAGGGCTATTTCGACCAGGCGTCGAACGACGACCAGGACGATGATGACGACGGCTTTGACAATGACGACAGCGATTTCGGCGGGGGCGATGACGGCGGCAGCGATTACGCCTGAGTGAGCCTGCGTCCCAAAACAGAACGGCCGCCCACCGGGCGGCCGTTTTGTTTCAATGGAACTCGGTGACGTCAGCCGCCCCAGTTCTGGTAGGGATTGCCGTAGTTCGCTGGCGCCGAGTACGGGGTGGAATAAGGGACATAGGCATAGCCCTCAGCCGCGCGCGGCGTGAGCTGGGGGGCGAAGGTCTGAGCGGCAGGCGCTGCATGCCGCTTGTGGTGCACCGGCGCCGCACTGACCGTGGCGGTCAGGGCGACGAGAAGTCCTAAAGCCAAGATTGTACGCATCGCATTGCTCCAGATTAAGTTGCCATGCGTAGCTAGGCTTCCGGCCTTGTCGCACCATACGCCGCGACTTCACGATTGCTCACATCCGCGGCATCAGCGAGGCCGCGCGATCCTCACATCACCACGACCCTGGTGCCGACATTGACGCGGCCGTAGAGGTCGATGACGTCCTCGTTGCGCATGCGGATGCAGCCGGAGGAGACGTTGGTGCCGATGGTCCAGGGCTCGTTGGAGCCGTGGATGCGATAGAGCGACGAGCCCAGATACATCGCCCGGGCCCCCAGCGGATTTTCCGGCCCGCCTTCCATGTGCCGCGGCAGATCGGGACGGCGCACCAGCATTTCCGGCGGCGGCGTCCAGGCCGGCCATTCCTTCTTGGCCGAGATCGTCTTGACGCCGGACCAGGTGAATCCGGGACGGCCGACGCCGATGCCGTAACGCATCGCCTTGCCGCCTCCCTGCACCAGATAGAGGAACTTGTTCGGCGTATCGACGACGACGGTGCCGCTGCCTTCGTTGCCGTGATAGTCAACAAGTTGTTTCTCGAATTTTGGATCGAATTGGCGCTGGCGCGGATCGAGCGCCTCGTCCTGCCGCGCGCCCTGCATCTGCGGCTGGCCCATCGGCGGCAACTGCCGCGGATCGTAATAGCCCGGCTGCTGCTGATACATCGGCTGCTGCTGCGGATAGTAGGCTTGCCCTTGTCCCTGCGGCCGGTCGCCGAACAGGAACTCGATGAAGCCGCCGCCCATGCCCGCGCGCTCGTTGGAGGCAACGCGCACCGGCTGGGGCTGTTGCTCACGCGCGTAGGTCGCGGCTGGCTCTGCGGGGATTGCGGTGTCGATCGCGGATGCCGGATCGACGCCGACAACGAGGGTGCACGCGCCGCCAAGCAGCGCGACGGACATTTTCTTGAACATCGACGTACTCTGTACTGTTTCGTCTGTGCCGTTCATCGCGACGAGCGCTTCACTGATCTGCCCTCGCGACGAGGCCACTTAAGATCAAAAGCCGCTTCGTTTGGTAAACGGAAACCGCGTTTTGATTCACCACGTCGTCAACGGACGCCGGATTTGGCGACTAGCGTTTATTTTCGGTGAACGGCGCGCCCGCATGGTTAACCGCTCCTTTTCGCGCAATCGGAAGCGGTTGCACGACAGTTCCTCGCGTGAACCTCATGTTAAATCGCTGTGGTCTAGAAAGGCCGCGTGAGTGAGGTGGGGGGAGTACAGAATGGCTGTTCACCGCAAACGTTTTCGTGCCGAGGAAGGTATCGTCGGCGAAGTGCTAATTCCCGAAATGACCGACGAGTCCGCGCCGATGCATAGCGAGATCATGTCCGAGTTGCGCGCCATCCGCGCCCAGATGGCAAGAAATTCCCATGCCGCACACGCTTCGCCGGCCTCGCCCGAAGCCGTCGTCGCGCATGAAGTCGCCGAGACCCGCGCGATGCTGGAAACCTACCGCGCCCAGATCGAACAGTGCGAGAAGCTGAAGGTCGAGCTCGACCTCATTCACGACGCCATCAACCGCACCAAACGCGAGATCGCGACGCTGCACGGCAAGAGCTTTGACGGCGGCGAGATGGCCAAGGTCAATGGCGAGCTCGGCGCCGTCGTCGGCGGTACCGAACAGGCCACCCAGCAGATCCTCGAAGCGGCGGAGTCGATCGACCAGGCGGCGAGCGCCCTCTCCAAGGTGGATTCGGTCGACCAGCAGAAGCGCCTTGCCGACGACATCCAGGAACGCGTGATCTCGATCTTCGAGGCCTGCAACTTCCAGGATCTCACCGGCCAGCGCATCAGCAAGGTGATGAACACGATGAAGTTCATCGAGCAGCACATCAATGCGATGATGGAGATCTGGGGCGGCGTCGACGCGATCAAGGCGCACGCCACGCCGATCGTCGACACCCGCGACGAAGATTCCAAACTGCTCAACGGCCCGAAGCTCGCCGGCGACGTCGGCCACGCCTCGCAGGACGACATCGACGCGCTGTTCGACTGAGCGGACGCAATAGAGACAAAACAAAACGCCGGCCCGAGGGCCGGCGTTTTTGTTTTTTGGCCTTTACGTCATTCCGGAGCTCGCGAAGCGAGAACCCGGAATCTCGA
>NZ_PPPT01000181.1 GCF_006483445.1 Bradyrhizobium guangdongense | reverse complement strand
CGGCTCGCGGATCGTGTCGATGATCGATTCAGTATAAGCGTACGCGCCGCGAAGCTTCGCCTCGCCCGCCTTCAGCGTCGAGATATCGGCGAGGTTGATGACCACGCCTTCGATCCGGTCCTCCTGGGTCCGGTAAGGAGAAATACTGCAGAGATACCATGTTCCGGACGCGCTCTGCACGTCACGCCTGAGCAGAGTGAGATTTGCAAGTACGGCGCGCGCATCGGCGAGCAGATCGACATCCGTGAACCGGATCGCCAGGTCGGCAAGCGGCCGGCCGACGTCGGTTGCGATCAGGCTGAACAACGGAGCCGCCGCAGGCGTGAAGTGACGGATGTTGAGATTCCTGTCGAGAAACAGCGTCGCGATGTCGGAACTGTTCAGGATGTTCTTGAGATCGTCGCCTGTCTTGCGCTCACGGTCGAGCGACTCCTGAAGCTGATTATTGACCGTGGTGAGCTCCTCGTTGAGCGACTGCAGTTCCTCCCGCGACGATTCCAATTCCTCATTCGTCGACTGAAATTCCTCGTTCAGCGAAACCGCTTCCTCATTGAGCGACGTCAGCTCCTGGTTCGAGGCCTGCAGATCGCGGATCGTCGCCTCGAGTTCCCTGCGGGTCGTCTCGAGCTCCCGTTCGAGCTGTTCGGTGCGCGATGCTTCCGCCGGCGATTCGGCAGCCGGAGCCTTCCGATGCCTGACTTCGTCGGTGAACGTGACGAGGAGCAGCTCTTCGCCGTGATGCTGGAGCGGCCGGACCGAGATATTCACCGTGACGCTGTCGCCGTTGCGTTTGACCTGGCCGCCACTGATGGTGGCAACTGCATGACTCTGGCTCGCCTGACGGGCTGCCGCGCGGAATTTGGACGGCAGGCCGTTGCGCAGCATGCTCGGCAGGTCCTGGCTCGGCTCGCCCGGGGCCACCCGAAGGTAGCGATCGATCGGACCGAAGAAGTACAAGCCCTGGTACCTGCGATTGACCAGGACGGTGGCCGGCGCATAGGTGTCGAGCAACTGATCGTGGACGAGATCGCCGAGGTTGGGTTGCTTGGCCTCAAGGGGGACAGGAGGCCGCGGCCAGAGCGTGCGGCTACGATCGACGATGAGCGGCGCCACGGCCCTGCCGCGCTGCTGGACGGGCCCGATGCGACGGAATATCCGCATCGCTTCGGAAACCGGCTCGAAATGATCGGTGAGCTTGCCGACGGTCTCCGAACTGCCAAGCAACAGGACGCCTCCCTCGCGCAGCGCGAAGTGAAACACCGTCAGCACCTTCTCCTGCTCATTGGGCTGCAGGTAGATCAGCAGGTTGCGGCAGGACACGAGATCGAGGTGCGAGAATGGCGGATCAGCCAACAGATCCTGGACGGTGAAGACGATCGAATCGCGCAGGTCGCGGCTCACCCGGTAGCCGCCGGCCTCATGGACGAAGAACCGGGCCAGCCGCTCCTCGGCAATGTCGGCCTTGACCGAGTCGGGATACAGCCCGTTGCGTCCGTAGGCGACGGCGTCCTCGCTGACGTCGGACGCAAACACCTGGAGCTTCAGGCCGCGCTTCGTCTCCGCGAACTCTTCCAAAAAGAGCATGGCGATGGAGTAGGCTTCCTCGCCTGTGCTGCAGCCCGGCACCCAGACCCGGATCGGCAGATCCTCCCGGTGCTGGCGCACCAGATCGCGAATCACGGTCCTGGCCAGAGCCGCAAAGGTGTCCGGATCGCGGAAGAAGCTGGTGACGTGGATGAGCAGGTCCTTGGCGAGAAGCTCGAGCTCGCGGCCGTCCTTTCGCAACATTTTGACATAGGCGGCGAACTCATTGACCCCTGCGGCCGCCATCCGCCGTTGCGTGCGGCGAAGCAGCGTCGCCTTCTTGTAGTGAGCGAAATCGCGGGACGTTCGTGCCTGCAGCAGCGCAAGCAGCTCGTCGAGCGAGCGTTCCGCCTCCTCCTCGACGGGAGCTATCCTCTTGGGGCGGGCGGTCACATAGGGATGCTGCGCATAGCTGAGGAGTGCCCGCGGTATCCGCTCCGCGGGCAGCACCAGGTTGACTGCGCCGGTCGCGATCGCGCTGCGCGGCATTCCCGCATAGCCTGCCTCTTCCGGATCCTGGGCGATGACCAGGCCGCCGTTTTCGCTCACCGCCTTGACCCCGGCGCTGCCGTCGCTGCCGGTACCCGAGAGGATGATCGCGACGGCACGTTCGCCATAGGCCTGAGCCAGCGAGGTCAGGAAGAAATCGATGCCTCCCCCGTGCCGCATGGCCGGTCGGGAAATCCGCAGGACACCGTGGTCTAGCGCGAGATCGGCCTGTGGCGGGATGATGTGGAGACGGTTGCGCTCGAGCGCCATGCCGTCGGTCGCCTGGACCACCTTCATCGCGGTGTCAGACGCCAGCAGCTCGGCCATCATGCTTTTGTGGTGCGGGTCGAGGTGCTGGATGAGAACGAAGGCAAAACCGGTCTTTGCCGGCATTGCCGCAAGCAGCCTCCTGACTGCCTCGAGTCCGCCGGCCGATGCGCCAAGTCCAACGACGAGAAAGCGATCCTTGTCGGGCTGCGACGGTTGCGGCGCCGCAACGGTGTCTTTGGCAGACGCCGCTCGCTGCTTCGTCTTGACCGGTCGCTTGGCCGAGGCAGCCCCTCGCGCGGTGCGGCGCCTCGGAGCTTTCGGGTTGCCTCTGTATTTCCCCGCCTTCGGCATGCCGACCCCACTCACCACGCCGAGCCATCGCGAAGCCCTGAGACTTTGTTTCTCAGTATTTTCCGAGGGCTCTCATGCGCCTGCGGCCCCCCTATCCTGCAAGGAACTCGAGCCTTCGATGCTGCATACCGCATCAACGGCCTGCTGCAAATACAAGACTCGTAACGCAGGGTAGAGGCGGTGACAACGGACAACCCAGTGGTTTCCCACCACGGCAGGGCTTCTGCCGGGTTCGGCCCCGGCATGCCGAGGTCCGGTCGGGGCCGGCGGGATGACCCGGGCGGAGGTCGTGGACCGATTGTCGTGATCGACCGGTGCAAATCAACCCGAAGCTACCTTGTCAAATGCCTCGAGGAGGCAACCGACGGCGCAGAGGTCATCGCATTCCCAAGCGCCTCGAAATGGCTCGAGGCGGCCCAAGACCACGAGCGGCCGAAAGTCGTGCTGGTCTGCAACTCCGGTCACGACGGCCGCGATGGCCCGATCGTTGAAGACCTGTCGCTGCTTTCCGATCTGACCGACGTTCGTGTGATCGTGCTTCCAGGCGCCGGTGCGGCCGCCCCGCTCGCGGCGCGGCCGCCGCGGCACTCACGAATTGCAACGCGGGCCGTCCCGTCGCTTGCAAGATGTTCAGGAGAACAGGACGACGCGTTCGCCTCATGGCACAGGATTGAAGTGGTGGAGTGAGGGCCCCAACCATGGACAGATTCATCGCCGAACAGAACATCGCGCACTACAAGAGGCTGCTTGCGACCGAACTCGACGAGCAAAAGCGGCAAGCCATTCGGCACCTGCTTGTCGATGAAGAAGCGAAGCTGCATGCGATGGAGGAAAAGCCGAGGCTGAACTCCAACTCGCAGCCGAGGAAGTGAGGTCGATGCAGTTTGAGGAGAACGACAAGCGCTGGTCGCACCAGGCCGACGTCGAACAATACGGCAAGCTGCTGCGAACATCCCTGACGAAGGTGAGCAGCAATTTGTGGAGCGACGGCTCGCGGAGGAGTGGGAGGCCTGCTCTGCACTCTCGGCATCGCAGCTCAAGGATCGATTGGGAAGTCATCTTCCGGTCCTGCCCCCCAATTACACAGGCCGGTGAACCCGATCGTAGCGAGCATGACCCTCCCCACAGGGCTCTGCTCGGAAGCACGGCACCGAAGGCTTCCAGCCTTCGGTGCCGACTTCACCACTGAGACCTCCAACGGATACACTCGCCAGAATGCCCGATCAATTTCCGGTCTTCGACATCGTCCTGAACAAGCGTGGCGGGACCTGGAGATGGCACGTTTGCACGGCTGAAGGCCACGTTGTCATGCAGGGTTCCGAAAGAAGCCGGCCGTCAGCCAAGTACAAGGCTAACAGAGCGCTGTTCCTGCTACTGCTATCCGCTCCCTACCGATCGATGCGGCCAAAGCATATTGACCAATAAACACCTGACGAGGCTCAGTACGGCGGCGGGCAACCGCCGCTTGGCATCACACGAGCGATTTCCTCGCGGCCAGGCGGCCGCGCCAGCCGAGTTTGACGCAGCTCTCGACAATGCCCGGACCGTTGCGTTCGACGACGACAGGTGACACCCACTGCTCGCTCCGTGCGGCCTTCAACCCTTGAGCGCCGTCACGACCACCTCGATCAGGGCACCGCCACCGAGATCGGCAACGCCGACGGTGGCGCGGGTCGGCAAATTATCGCCGAAGAACTCCGTCCAGGCCGTATCCATCTCCTTCTTCTTCGAGAGGTCGGTCACGAAGATCGAGGCGCTGACCACGCGCGAGGCATCGGTGCCCGCCTCCTTCAGGTAACCGGCGATCTTGCCGAGGATGTTGCGGGTCTGATCGCCCATGGGGACAGATGTGTCATCGGCGATGGTGCCGCCAACGAAGACGAAGCCGTTGGCTTCGACCGCGCGGTGCATGATGGGCGTGCGGATGCTGCGATTGATGCTCATGATGTCCTCTCGTTAGAGCTTGGAAGGATGGAAACGGTCGATGCCGAGGTCGCCGATGCGGGTCTGGGTGCCGCCGCTCGCGATCAGCTCCGCCATGACGGCGCCGGCGCCGGGGCCGAGCTGGAAACCGTGCAGCGAGAAGCCGAACTGGTGATAGAGGCCCTTGTGGCGGCTGCTCGGGCCGAATACTGGCAGATCGTCCTTCATCTTCGCCTCGATGCCGGCCCAGGCGCGGACGATCGTCGCGCTGCGCATCACCGGGAACAGCTCGAACACGGTACGGGCGCTGGTCGCGAGGCTCTTCCAGTCCAGGACCGTCTCGTTGCGATCCTGATCGGGCGTCGCCAGATGGCCGCCCCCGATCAGCACGGTGCCGTTGGAGAACTGCTTGAAGGAGAGTTTTCGCCCGCGCAGGATCACGACCGGATCGATGAAGTGGGGTACGCGCGAGGTGATCATCAGCATCGGCGCCACGGTCTCGACCGGAACGGGCTCGCCGAGATCAGCGGCGATCTTCCCGGCCCAGGCGCCGGCGGCGTTGACCAGCACCGGCGCGGCAAAGCTCTCGGCGCCGACATCGACGTGCCAGAGGCCGGCGCTCTGCCGGATGTTGGTAGCAGCAACGCCCTCGCGCACGATCGCGCCGAGCTGCTCGGCCTTGCGCCGGAACGCCGTCGTCGTCTGCGCCGGATTGGCCGCGCCGTCGCGCCGCGAGACCACGCCGCCGGGACAGGTTTCGGCCACCGCCGGCACCAGCCGGCGCAATTCGGTCGCGTCGATCAGCTCTTCGTGGGCAAAGCCAAGCGCGTTGAGTTCGGCGACGCGTGCGCGGCAGACTGCGAGCTCATCCTCGTTCTCCGCGACCAGAACCTGGCCGTGGCTCTCAAAACTGCAATCGTCGTCGAGGAGATCGGCGATCTTCTCCCAGATCCCCATCGAGCGGATCGAAAGCGGGATTTCGGGGATGTGCCGCGCGAGCTGGCGCACGCCGCCGGCGTTGACGCCGGATGCATGCCGGCCGGCATAGTCCTTCTCGATCAGCACCGGCTTGATACCGGCAAGACACAGATGCAGCGCGGTCGAGCATCCGTGGATGCCGCCGCCGACGACGATCGCATCCACGTACCTCGTCATCCGCGAACCACCGCCTTGACGTCGGCCTCGCTCTGCGGAACGGCGGCGAGCTCGGCGAGCGTGATCGGCTTCACGGGCGCGCGCAGCCGGTAATAGCCGATCTCCTGCGGGCTCCTGGCCCGCGCCTGCGCCATCAGCTCGGTGACGGTGAGGCCGCACAGCCTTCCCTGGCAAGGGCCCATGCCGGTGCGGCGATAGGCCTTGAGCTGGTTCGGCCCGGTCGCGCCGATCGCAACCGCATCGAGAATGTCCTTCGCCGTCACCTCCTCGCAGCGACAGACGATGGTGTCGCCCGTGGGAATACGGAACTGCGGCGCTGGGCGGAACAGCGTATCGAGGAAGACACGGCCGCGCTCGGCCCTGGCGAGATCGGCGCGGAGCGTCGCCATCGGCACGAGTTTCTCGGCAGCCGCGGGCGCCAGTGCCTCCACCGCCGCACGCGCCGCGATGCGGCCGCGAACCACGGCCGCATTCGCGCCACCGATGCCGGCGCCGTCACCGGCAATCGCAATGCCGGCGACCGATGAATTGCCGCTCGCATCGAGCGTCGGCGACCAGCACAATTGCAGTTCGTCCCAGCGATGCTCGATACCGGCGGCCATCGCCAGATTGACGTTGGGTACGACGCCCTGGTGCAGCAGCAGCAGATCCGCAGGGATGGTCTCGCGCGTGCCGCCGGCGACATAGCTCACGCTCGCGAGCTGTCCGTCGCCCGTCGCGGCGAGCTCGGTGACGCCGGAGACGACCTGCACCTTGGCCCGCACCTCGCGCATCATCGACAAGCCCTTGGCGAAATAGGGCGAGGTCAGGAAGGCGAAGGCGTGCGGCAGCGCCGCGAAGTAATTGCCGCGCCCGGTGGTGTCGAGGATGCGGTCGATGCGGCCACCGAGCCGAAGAATCTGCGCGGCGAGCAGCCAGAGCAGCGGCCCCTGCCCTGCGATCACCGTGCGGCCATCGGGCACCAGCGCCGACGACTTCAACATGGTCTGCGCCGCGCCCGCGGTCATCACGCCTGGCAACGTCCAGCCCGGAATCGGGAACGGCCGCTCCAGCGCGCCGGTCGCGAGGATCACGCGCCGCGCCTTGACGAAGGCCGACGCGCCGCCGATCGAGACGGCGATATCGAGGTTGCGATCGAGGCTCCAGACCGTCGCGCGCTGGATGATCTCCGCGCTGCTCGCACGAACCGCCTGCACGAGGTCGACGCCCGCCCAATAATCGGCGCCGAGCTGATTGCGCTCGCTCACGGGCGTCGAGGCGATGGCGCGGTACACCTGACCGCCGGGACCGATGTTCTCGTCGAGCAGCAGCGTCGACAAGCCGGCTTCGGCAGACGTCGCAGCCGCAGCGAGCCCGGCGGGACCGGCCCCGATCACCACGACGTCGTAGGCTTCGCGCTTCGGAGCCATGGTCATTTTCCGATCTCCCGCTTGCCCTTCTGGATCTCGATCTGCATGCCTTCGGTGACTGGCACGAGGCAGCCCTGGCGGTTGCCGACACCGTCGATAGTGACGAGGCAATCGAAGCAGACGCCCATCATGCAATAGGGCAAACGCGGCGCGCCGCTGACCGCGGTCGCTCGACGCGCGTCGCGGCCGGAGACCAGCAGCGCCGCGGAAACGGTGTCGCCCTGCCGTGCCGCAACGGCGACGCCGTCGACGAAGATCTGGACCAGCGGACGCTTGTCGTGTTCGGATCGCTTGAACATGGGGATGCCCCTTGGCTCCTTCTCAGAATCTAACAACCGGCGTTTGCGCCACTTGCGCCGCCGAAGCGACTGGCCGAGAACGCACCCACCAGCTCCCGCTCGAGTGAGCCCTGCGCGACCATGCGCGCGACATCGAAGGCGTGATTGGAGGCGAGCGTCACGCCGGAATGACAGCAAGCGACGAAGGCCCCGGGATGCGTCTCCGATTGGTCGTAGATCGGAAAACCGTCCTGCGGCATGACGCGGATGCCGGCCCAGCTCCTGACGACGTTGAGCCGCGCCAGATGCGGGAACATCCGCTGCGCGCGATCGGCCATGACGGCGCTGATCGAATGCTTCAGCGCGCGATCGTCGAGCTCTTCTTCCTTGCTATCGCCGATCATCACCGTGCCCTCGTCGCTCTGGCGGATCGTGGTCAGCGGATGCGGCAGGAACGGCACGGTTCGTTCGGTCACCACGATCTGGCCGCGGGTCGGGCCCATTGGCGCATGGAGACCGACCATCGGCGCGAGCGTCTGGTTGGCATTGCCGGCGGCGAGCACGATCTTGCCCGCGCGGATTTCGCCGGCGGGCGTCGTCAGGCGGAATTCGCCGCCGCTCTTCGTAATTGCCGTGACCGGGCGATCCGGGAAATAATCGATGCCGAACGCCTTGAAACCGGTATGGAAGGCACGAAACGTGCGCAGCGAATTGACGTGACCGTCGAGCGGGCAGTAGCTGCCGCCGGAGACCTCCGGCCCGATCAGCGGCAGCGACTTCCTGACCTCGGAGGCGGAGAGCATCTCCATCCTGTAGTCGGCGGCACCCGCCTGGTTGTGCATGCGCGTGACCAGCTCGCTGCGCTGGCCGAATTCGTCCTCGCCGAGCGTGAGATGAAAGCCGCCATTCTGCTGCAAGCAGACGTCGAGTCCGCTCTGCTGCTTCAGCTCCGAAGCAAGCTGGCCCCACGCTTCCGAGGCCCGGACCGTCCAGACCGTATAGGCCGGCATGCCGAGCCCCTTGCTCTGGACCCAGACCAGCGCAAAATTCGCGCGCGAGGCGCGCTTGGCGATGTCGCCCTCGTCGAGCACGGCGACGCTCTTGCCGAGCCGGCCAAGTCCCCAGGCGATGGCGGAGCCGAGCAGCCCGCCGCCGACGACGGCGACGTCGTATTCCCCTGACATGAGTTCTCCTATCGCCCCGGATCGCCCTTGCCGGCGAGCACGCGGTCGAGCCCGTAGAAGCGGTCGAGCAGAATGAGGGCGGTCATGGTGATCGCGATGACGCAGGCCGAGACTGACGTCACCAGCGGATCGATGTTGTCCTGAATGTAGAGGAACATGCGCACGGGCAGCGTCTCGGTGCCGGGTGCGGCGAGGAAGACAGTCATGGTCAGATCGTCGAAGGACTGGATGAAGGCGAGCGCCCAGCCGCTGATGACGCCGGGCAGGATCAGCGGCAGCGTGACCCGGCGGAACAGCGTCCAGCCGCCGGCGCCGAGCGAGACCGCCGCCATCTCGACCGAAAGGTCCATGCCGATCGCGGCTGCAAGCGTCAGCCGCAGCGCGAACGGAAACACGATGACGACATGCGCGATGATCAGCGCCGCAAAACTGCCACCCAGCCCGAACGAGGTGAAGAAGCGCAGGAAGGCAATGCCGAGCACGACATGCGGGATCATCAGCGGCGACAGGAACAGCGCAGCAAGCGCATCGCGGCCGCGGAAACGATAGCGCGCGATCGCAAGCGCCGCGGGCACGGCGAACAGGAGCGCGACGAAGGAGGACAGCGCCCCGAGCCCGAGGCTGATCCAGAAGGCGTGGATGAACTCGGGATAGTTCGCGATCGTCCTGAACCAGCGCAGCGAAAAACCATTGGTCGGCAGCGACAGATAGCCTTCGGGCGTGAAGGCGACGAGACAGACCACCAGGATCGGCGCCACCATGACGGTGACGAAGACGGCGTGGAAGACCAGCGCCAGCGGACCGTTCCGTCTCATCGGAACACCTCCGCATAGCGGCGCTCGATCATCGCGTTGCTGCCGACCACGATCAGCACCAGCGCCGCCAGCAGAAGCGTGGCGACCGCCGCGCCCAGCGGCCAGTTCAGCGTATTGAGGAATTCGTCATAGGCAAGCGTTGCCGCGACCTTGAGCCGGCGGCCGCCGATGATCGCGGGCGTCGCAAAGGCGCTGGCCGAGAGCGAGAACACGATGATTGCGCCCGACAACACGCCCGGCATGATCTGCGGCATGATGATGCGGCGGATGATGGTCACAGGGCCGGCGCCGAGCGACATCGCGGCATTCTCGATCTGCGGATCGAGGCGCTGCAGTGCCGCCCACACTGACAGAACCATGAACGGCATCATCACATGCGCGAGCGCGACGACCATGCCGGTCTCGGTGAACATGAAGGGAATTGGCGAGCGGATCACGCCGAGCGACATCAGGAGCTTGTTGGCGAGGCCGTTGTTGCCGCCGAACAGCAGCGCCCAGCCGAGCGTGCGCGCCACCACGGAGATCAGCAGCGGCCCGAGAATGACGAGCAGGAAAAAGCTCTTCCAGCGCCCGCTCATGCGGTTGAGGATGTAGGCTTCGGGTGCGCCCAACAATGCGGTGAGCAGCGTGGTCAGAATCGCGATCCGAAACGTGCGCCAGAACATCTCGGCATAGTACGGATCGGTCGCGATCTCCTGCCAGTTCTTGAGGATGAAGACTGGCTCGATGCCCTTGTACTGGCCCCAGTCGTGGAACGACAGCATCACGGTCATTGCGAGCGGAATCAGCAGCACGCCGACGAACAGCATCAAGGCAGGCGCCGTCAGCGCCCACGGCGCGCGGATGCTCCGTTCCTCGGCAACCGAGCTCATGACGCAGCTCCGCCGCGCACGCTCATGTCCTCCGCCCGCCAGGCGAGACGAACGCCCTCACCTTCGGCCGGCTGCGCCTGACCGTCATTCTGGCGGATCACGATCGCCGGTCCGCATTCGCTCGCGCACTGGAACAGCCAGTGATTGCCCTGGAATATCCGCGTGACGATCTTCGCGCCGAGGCCCGCATCGCCGAAGCCGATCCGCTCGGGGCGAATGCTGACGGTGACGGGACCGCTGAGGCCGGCCGGCGCCGGCGCGCTCCAGGAGCCCGCCACCAGCCGCGCCGGCATAGCTGTCCGATCGATCGTCGCGGCAAAGTCATTGGTCTTGCCGAGGAACTGCGACACGAAGGCCGAGGCCGGCCGCTCATAGGTATCTTGCGGCGTGCCGATCTGCTCGATGCGGCCCTGGCTCATCACCACGATGCGGTCGGACAGCGACATCGCCTCGTTCTGGTCGTGGGTGACCAGGATCGTCGTGGTCCCGATCGTGCGCTGGATCTGGCGCAGCTCGATCTGCATCTCCTCGCGCAGTTTTGCATCGAGATTCGACAGTGGCTCGTCGAGCAGCAGCACGCTCGGCTTGATCACGAGCGCACGGGCCAGCGCCACGCGCTGCTGCTGGCCGCCGGACATGCGGCGCGGATGGCGTTGCTCGTAGCCGGCAAGGCCGACCATCGCGAGCGCGGCGCGAACGCGCTCGGCCCGCTCAGAGCGCGGCACGCTACGCATTTCCAGGCCGAAGGCGACGTTCTCCGCCGCCGTCATGTGCGGAAACAGCGCGTAGCTCTGGAACACGATGCCGAGCCCGCGCCTGGCCGGATGGATCGCAGTCAGGTCCTTGCCTTCCAGCCGGATCGCGCCGCGCGTGGGGTCGAGGAAGCCTGCGATCATCTGCAAGGTGGTGGTCTTGCCGCAGCCGGAGGGGCCAAGGAAGGAGATGAACTCCCCCTTGCCGACCGCGAGACTGAAGTCATCGACCACAGTCTGCGCGCCGAACTGCTTGGCGACCCGATCGAGCTCGAGATGAGCCATGATGCTGTCTCCGCCGCTAACGATCAGATCAGCGCTCGACCTCGCGGTTCCAGCGCTTGGTCCACTCCTCGCGCTTCTCGTTGATGACCGTCCAGTCGGGATTATAGAGCTTTGCCGCACGCTCGCCGATCGGGGCCATCTTGCCGAGCTCCGGCGGGATCACGAGCGATTTCAGCACCGGGCCGTAGCCATAGTCCTTCAGCAACACGAGCTGGATTTTCGGATCGAGCAGCATCTTGATGAAGCTGGCCGCGAGCGGCGAGGCACCGGGCTTGGCAATGGGACAGGCCGTCGTCAGCAATGTTGCCGCACCTTCCTTCGGATAGACGAAGTCGACGGGGAAGCCGGTATTGGCAAAGCTCTGCACGCGGCCCGTGCCCCACACCGCGATGACGGCCTGGCCGGACTGGAACAGCTCAGTCATCTTGCCGGGCGAGGGCTCGTAGGCGAGCACGTTCGGATTGATGTCGGTCTTGAAGATCTTGAAACCGGAATCGACGTTGGACTCGCCACCGCCGTTCATCTTCGACAGCATCACCAGCGCTTCGAGGCCGTAGGTGTTGTTGATCGGCGGAACGACGAGCTGCTTTGCGTATTTTGGATCCTTCAGGTCGTTCCAGGAGGTCGGCGGCGCCCAGCCCTTCTCTGCAAAGACCTTGGTGTTGTACATCAGACCGGTCGCGACGATGCCGATTGCAACCGCGCGGTCGTCCTTGAAACGGGCGGCGTCGTAGAGATCGGCCGGCAGGCCGTCAAGCTTGCCGCAGAAGCCGAGCTGGATCGCCTGGTACATCGGGCCGTCGTCGACGATGGCGACGTCGATCTGCTGGTTGCCCTTCTGCGCCTGGAGCTTTGCCAGCGTGTCCGTGGAATTGCCGGCGACGTATTCGACCTTGACGCCGTTCTCCTTCTCGAAGTTCGGGAGCACCTCGTCGCGGATCGTCTTCTCGAACGAGCCGCCATAGCCGGCGACATAAAGCGTCTTTTGCTGGGCCGAGACGGCCGAGGGAACCACGGCGAGCGCCGCGAGGCTGATCGCAGTCAGGAGGCTGAGAGACTTCATGTGGACCGATCTCCAATACGGGGAACGAGGCGAGGTGCCGGATGCCGGAAAAACGAGCGATCTCCAGTACTGCTGAAAAATATTGCAATGCAGCCTTTCGGCGTCCAATGAATAATGGCACCATCTATATGCCGAAATGTTATGAATTGGAGCCGGAATGGCGCGGATTAATTCGCGGCAGGTTGAAGCCTTCCGCGCGATGATGGTGACGGGCAGCGTGACCGAGGCGGCCAAGCTCGTGGCCGTAACGCAGCCTGCGGTCAGCCGGCTGTTGCGCGACTTCCAGGGACTATTGAAGATGAAGTTGTTCGAGCGACGCGGCACCGGGCTGGTGCCGACCGCCGCCGCAACCGCACTCTATATGGAAGTGGAGCGCTCCTTCGTCGGCCTCGAACGCATCACCGCGGCCGCCGAAGAGATCCGCAGCCGTCGCACCGGCACGCTGAGAATCGCCGCGCTGCCGGCGCTGTCCAACGGCTACCTGCCGCGGCTCGCGGGCCATTTTCTCAAGGAGCGGCCCAACCTCAATCTCGCCTTCTTCGGTGTGATCTCACCGATCGTGGTCGACTGGGTGCTGAACAACCAATGCGACGTCGGCTTCGCCGAGGTGCCGATCGCACATTCCGGCCTGCCGAGCCTGCGGCTGCCGGCGCTGGCGCGCGTCGCGGTGCTGCCATCGGGACATCGCCTGGCGGCAAAGGACGTTTTGCAGCCGCGCGATTTCGAGGGCGAGACATTCGTGTCGCTGTCGGCCGGGTCGAGCGGACGACATCTGATCGACCAGGCCTTCAGTCGTGACGACGTCCGCCGCGTCCTTCGCGTCGAGACCGCGCTGTCGGAGATCATGTGCGGGATGGTATCGTCCGGGCTCGGGGTGGCGATCTGCGATCCGTTCACCGCGCAGGAATTCTCGACGCGCGGCGTCGTCGTGCGCCGCTTCGTTCCACGGATCGACTTCGAATTCGCGGCCGTATTCCCCGCGCAACGCAGCCCGTCGCCCGTGGCTTTGGATCTCGTGGAAACCGTGCGCGAGGCGCTCAACGCGATGGATCAGAATCGAGGTTGATCCCTGATGGCACGCTCCTCCCCCGTTGAAGAAGCTGGCGGGACGGCAACAAGCCGCCGACCACAAGGAACATCACACCGAACACAGGATCAGTGCCCGACCCCGGCCGCTTGCCCTGACGTGATCGAACGCCTGTGCCGCGTGGGTCATCGGCACCCGCAGGCCAATCGGGAGATGGACGCGCCGCTGCTCAACAAGTTGCCGCAACTCGGCGAGAGCAGCAGGTTCGGGCCGGAAGGTCGTCCAGTGGTAGTTTGGCACGCCTTTCGGCAGGGCGGCGCGGTGGCTCCGCTTGTCGGACATCGTCTTGAGCGCGCCACGTACCCAGCCGAGCTCATCGAAATTTCCGAGGAGGGGATGCACCGTCGTGGCATGGCCGATCGCACCGTCGCGAAGGCAGGCGAGCAGCGAGCGTTCGTGTTCCCATGACGCGAAATTCAGCGTCGCATCGAAGGTCCGCGGAAGCGATGCGAACGGCTTGTCCGTGCTGTCGACCACGACACTGGCGCCCGCTTCCCGGCAGGCCCCGAAATCCTGCGGCCATGCGATCGCCGCAACCGTGGCTCCCCAGGTGGACAACATCTGCAGCGCCAGCGTCCCAAGGCCGCCGGCGGCGCCAAGGACGAGCACGTTTTTTCCGCGAGCATTCTGCGGCGTCAGTCCGGCGCCACGGACCGCAAGCCACATGGTGATGAAGCTGTAGGGAAGCGCCGCGAGCGCCTGAAGGTCCGTCTCCGACGGCGCCGGCAGGAGATGCGCAGCCTTGACCAGCACATGGCTCGCGTGGGTGCCGTCGGTCGAGGGCGGCTTCACGCCGTACACGGGATCGCCGATGTTGAAGGCCGTGACCGCGCCCCCCACGGCCGTGACGATACCTGCCATATCGTTGCCGAGCACCATGGGAAACTTGCCGGCACCGAGCAGCGAAGCAGTCGCCGGCCGTATCCCTGCGCGCGCCGCACGTCGATCGGATTGACGGACGCTGCCCTCACTGCGACCTCGACCTCATCAGGTCTCGGCTCTCGGCGGAGCACGCGCTGGATTTCCAGGCTGCCCTGTGCCGATGGCCCGAGACACATCAGCACTGCGCGCGAACTCGCTGCCGCTCGCTCGCAGCTCCGCTTGATTTCAGGTGTCGTGACCATTTGCTAATGGACCATTTCGAAGAGAGGGATCAGGCGCTGCGGGTTCAGCGTTGCCACTGGCGGCCCGGGCGCGCCATGCTGTTCTTCAGGGCCACCAGGAGCTTCACCCGCGTCTTGTCGCTGAGCGCCAGCTTCAGCACCCGCCAGAGCCGTCCGGGTGTCATGCGTGTATCGATGAAGTCGTCGGGCAGGTCCGGCCCCCACTGGTAGAGGCCGCTGCGATCCATCAGGTGGTAGCCCGCCGGCTGCGCCGCGTCGAACAGGTCCCCGTCCGCGTAGTGCTCATGTTTCTGGCCCCAGGGGTCGCGCCAATAGTCGAAGATCTGGCTGCCCAGCAGGTGACGGCCCACGCCCCAGGCGTGGCGATAGCGTTTCGCCAATAGCACCTGTTGACCCATCTCCACGGCATCGAGATCGACGACCTCGAACGCGACATGGTCGACCTTCGACTCCATTCCCATGGCGACAAAGATTGTATGATGGTCGGTCGGCTCGTCGCCGCGGTCAAGCCGCATGAACGAGCCCACCGGCGTGCCGTCGGCGAGGCACATCACGTCCGACGGGATGAAGCCGAACGTCTCCATGTACCAGCGCGCACTGCGGCTGAAATTCGGCGTCTCCAGCACGAGATGACCGAGCTTGGTAACTTGCGGCGGCTCGAGCTTTGGTCGCTGGGTGTCGTTGACGCGCACGGTTTGATCCGGCGCGTTGTGCAGAATTTGCGGGCGAGCCGGCAGCGGCTCGCTTGGGGTGAAGCCGTGATGAACGTGGACCGCGACGTTTTCCGGATCGCGCAGGTGCACGACCGAGCCGTCGCCCGGCCCGTCGGCCGGCTCGACCCGGCTGCCGAATTTTCGAGCCAGCATCTCGAGATCGTCGGCCTTTGGCACCGAGAGCCCGATGCCGAGGAACCGCGCCTCGCGCCCGCGCGTGACACGGTAGATATAAGGCGCGGGAGCCGTCCCACGCATGAACAGGTCGCTGTCGCTTCCCGCCGCACGGACCAGGCCAAAGTCGACCAGATAGCGTTCCGCCGTTTCGAGATCGGGCCGCTCGAAATGCGCGTAAAGCAGCCGGTCAGCCTTCACCAGGGGCGAGACGCCGCGCTTCAGCTCGATACTACCGGGACCGCTTTTGGGAATACCGTTGGACATATCTTTCTCCTGAGCTCAGGCCGCTATCGGAGGTGCGGCGACATCCAGCGACTTCGCAAATGGGGTGAGAACCTGCAGGTCGCGTCCCTTCGCATCGAGCCGGTCTGCGATGAAGCGGTCGGGTCGCACGAGCACCGCCCGCACCGCGTAACGTTTAGCCCAAGCCTGGAACACCGCATCGTCGCATCTCAGCTCGAGCGTATGCTGGCTCGCGCCAGAGCCATTGATGCAGATCGAACGGGCGTCGAGCGCATCGAGAATGCGGCGATCACGCGCCGAGAGCATCGTTGCCGGATCGACGCCGATGCCGAGCACCATCCATTGATGGCAGGCCTGAAACGCATCGAGCAGGAACGAGCCGTCCGGCGTCTTCACGCCGGGTTGCGGCAGCATCTGGCCGATCAGGACATCGCGCCCCGCGCCTGTCAGCGAACTGCGGCCGATCGCCGGCGGCGGCATCACGCCACCGCGACCGATAAACGCCCGGAACGCACGCGACATGTTGAGGCAGGCAAAAATGGCGTCGCGCAGCGCAGCGGCGCGCCGGCTGGTCGGCATGATGACGGCACCGAGCCTGCGGGACAGCTCGACCATCTTGCGCACCACGGGCGCGCGTTCCTGCTCATAGCTGTCCAGGATCGCCTCCGGGGCAAATCCCTTGAGAACCGACGAAAGCTTCCAGGCGAGATTGACGGCATCCTTCATGCCGCCGTTCATGCCCTGCCCCGCGAACGGCGGCATGAGGTGTGCCGCATCGCCGGCAAGGAAACCACGTCGGTTGCGCCAGCGGTCCGCAACGCGGGCGTGAAACGTGTACACCGCCTTGCGCTCGATCTCGACTTCGCGATACCCGGCGCTTTCCGCGATCAGCTCGGTGATCCGGGCATCATTCTTCAGCTCCTCTTCGGTTTCTCCCGGTAGCTGCATGAATTCCCAGCGAACACGTTCGCCGACCGCAGGCAGTTCAACGCGCGGACGGCGCGGATCGCAATGGAAGCTGATCTGGTCAACACGATGCTTCTTGACGATCGCATCGACGACGAGCCATCGCTGCGCATAGGTCGATCCGATCAGCCTGACCCCGAGCATGTCGCGAACCCGGCTCGTTCCACCATCGCAGCCGGCCACGAACTTCGCCCGCAAGCTGCTCGGGCCGTTGCGCGTCGCGATCGACAACACGGCATCCTCGCCGCGCTGCAAGAGGCTGGTGACTTGATGGCCGAACAGCACCTTCACGGTGTCGAACCGGGCCAGCCCCCTCAGCAAGACCCGCTCGAAATCCGGCTGATAGAACGTACCCAGCGACGAGTGGCCGTAAGGCCCGTGGGCCGGCATGTCTGCCTGCATCAGCACTCGACCGCGCGAATTGAGGTACCGGACATGGGGGTTCTTGATGAGGCCGCCCTCGATTTCGCCGAGCAGCCCGATTTGCGCGAACAGCCGAAGCGTCTCTGAATCATAGGCGATGGCCCGCGGCAGTCCGAGGAGTTCTGCATTGGCCTCGAGGACGGCAACCTGGATCCCGGCCATGCCGAGCAGATTGGCCAACATCAATCCCACGGGCCCTGCGCCAACGATCGCAACGTCGACATCACGTAGCGCCGCCCGTGCCGCAATGCTTTCCACCGCCATTCGAGCTTTCCTCCCCCGCAGGGTCGACAACTATTTTTGAACATGATAGTCAAAACGACTAAATCGTCAATATGAGATTAACGTCGTGCACGAATTTGAACCAAGCCGCTGTCACGACAGCGGAAATTGGCGACGATCATGCAATGGCCAGTGAAAGGGAGAATGCCTTGGCGACCAATCTTGTGCGTTTCGAAGCAGGTCAGGGCCCCCGCTGGGGCGTGGTGACGGGGACGCAAATCGCGCCGCTGTCGGGCGACTATGCGACCACCGCCGCGCTCATCGAGCACGGCGAAGCGGACTGGCGCGGGGCGCCGGCCCGGGCCACGCGAATTGCGCTGGCATCCGCCAAGATTCTGTCGCCAGTGACGACACCGGCTCGGCTGTATTGCCAGGGAGCCAACTATCGTCAGCACATGATCGAATCCGGCATGGATCCGGACGCCAAGTTATTCAACATGTTCTTCACCAAGGCCGACGCCTCGGTCTGCTCTGCCCACGACGCAGTGCTTCGCCCCGCGCACGTCAAGCTCCTGGACTACGAGATCGAACTCGCTCTGGTCTTTCGTCGCCCGATCACGTCCGCGATTACGGTCACGCGCGAAACGCTTGCTGACCATGTGTTTGCCATCACCATCGCCAACGATCTCAGCGCCCGTGACGTGCAGTTGCCGCAAACGCAGTTTTTCAAGGGCAAGAGCTACCGTGGGTTCTGCCCGATCGGACCGTGGCTGACCGTTCTGGAACGAAGCGAGTTTTCCGTGGTCGACGAGCTCGCGCTCGAGCTCGACGTCAATGGCACGCCACGGCAGCGCGATACCACGGCCAATCTGGTGTTCAAGCCGGCCGAGACGATCTCCGAGCTCTCGACGTTCGCCAACGTGCTGCCCGGCGACGTGCTTCTGACGGGCACACCGAGCGGCTGCGCCTTGCAGGTCCCGCCGCCGCCATTACGCAAGCTGATTCAGCTGCTGCCGGAGCGCACCCTGTGGCAGCTTTTCTTCAAGGCGCAGGCGCGGAGGCCGCAATATCTCAAGCCGGGTGACCGGATCAGCGCACGCATCGCCAGCCGCGACGGCACGATTGACCTCGGTGAACAGGTAACCGAAATCGTCGGTCCTTGAGCGCCCGACGATTCTACGCCCGCGGGCGGCGGAGTCGCCCCCTCGCCCTCCCTTTGGGCGCTTCCGTACCTTGCAGGGGCTCCGGCAGGCGCGCCAGCACGGATTTGAGCTGCCGTGCGTCGACATCGATCGCGCGCAGGATGGCCGCAATCGCACCTTCGCGATCGCGCGAGGTCAAGCGGCCTTCGGCGATGGCACCAAGCACTTGCAGCTGGATGCCAACCACAACTTCCAGACCAAGTTCGGGGTTGATGGAGCTGGTTGCCGGCAGACGTTTCACGTGCTGCCTGATGTCTTCGAACAGGCGCCGACGAGCGACCTCGCCGACATTCGCCGCGGCTACGGTCATACGAGCCGTCAGGGCAGCCCAGCGGGCATCAGCAAGTGCCCGATCGATGAAGCAGCTACAGCCGTAAGCTATGCGAAGCGCGGGTTCGTCGATGGAAAGCCGGACTGGCTGAAACAGGTCATCTATGGCGGATACCAATTCGTCGGCCACGGCCGCCGTCAACTCGCGCAGGTCCTTGAAGTGAACGTAAAATGTTCCCTTGGCGACCTCGGCCTCCCGCACCACGTCGTCAACCGTGACCGACTCCACGGCCTGGCGGGCGAAGAGTGCGTTCGCAGCAGCGATCAGTTGGGCGCGCGTCCTGGCTCTTTTCTCGCGGCCGATCTCCGCACGACGGATTGGGTCGATATTGGCCACCAGACAACGACCTTTCGATTTTAACTTGTTCAATAAGTCAAAATGACCAAATCGTCCAGTGGAGGCATGACGCGGATCCCGGTCTCATCGACCACGCGATCTTCGCCCTGGATCTCACGGCGCAAACTGCAGAGACGAAATGGGAATCGGGACACGTGAGTTGGTTTTTCGACCAAGATCCGATCAGGATGGATCAATCTGGCTTTCCAACCAAAGGTCCACTCTGAGGCACAGGCCTTGCCAGAACCTGATTTTATGGTGGGCGCACCAGGGCTCGAACCTGGGACCCGCTGATTAAGAGTCAGCTGCTCTACCAACTGAGCTATGCGCCCGAAAGGCGCGAACGCCCTTGCGAGGCCGGTCGTTTAGCAAGCAAAGCTGACGATGGCAAGCGATGCAGCCGATGTTTTCCAAGGGTTCATGTCCTGCCCCGAAAACGCGAAAAGCCGCTGGATTCCAGCAGCTTCGCGAAGGCTAATCCCGTGAAAGTCCGGTCTTCTCAGAGCCGGCCGCCATCCCGGTCGGGCCCGCCGTCCCGATCACCATGAAAGCGGTCCATGCCGCGTTCCATCATGCGGTCCATGCGGTGCTCCATGAAGCCGCGGGGTCCCCCCTCCTCGCCGCCGCCGAACGGGCCGCGGTGGCGGGTTAGGGCGGCGAGCCGGCGCTTCTGGCCGTCGTCGAGCGTCTTGTAGAGGGGGTCGGCGGCATCGGCGATCCTCTTCAGGGCGGCCGAGGTGGCACCCATATCGTCGGCGCGCTGGCGCAGCCGGGCGACCGGATCGTCAGGCTTGTCCGCGCTGCCTTGCGGCGGGTTCATCCGCGCGTTCGCCCGATCGATCCGCAGTTTTGCAAAATCGCGCACGGCGGCCTCGACCGGCGGCCACAGCTTCTCTTGGTCGGCGTTGAGCTTCAGCCCGGCATGCACGGCGGCGATACGCGCGTCGACGAAGGCGGCGCGGTCTTCCGGATTCATCCGCATGTGGTGCATGCGGTCGTGAAAGCGGTGGTACTGCGCGTAGACCGCGCCCGAGGCTGCGATGCTCAGGACTGCGACAGCGGCGATGGCGAACTTCTTCATACGAACCTCCTCATCAAGGTTGCCTCAAGATGAGCGCAGGCGAAGCCGTATTCAACTTACAAACTGGTCAGGGACGCGTGCCTTACCAAGATGTAATGCACCATCTACAGTTTGAAATCGTTCGCAACAACGAGAAAGCCTCCGCATACCGGCGGAGGCCTTTCATTCATCGTTCGCCGGGATTCGTGGCGCGCAGTCAGTTCGCTGCGCCTAGTTCGTAGCGCTTTTGGCCTCCTTCACGAATTCGTCGATCAGCCCCTGGCCGACGCGGCCAGCGGCATCCTTGTAGACCGGCTCCATCGCCTTTCGCATCGCGGCGTCCTGGTCCGGCGTCAGCTTGAGGATCTCGCTCTTGCCGCTCTTCTTGATCTCGGCGAGCGCGTCGTCGTTCTCCTTCTGCGATTGCGTGTTGTTGAAGTCGGTCGCTTCCTTCATCGCCTTTTCGAGCTGGCCGCGGATGTCGGCCGGCAGATCGTCCCAGAACTTCTTGTTCACGATGACGACGTAGCCGATGTAGCCGTGATTGGTCTCGGTGATGTACTTTTGCACCTCGTGCATTTTCTGGGTGTAGATGTTGGACCAGGTGTTCTCCTGCCCGTCGACGACGCCGGTCTGCAGCGCCTGGTAGACCTCACCGAACGCCATCACCTGCGGCAGCGAGCCGAGCGCCTTGAACTGCGCCTGGATCACGCGCGAGGACTGGATGCGGAATTTCACGCCCTTGTAGTCATCGGGTTCGATCAGCTTCTTGTTGGCGCTCATCTGCTTGAAGCCGTTGTCCCAATAGGCAAGGCCGGTGATGCCCTTGGCATCGAGCAGCTTGAGCAGCTTCGTGCCGAGCGGGCCTTCCGTCACCTTGCGCAGCGTCTTCAGGTCCGGCAGCAGATAGGGCAGATCGAACGCCTCGAACTCCTTGATGCCGAGCGGACCGAATTTCGAGTTGGACGGCGCGAGCATCTGCACGCTGCCGAGCTGCAGCGCCTCGAGCTCCTCCTTGTCCTTGTAGAGCGTCGAGTTCGGGTAGACCTCGACCTTCACCTTGCCGCCGGTATATTTTTCGGCCAGTTCCTTGAACTTTTCGGACGCCTTGCCCTTCGGCGTGTCGTTGGCGACGACATGGCTGAACTTGATGATGATCGGCGACTGTGCCGCGGCGGGCCCGGCGAAGGCCAGTGCCGCGATCGACAGGCCGGCGATGGACGCTGCAAAAGTAAATTTGCCCATAATCTCTCCCCTTGTTTGTTATTGGGGACGTGGCTCGCAGGATGCTGGCCGCGTCCGAAATGAAAGACGCCGGCAGCCTAACCGGGAGCCGGCGCACGCGCTATTGGTCGTTCGCAGGGCTGGTATACAACTGCCCGTCATTCCGGGGCGGCGCGAACAGCCGAACCCGGAATGACAAGCTCCGCGTGTCAGCTCGCAGCTGCCGTCTGCACGGTGTCGCGCTGGCGCTTCATGACGATCTTGTTCAGCGCGCCGAGATAGGCTTTTGCCGACGCCACCAGCGTATCCGGATCCGCCGCGCGTGCCGTCATCGCGCGTCCCTCATGCGACAGCCGCACCGACACTTCGGCCTGCGCGTCGGTGCCTTCGGTGACGGCGTGGACCTGGTACAGCTCGAGCTTTGCCTCGTGCGGCACCAGCGCCTTGATGCAGTTGAAGACGGCATCGACCGGGCCGTTGCCCTCGGCTTCCTCGATCTTGATCTGGCCGTCGACGTCGAGCTTCATGGTCGCGCGCTGCGGGCCATGGGTGCCGGCGATCACCGTCAGCGAGGTCAGCTTGATGCGGTCGTGCGAGGCGGCCATCTCCTCGTCCACGAGGGCTTCGATGTCCTCGTCGTAGATGTCCTTCTTGCGGTCGGCGAGCGCCTTCATGCGCGCGAACGCGTCTTCCAGCTGGTTCGGGCCGAGCTTGTAGCCCATTTCCTCCAGCTTGTGCACGAAGGCGTGGCGGCCGGAGTGTTTGCCGAGCACCAGCGAGGACTGCTTCAGGCCGACCATCTCGGGCCGCATGATCTCGTAGGTCGAGGCGTCCTTCAGCACGCCGTCCTGGTGGATGCCGCTCTCATGCGCAAAGGCGTTCCGGCCGACGATCGCCTTGTTGTACTGGACGGGGAACGAGGTCGCCGCCGACACCACCTTGGAGGCGCGGGTCAGCTGCGTGGTGTCGATCTTGTTCCACCAAGGAAACACGTCGTTGCGGACGTTGATGGCCATCACGACTTCCTCGAGCGACGCGTTGCCGGCCCGCTCGCCGATGCCGTTGACCGTGCATTCGATCTGGCGCGCGCCGCCGGCGATGCCGGCCAGCGAGTTTGCCACCGCCATACCGAGGTCGTTATGGCAGTGAACCGAAAACACCGCCTTGTCGGAATTCGGCACCCGCTCGATCAAGGTGCGCATGAAGTGACGATATTCCTCCGGCGTGGTGTAGCCGACGGTATCAGGGATATTGACCGTGGTCGCACCAGCCTTGATCACGGCCTCGACGATGCGGCAGAGGTAGTCCATCTCGCTGCGGGTGGCGTCTTCGGCCGACCATTCGACGTCGTCGATCTGGTTGCGGGCGCGGGTGACGTTGGCAATCGAGAGCTCCATCACCTGCTCGGGCGTCATGTTCAGCTTGACGCGCATGTGCAGCGGCGACGTCGCAATCACGGTGTGGACGCGGCCGCGCCTGGCGAATTTCACCGCTTCGGCGCAGCGGTCAATGTCCTTCGGGTTGGCGCGCGACAAGCCGGCGATCACGGAGTTCTTGGAGCGGCGGGCGATCTCGCTCACCGCCTGGAAGTCGCCTTCGGATGTGATCGGGAAGCCGGCCTCGATGACATCGACGCCCATGTCGTCGAGCATCTCGGCGATCTCGATCTTCTCCTCGAAGGTCATGGTGGCGCCGGGGCACTGCTCGCCGTCGCGCAGCGTGGTGTCGAAAATGATGACGCGGTCCTTCTCGGACTTGTTCACGGTGGCCATTTCGAAATTTCCTTTAAGCGTTCGCGCCGGTCGTTCCTTCGGCGCTGTCAGGGTCTGGTGATCTCGTACAACCCCTGAGTGCCCAGGCGCGTCGCGCCCAGCCGGCCCTCAGGGGCAGGTAAGAAGGAGCTCGCCAATAAGGAGGGTGGGCAGGATGGCGGCCAGGGGCACGGACGGACCGGCGGCCAGAGCCGCCTCCCCCGAAATCCCATGCTTTTGGCCGCGAATCAGCATTGCCAGACCCTTTTGAGCCCAAGAATCCTCGGCCAAAACCGTTGACGGTTCGTTGCCGGGAGGCTCAGTGCGGCGTTTCTAGACGAGAAATGGCAACAACTGCAATGCCAAAAGATGGTCAGGTAGGTTGACCTGGTTGCGGCGGCGCGCCCGCCTTCCCACAGCGAATGACGGGGTCGCCTTGAATCGCCGCCGCGAAGTCGCGTAGGCTTGCGGCTGTGGGGACAAGCAGACTCCCCGTGAGACGTCTCGTCCAAGCTCTGCGCAACACCCGATCCGTCGTGGAGCTTGCGCATGGACATCGAACGTCATTCCCCTTCCCGTCACACCCCTTCCCGCCCCACCATCGCCATCGTCTCGCGCGGCGACGCCGCCGCGCGCCGGGACACGACGGCACAGACCAGCCGCTTCGTCCGCGTCTTCGAGGCGCTCGCGGCTGCCGGCATCGCCGCACAGCCGGCCATTTACGACGAGGGTTTTGCCGATGCGGTGCGCGATCAGTTGCTCGGCGTCGATGGAGTCCTGGTCTGGGTCGATCCGATCCATCAGGGCAAGACGCGCGCGGCGCTCGATCCGCTGCTGCGCGATGTTGCCGCGCGCGGTCCGTGGGTCAGCGCCCATCCCGACGTGATCCTGAAGATGGGCGTCAAGGAGGTGCTGTACCGGACGCGCCATCTCGGCTGGGGGACCGACACGCATCGCTACGACAGCGCCGCCGATTTTCGCGCAAGTTTTCCGTCGCGCCTGCGCGAAGGCGGCCCGCGCGTGCTCAAGCAGAATCGCGGCAATGGTGGTCAGGGCGTCTGGAAGGTCGAGGCGCTGCCGGATACGGCACAGGTCCGGGTGCTGCACGCCCAGCGCGGCAGCATGCCTGAAGACATTCCGCTCGATACGCTGATTGCGCGCTGCGAGCCCTATTTCGGATGGGGCGGCTGCATCATCGATCAGGCCTTCCAGCCGCGCCTGCCCGAGGGAATGATCCGCTGCTACATGAGCGGATCCAAGGTCGCGGGCTTTGGGCAGCAATTGATCAAGGCACTGGTACCGCCGCCACCCGAAGGCCCGGATGCGCCGGAGGCGCAACCCGGGCCGCGGATCATGCACGGCCCGGAGGCCGCACAATTCCAAAGACTACGGCGCAAGATGGAAGACGAATGGACGCCGCAGATGATGGCGACGCTCGGCATCGACGCGCCATCGCTGCCGGTGATCTGGGACGCCGACTTCCTCTACGGACCGCGCGACGCCGATGGTGCCGACAGCTACGTGCTCTGCGAGATCAATGCGAGCTCATGCTTTGCGATTCCCGATGAAACGCCTGCAGCCATCGCAAGAACCGTCAGCGCGCGGCTGCAGAAGGTCGGGTGAGCGGTCCCGGCAGCGGTTACTGCCGGGGCGGCGGCACGAGGCTGAGCAGCCGTTCCCGGAGGCTCGTTTCAACTGGCGCGTTACAGACCGGGCGGTTGTAGAAGCCGGTGGCGCGACAGACTTTGGGCGTCGGACCCCGGAGATCGCCGAACTGGCACGCCTGGCACATCCGCACAACCGCCGCCTCGAGCTGCAGCGAATAGTCGAGCGCGGATGCCGCCGGCTCGAACGACTGGAAGAGCTGGCCGGCCTTGATGTTCTGGAACCAGGTGTCGACATGGGCCTTGACCTTCATGGGATCGGTGAGGTCGGCGATCTTGAAGCTGCTGCCGAGCAGCCCGATCGAGGCGCGCGGCGTGCGTGCCGCGCCGTGGCACGACAGGCAGGACGAACGGATATTGTCGGCCGGCCCATTGGCGCGCCCGTTGAAGCCCATGGTCGGACGCTCGTCCCAGCCATAGGTCACACCGAGCAGATCGGGATTGGTCCAGCCTTCACGGATCGCGTTGTTATAGACGCCAGGGTCGTTGCCCCATTGCAGCGATACCGGCACGAGATTATCGAACAGCTTGTCGCCCGTCGGCGGGCCGCGCCAGACGAACGTCCCGAACACCCATCCGGTCTCTGTCGATCGGCGATCCCTTACCGAAATGTCGACCTGGAGCAGACGCAATGTCCGGATCGAGCGCGTGTTGGCCGGGTGACCTGGGGGACCCGACCCTGTCGGCACGGGGTCGATGAAGGCATCGTATTCCGGCGCCCCCTGCAGATACGTCACCTCGTCGGGTGAGGCATCGGTGAACAGGAATTTGACCGACGCCGTGTCGAATGGAAATTTGATCGCGACCGGGAAGGACGGATCGCAGGGCTCGGCAAACACATCACCGAACACGGCGGCCCCAGGCCTGTTGTAGAAGCCGACCGCCCAGACCTGATATTTGTCGCCGCTGGTCTTGGAGAGATCCTTGGCATCCGGGCTGCGCTCCTTGGTCAGTCCCATCAACGGCTCCCGGCCGGAAAAGCCATAGTCGAGCCATTGCGAGATCCACCACTCCTCCTGGCCGGTGCCGACGAGCTTGCGGTCTGCGATCTTGAAGGACGACTTCGCAGTGCCGAGCACGGCGTTCATGTAATCGGCCGGCTTGGTGCGGAAATTGATCGCTTCCCACGGCTGCTGATCGTTAGGGTTGAGCCGCATCGACGGGTAGTCGGTTCGCCATTTCGCCATGGCCACCGCGCCGTTCGCCTTCATGGTGCTCGCGGAAAAGCTCGCGCACTCATCGGCCCGGCACGACGAGCCTGCGATCATGGCCAGAATGACGACAACCCCTGCCGCTCTCATGTCGGCCTCCCTTGCGCCTGCTCAGTGAACCTTGTCGGCCCGGAATTTGGCGGAAAGCGGCACCCGGGTGTATTAATTGCTTCACACAACCTGAGGAAATACGGGGGCAAATCGCCGCACGTCGCACGACCTGATGATTGCAATCATTCGCTCATCCGCAACCCACTTTGGCAACATGATGGCCCGCGCGTGACAAACTGAATTCGCTGCATCGTCTCGCATTGCACACCTCAACCCCTCAAGAGACTCACGGATAACACACGGCGCTCGCAACCGGGCGCAGACCGGATTAACCTTGGGTTGCTCGGCCGGATCAACCGGCCAGCGCACACAGAACCGGGAGGACGCGATGACGCCGCAAGACGAATGCGAACGAGATTCTGCGCTTTCACGACGACGACTTGTCCAGGGGCTCGCGGCCTGCGCCGGCGCCACCATAGCAGCAGCCAGCGGTGCGCTGGCGCAAACCGGCCCCGTGGCACCGCCATCGACCATCACCACGCCGCCGCGCGATTTCGGACCGAACGGCGCGCCAACGACTTATTTCTGGGATCCTGACATCATCGCAGTCGATCCGTCCTTCAACGATCTCGCGCAGCCCAACACGGCGATCAAGCGTCTCTATACCGGACTGCTGTGGGCCGAAGGTCCGGCCTGGAGCGCGCAGGGCCGCTATCTCCTGTGGAGCGACATTCCCAACAACCGGCAGATGCGCTGGACCGAGGATGACGGCCGCGTCAGCGTATTCCGCACGCCCTCCAACAACTCGAACGGCAACTCGTTCGACTTCCAGGGACGGCAACTCTCCTGCGAGCACCTCACCCGCCGCGTTACACGCTACGAGCACGACGGCACCGCAACGGTGCTCGCCGACAATTTCGGCGGCAAGAAGCTGAACTCGCCGAACGACGTCGTCGCGCATCCCGACGGCAGCTACTGGTTCACCGATCCGCCCTATGGCGGCCAGCTCTATGAGGGCGAGCCCGACGTTGCGGGCGGACCGAGCAATGCGGGCGGCAAGCTCAACCCGAAGATCGGTCAGCCGGCCGGCTTCGTGCCGGGCCGCCGCGAGTTGCCGACCAATTGCTATCGCGTCGATCCGTCGGGCCGGCTCGACCTCGTCGTCACCGAGGAGCAGGTGCCGGATCCGAACGGCCTCTGCTTCTCGCCCGACTTCAAGAAGCTCTACATCGCCTCGACCGGCAAGGGACCCGGCGATACCGGCCCCGGCGGCAAGGGCGAGATTTTCGTCGGCGACGTCGGCACCGACAACAAGGTATCGAACATCAAGCGCTTCAGCGACTGCATGGTCGACGGCGTGAAGTGCGGGCCGGATGGCCTGCGCTGCGACGTCCAGGGCAATCTCTGGGCCTCCAGCAATGCCGGCCGCGCCGTCGGCTATAGCGGCGTGACGATCTGGACACCGGACGGCAAGCTGATCGGTCGCATTCGCCTGCCCGAAGTCTGCGGCAACATCACCTTCGGCGGGCCGAAGCGCAACCGCCTGTTCATGGCAGCGAGCCAGTCGCTCTACGCCGTGTTCACGGCAACGCAGGGCGCTGGGCCGGGCTGAACCGGTCTGAACGACGACGCGATGGCGGCGTCGGCACATGTGCCGGCGCCGTGTTGCATTCCGCAAGTGCAGTGTTGCAAAAGCGATCTTGCCAATTCGATCGGGTTGATGAGAGTGACAGGCGCAAACGCTCAGGCGCTCAGAACCTGGGATTGCTCAAGGAGGACGCATGCTCCCCTACGTCACCCACGATCCGCGCTTCGAACGGCTGGTCATCGGCCACGTCAATCTCGAAAAGCTCGCTACGGGCTGCCGCTGGGCCGAAGGCCCGGCCTATTTCCCGGCTGGCCGTTACCTCGTCTGGTCCGACATTCCGAACGACCGGATGATGCGCTTCGATGAGACGGACGGATCAGTGTCGGTGTTCCGCTCGCCGAGCTTCAACTCCAATGGCAACACGACGGACCGTCAGGGACGGCTGGTCAGTTGCGAGCATTTCATGCGGCGCGTTACCCGGACCGAGCACGACGGCTCGATCACCGTGCTTGCGGATCAATTCGAAGGCCGCCGGCTGAACTCGCCCAATGACGCCGTCGTCAAGTCCGACGGCTCGATCTGGTTCTCGGACCCGACCTATGGAATCGATAGCGATTACGAAGGGCAGCAAAGCCCTTCCGAGATCGGGGCCTCCAACGTCTATCGGATCGACGGCAACACGGGGACAATCACACGTGTCGTGTCCGACCGGGTGCAGCCCAACGGATTGGCCTTCTCGCCCGACGAGACGCTGCTCTACGTCGCCGATACCGGCGCAACGCATGTGCGCGGACTGCCTGCAACCATCTGGGCTTATGACGTGTCGGGGCAAGGAACAGGAGATACCCGGCTGTTCGCCACCTGCTCCGACGGTCTGTACGACGGGTTCCGCTGCGACATCCACGGCAACATCTGGACGTCGGCCGGCCGCAGCGTGTTCTGCTATGCGCCTGACGGTGCGCATATCGGCACCATCCCGATCGGCGAGATCGTCGCCAATGTCTGCTTCGGCGGCCCACGCCGCAACCGGCTATACATCTGCGGACAGACGTCGCTCTACTCGATCTATCTCAACACGCGTGCGGCGGTTTGAGGAACGAAACGGGCTAGCTCACGACACGTTCGCCGCGCCCGTACACCAGCAGCATGAAGATGATGACGAGGCCGTAGATCACCTGCCGCCCGGCCTCGGGCATCTCCATGATGGACAGCACGCTGTTGAGCAGCACGATCAGCACGACGCCGATCAGGGTGCCGAGATAGCGGCCCCGGCCGCCCAGAATATTGGTGCCGCCGATCACGACTGCCGCGATCGCCGGCAGCAGATAGGCATCGCCCATTCCCTGATAGGCCTTTGTGGAATAGCCGGCCAGCAGCACACCCGCGAGCGCGGCCGCGCCGCCGCAGATCACGAAGCAGATCACCGTCACGCGGCGGGTGTCGACGCCGGCGAGATAGGCCGCCGCCTCCTTGTTGCCGATGGCATAGATGTAACGCCCGAGCGCGGTGCGCTGGAGCATAACCACGACCAGCACCGAGACCGCGGCCCAGACGAACAGGGCGTGGGGAATGCCCAGCGTACGGTCGGAGGCGAGCGTTCGCATCAGGTCGGTTGCTGCGGTCTGCGGCGCATAGCCGCCGGTATGCGCGACCATCAGGCCGCGCATCACCGCGTTGACACCCAACGTGAAGATCATCGACGGGACGCGCAGATAGGCGACCCCGATGCCATTGACGAGGCCGACCAGGAGACCGATCGCGAGCCCAACGGGAATCGCGAGCGGCCCTCCGATCGAGGTCGCCATCATCGCGGCGGCTGCGAGTGTCCAGGGCACCGACAGATCGATCTGGCCGATCAGGATCACGATCATCATGCCGGCCGCCACGACGCCTAAGAAGGCGCCGATCTGGAGCTGCTGCAGGAGATAGGTCGGCGACAGCAGCGGGGCGCTGCCGAAGCGGGCAAACGTGTAGACGGTGCCCGCCGCCAGGATGACGAGGATGAACAGGGCCGCAATCAGGATCGGGCGATCGTCGCGCGACAGGCTGAGCGAGGCCGAATTCATCGGAACAGCTCCAACGTGTTCTTGACGCGCAGGACGCCGAGCGCCCCGATGCTGACGGCCGCCAGCAGGATCAACCCCTCGAACAGAGGCTGCAGCAAGGGCGCGATATCGAAGATGCGGAAGAAGAAGGAAATGACGCGCAAGACCATCGCACCGAAGATCGAGCCGATCGCGCTGCCGGTGCCGCCGAGCAGCGATGTGCCTCCGATCACGACTGAGGCGATGGAGTTGAGCGTATAGGCGCCGGCCTGCGGAATGTCGGCGTTGCCCGACGAGGTCTGGATCGCCAGGAAAAGACCGCCGCAGCCGGCAAAGAAGCCGGCAAGCGTGAAGGCCGCGATCTTCGCGCGATCAATCGGAAGGCCCGACATGTAGGCCGCACCTTCGGCCGACCCGACCGCATAGACCGCGCGGCCGAGAACGGAACGCCGGAACGGCACCCAGACAAGGAGCGCGATCAGGACGATCAGCACGAAAGGCACCGGAATCCACGCGATCGGCGCAAACCAGCCGGCGGCACCGTCATCGAAGATGTGCACCGTCGCGGCAAAGTCGCCGAGCGAATTGGTCAGCGCCCAGTTGAGATCCTCGTCGATCTTGCCGCCCGGCGTCGGGCGCAGGAACAGCGCGATGCCGATATAGACCGCGCCCGTCGCAAGCGTCGCGATAATCGGCTGGATCCGCCCGTAGACGACGACGCACCCATTGATGAAGCCGGCCGCCGTGCCGATTGCAAGGCACAGGACGATCCCGAGCAGGATGCCAGTGATCCCGCCGGGAAACGTGCCGAGGGCCAGATGCAGGCCAAAAATGTCGAGATGCAGCGGCGCGCCGGCAGCCGCGCCTGTCAGCAGATAGCTCGCAAAGCAACCCACCATCGTCATGACGGCGCCGACCGAGAGATCGAGCCCCGATGCCAGCACCGGCACGGTCTGGGCCATTGCGACCATCGCGAGCGCAAAGATCTCGTTACCGTTCTGAACCAGAACGGCGGAGGAGAAGCCCCTGGGGTGAGCGAGGTTGTAAAGCACATAAAGGATAGAGAACAGCAGGACGGCGGTGACGATGCCGACATTCTGACGGACCTTGATGGCGACATCGTCAAGCATGGGCGACCCCGCCGTCGGCCGTAGCATCGATGTTCAACGCGCTCGCGATGATGTTGGTCTCGGTCAATTCGCTGCCTTCGAGCTCGCGCACAATGCGCCCGTCATACATGATCGCCACGCGGTCGCAGCAGCCGATGAGCTCGTCATAGTCGGTCGAATAGAACAGGATTGCCGCGCCCTGGTCGGCGAGCTCGCGCATCAGCCGGTAGAGCTCCTGCTTGGTGCCGACGTCGATGCCGCGCGTGGGATCGTTGAGCAGGATGATGCGCGGATCGGTCATCAGCCATTTGGCGAGCACGACCTTCTGCTGATTACCGCCCGACAGGGTCGACACCGGATCGGTGGGAGCACCGATCTTGATCTGCAGCCGGGCAATCGCGCGCTTGACCGCGGCGTCCTCCTTGGCGGAGTCGACGAAGGGACCGGTCGAGATCGCACCGAGCGACGCAATCGCCAGATTGTCCGCGATCGACATCGGCAGCATCAGGCCTTCGGTCTTGCGGTCCTCGGGAACGAGCGCGATGCCCACCGCCTTCGCTGCTGCCGGCGAGCCGGCGCGCACTTCACGGTCCTCGACCATGACGCGGCCGCTGACGCCGCGCAGAACGCCGAACAAGGCAAGCAGCAGGGATTTCTGACCCTGGCCGTCGAGGCCGCCGAGCCCGACGATCTGGCCCGCGCCGATGCGAAGCGAGATACGGTCGAGACGGCCCTCCCAGGACAGGTTCTCGAGTGCCAGCATCGGCCGTCCCGCCTTGCGCGCCGGCTTGGGCGGATACTGAGTCGCGATGTCGCGCCCGATCATGAGCTGGACGATATCGGCGGTCGAGCGCATGCCCTTGTCGAAGGTCTCGATGTGCCGCCCGTTGCGGAACACCGAAGCGCGGTCGGCCAACGCCTCGACCTCGTGCATGCGATGCGAGATGTAGAGAATGGCGACGCCTTCGGATTTGAGCCGCGCCAGCATGGCATAGACTTTTTCCACGTCGGCGCTGGTCAGCGCCGAGGTCGCTTCGTCGAGGATCAGGAGCTGCGGCTTCTTGCCGAGCGCCTTGGCGATCTCCACGATCTGGCGGCGCGACAGCGGCAGGTCGCGGGCCCGCATCAGCGGATTGACGTCCTCGCAGCCGATCTCCGCCAGCAACGCCTCGGCGCGCCGCCGCTGCGCCCGAGCGTCGATCAGACCGAAGCGGCGCGGGGGCGACGCGATCGAGATGTTGTCCGCGACCGAAAGGTCGGGCATCAGCGACAGTTCCTGGAAGATGCAGACCACGCCGGCCGCATTGGCGGCGGACGGCGACGCGAAGCTCACCTCGTTCCCGGCAAGGCGCATGGTGCCGGCGTCGGGCTGCACCACGCCGGCAATGATCTTGATCAGCGTGGATTTGCCGGCACCGTTTTCGCCGAGCACGGCGTGGATCTTGCCCCGCTCGCAGGCGAAGTCGACGCCCTCGAGCGCCCGCACGCCGGCATAGCGTTTGGAGATGCCTGACAATGCGAGGAAGGCTTGTTGCGTCGGGGGGACTGACGGCATGGCTTACTGCTCACACAGCGGCGGCCCGGCTGACGCCGGGCCGCGACTGTAACGTATCGCTTGCGATCACTGAGTGTTCTTCTCGCTCTGCGACATGATCTCCGGCGCCGTGAAATTCACGCCGCAGGGCGTGAACTGGTTCGGCGCAAAGAAGTTCGCATTGAGCTCGGGCCAGTAGTTGGTGCCGGGCTTGAGGTCCTTGTAGGTCGCGACCGGAATCGGGATCGAAATGAGTTGCGGCATGACGTTACCCTGCAACGCCGAGATCGCGGCCTTGGTGGCGATGGCGACCAGGGCGGGCGACTGGCCGTAGGACATGCCCTTCAGCCCGTCCTTGGCATAGGTGGCGATCTGCTTGCGGAATTCGTTCTCGCCCTCACCCGACATCGGCACGAAGGGATGCTTGGCCGCCATCATCGCCTGCACCGTACCGTCGGAGCCGCCTTGCGTGAACACGCCATCGAACTTGCCGTGAACCGCAAGCGCGTCCGCCGTCACCTTCTGCGAGGTGCCGGTGTCCCAATTCCCGACCACTTCGGTGATCTTGAAGCTGTTGCCGGGCGCTTCCATGACCTCGCGGAAGCCGATATGGCGGTCACGATCGACCGAATTTCCGGGCAAGCCGCGGACCTCGAGGATGTCGCCGGCCTTCTTGCCGCTTTCATCGATGATCCACTTGGCCGACATGCGGCCCATTTCCTTCTGGTCCTCATTGACCATCATCACCTTGTCGGTGTCGAGGACATTGTCGAAGGGGACGACCACCACGTTGTTCTTGTCAGCGAGGCGGATGATGCGGTCAAAACCGTCGGGCGCCACGGCGATGGTGACGATGGCGTCGAAGCCCTGATTGATGAAATCCTCCATCGCACCGAGTTGCGCTGCAACATCGGTGCCGGTGGAGACCACCTTGAACTCCTTGATGTGCTCCTTGATGCCGGGCTGCTCGGCGAAGGCTTTTGCCGTCTTCACCATCTGGATGCGCCAGGTATTGCCGACGAAGCCGTTGACGAGCGCGATCTTGTAGGGGCCCGGCTTCTTGTCCCACTGGAAGAACTTGGTCGAACTGGACCAAGGCTTGAAGCATCCGGGATCGGCGCCCGGGCCTGACACCACTTTGGGGCCTGCCAGAACAGTGACCGGGGTTAGCAGCAGGCCGGCGCAAGCCAGCCCCGCGAGACGAAGCGTCAACTTCATGTCCCTTCTCCTTAGAATCTTTTGCGTTCCACCCATGAATGGCCAAACGGCCGTGCCGGGAATTTGGCTTCCCGTGCAATTGCGTAGCTAACATGACACGCAACCTTCGATGCGCACAAGCCGAAGGCCGACCGCAGGTCGCGGCAGACATCGCACACGCCAAGGAAAGCCATCACGATCGCGGGAACCGCTACCGTGCTACGGAAGCGAGCTGAAAATGCACAGATGACAAATGGATGCCCGCATCTCGTATCGCGCCACGTGAATGGACGAGACATCGCAGCAAACGACACGCCGGGCTTCCCAGAGCCTGCCCCCGCAAGCGCGTCGTCAAAAGAATGAGACTCTGGGAAAACTGGCAGGGACTCGCCGGTTCCTGTTCAGCAACATAACGAAGCTGACGCAGCGCGCGCCGCACGACCATCAGGCTATCGTCCGATCATTTGATCGTGATCATAGCGCTTCTTGATCGCGATCATTTTTCCTCGCACATGGCTACCTTCGCGAACCGTCCGCCATCCGCGTCGCGAGCGCCGCCATCAGGGATTTGTGCAGGCGATCGTCGGGAGCAAAATTGTCGGCGAGCGTGCGGATCACGTCGGCGAAGCGGTTGCGATAGGTCGCCGCGCGCTTGACGTCGCCGATGGCGGTGAAGACTTCGGCGGCGCTGTCATAGACGCGCCAGGCCGCGAGCGGAAAGTTTTCCTTGTCGACGATCGAGAAGCCCGTCGTGAGGTTCGCCAGCGCTTCGTCGCGGTCGCCCGAGGCCACTGCAATCCGGGCCCGCAACCCGTGCGCCTGCGCCAGATGATTGAGGTCCGGCGCACGCGCCACATAGGCGTAGAGCTCGTCGGCCGCCCGCCGCGCCAGCGCGATGTCGCCGGTCCTGAGACCGTACTCGCCGAGACAGTGATGGAGCTGCGCATAGATCGTGTAGTCGAGCATGATGGCATCGGAGTCGAGCCGGCGCTGCACGCTGTCGAACTGGTTCTTCGCGCGCTGCGGCTCGTTGAGGCCGACAAAGGCTTTTGCGAGCACGGCGCGCTGGTAGAAGAAGGCGAACGGGTTTTCCGCGAGCACGCCTTCATCGACGCCCTCGCACAGATCGCGCGCGCCGGCAAAATCCATCGCCTCGACGTGCAGCCAGGCCAGCGCCAGGCGGCACAGCGCTATCGCCGGCGGGTTGGCGTTCTTTTCGGCGAGCGCGAGCGCCGCGATCGTCTCCCGCTGCAATCGGCGCCATTGGCCGAGATGGATCAAGGCCGTCGATTCCATCGAGTTGAACAGCACGAAGACATAGACGTCGCCGACCTCCTGCGCGAGCCGCTTGCCGTCGGTGCCGGTCTGCCGGCACGCCTCGTAGCGCGCGCGCAGGCATTCGAGAATGCCTTCGATGCCGCAGCGCCTGATCAGCGTGCTGTGATCGCGTGCGCCGGCGGTGACGCGCAGCGCCTCCTCGCAGAGCGCCGCGTCGCGCGCGTCCCATCCCTTCAGCCAGAGGTTTGTGCTGGCGCTGCTTCCCTGCACCATGGCCTTGAAGGCGTCGTCGGCCAGGGCCTCGCTCTTCGCCAGCGCCTCGTCCGAGGCCTGGAGGCACACGCGCCGATCGGCATGCAGGGTGAAACGGCTGACCGCGAGCAGCCCGCCCACCTCCTGACGAAGCTCGCCGGCCGCAGCCGTCAGCGCGATCACCTGCCTGAGATCGTCCACGGAGCCCGCGAGGTCGCCGGCCGATCGCCGCGCCCAGCTCCGCTGGCGCAGGAACGCCATGCGGACCGCGTCCTGCGCTGACGTGCCGATGCGATCGAGGATCGCAAGCGCACGCGACAGGTAGTTGATCGCTTCCTCGTGGCCGAGGCGGCGCGTGGAGTTTTCCGCCGCCTGGCCGAGATAGCGTAGCGCGCTTGGAAAATCCCGACCTTGCTCGAAATGCAGCGCGAGCGTGGACGCGATCTCGGCGGCGCGGCCGCGATAGGCCTCTTCCAGCCGCTTGCCCAGGCGATGATGCGTCTGCGCGCGCAGACCGGGGGCGAGATGCCGGTAGACCACGTTCTGGTAGAGGTTGTGGCGAAAGGCGTAAGTCCCGGAATAGGTCCCGTCGGGCCACTCCCCCGCACCGGAGCGGACCAGCAGATGATCCTTTCGCGCCAGCGCTTCGAGCTGACGCTCTGTCTCAATCGCATCGCGCGACAGGCCGGCCGCGACCAGGCTTGCGGAGAACTCGAGACCTGCGACGCTCGCGGCGTCGACGAGGCGCCGCTCGTCCTCCGTCAGGCGACCGATCTCGTGGGTGATCATGTTGAGGAGGTCGTCGGGGATATCGTGCCCGGTGATCGCCGCGGGCAAGGCGAGGTGCCAGGTGCCGTCGGTCTCGACGACGGCGCCGAGATCGATGAAGTGTTTTACCAGTGAGGTAACGAAGAGCGGCTGACCATGGGTGCGCTCGAATACCGGCTCCGACAGCGCCGATGCCAGTTGCGGATCGCGGAAGCGAAGCGCCAAATAGTGCTCGACGTCGTCACGCGCGAGCGGTTCGAGCGCCAGCCGCGCACAGAGCCCGTGGATCTCGAGATCCTGATGCAGCCGCCTGATCGGATGCGCGTCGATGACGCTGTCCGCCGGCCGGTACGAGCCGATCACGAGCACCGGCGCCGCAGCCGTTCCGCGCGCAAAACGCGAGAGCACGTCGAGCGTCGCGAGGTCGCTCCAGTGCAGATCCTCGAGCACGACGACCCAGGGCTGACGCGCGCTCATCGCCTCCACGAGCTCGCAGAATTCCCGCACCATGCGTTCGCGCGTCGCGCCAAAGACCTCGTCGCGCACGGCGGCGCGTTCGCTGGCGTCGATCGCGTCGGGAATCTGCAGCATCCAGGTCGGCGCATGGGTGCGGATCGTCGCGAGCAGATCATGGCCATCGGGCGCGCGGCAACGCGCCGCCAGTGCGTCGATCGGCGACTGGAAGACGTCGTCGATCCCGAAACGTTCGGTGCAACGGCCCGAGAGGAGATCGAACCCCTGCTCTTTCAGCCGCTCAACGGCCTTGGCGATGAAGGCCGTCTTGCCGATGCCCGCCTCGCCCGTGACGAAGGCGACCTGCCGTCGCCCGGCCAGCACACTTTCCGTCATGCGGTCGAGCGCTTCCAGCGACGCGGTGCGGCCGACAATCATCTGCGAGGGCGTCTCGTGCGGGTCGCGCACAGTCGTACCATCGCCTGCGGCCGGTTGGGTCATGCGTCGCGGCGACGGAGATGAAGCAAGTGCAGCGTGCGCGCTCTCAAGACGAACCGTTGGACCGACGAAGCGATAGCCTCGGCGTGGCATGGTCTCGATCCAGTCCGCGCCACCGGCCTCGCCGAGCGCGCGGCGCAAGGCCGAGATCTGAACGCTGAGATTGCTCTCCTCCACCGCCAGTCCCGACCACGCGGCTTCGATCAGATCGTCCTTGCTCACGAGTGCGCCGGGACGCTCGACCAGGATCCGCAACAGCGCCACCGCGCGCTGTCCGAGCGCGACCGGTTGGCCGTCGCGAAACAGCACATTCGCCTCGGCGTCGAGGCGAAAGGGCCCGAAAGCGTGGATGGTCGCCATCGCGGAACATCCCAGTTCGAAATTTTTTCGCAACTTCTTCGGCCGCCTTTCAGGACTTCGTCGGCCGTACGCCTAGGCTAGCAGAAAATCGGCCGGCGATCTGTGAAGTGATCGCCATCAGTTGGAGCGATTTTTACCGGTTGAGGGCCGCCGATGCCGCAACCGGCCCGTCTATTTGCCGCAATATGGAATGGAGCCTAGCCATGACAACATTTGCCCCCAAGCCCGATTTTCAGTCACCCGTCAGCGTGCCCGACCATGACGGTTGGATCATGTTCGGATACGCGCTTTTCAGCGTCCTGCTTTTTGCCGCCGCGGTTCTTGCAACCGGTGGCCCGGGTCTGCCGGACGCCGAATTCGCGGTGGCGCTGGCGATGCCATGACCAACGACCGATTGCGGCTCGCGGTGTGGTGTCTCGGTGCCTCGGTCGTCACTGCGGTCTGCATCTGGGTTTTCGTCGGAGCACCTCCGAACCAGGCGGTCGCCTTGTGGCGCAGCCCCGTGCTCAATCCCGCGCCGCGTTGATCAATCCATTTTCAAGAGCGGAGCTTGTCATGACCTGCCCATTTGAGACGATCGCGACATCGGCGCCCCGGCTGCGTGCCGCAAGACGTTGGAGGCGCGGACCATGAGACACGCCCCCTTCGTTGCCGCAAGCTTCGTCTTGCGCAGATACCGGCACGGCCGACGCGGCCTGTTCATCGCATTCCTGGAATCGGTGTATCGCTGGCACCAGCAGCGGGTGTTACTCGACGTATACGACGACGCGCTGCCGCCTGCCGACACAACGGATCAGCCCCGCCGGGAGCGACAACGCCCTGATATACAGGAGGTCGCCCGCCATTGGCTGCCGCATTGATCGCCGATCATTTGCGGTGAAGTGCAACGCGGAACAGGCGAGTTAGCCAAATCGCCTATGCCGGCGCGTGTTGACTTTCAAATCCTCCCTCTGGATACTTCGCAAAAAGCGCAGAAGTTGCCAGTCCGAAAACGACGGTTCAGTGGGAGGAACACGATGCCGACGTCACGCAGAACGCTGCTCAAGACTTCCGCCGCGGCCGCAGCCGCTTTCACTTTCGATTGGACGCGCGCGCAGGCCCAGGCCGAGACGGTGCGCATCGGCGTCATCTACGACCTGACCGGACCATTCGCGGCCGGCGGCTCGGTCGCCTCCTCGATCGGCGCGCAGACCGCGATCGACCTCGTCAATGAAAAGGGCGGCATCGGCGGCAAGTACAAGGTTGCGCCCGTCGCCGCCGACTCCCAGAGCAAGCCCGACGTCGCGATCAACGAGTCCGAACGCCTGATCAACCAGGAGAAGGTCGACATCATCCTCGGCGTCTATGCGAGCGCGCATGCGGTGCCGCTCGCGGCCAAGGTCGAGCAGCAGAAGAAGATCCTCTGGATCACGACCGCGGTGTCGACCGCCGTGTTCAAGGACAAGAACCTGCAATATGTGTTCCGCGCCCAGATCCACTCCGACCAGTACGGCCAGGCCTTTGCCGGCTTCATGAGCGAGCACGCGCAGGCCAAGCTCGGCATGGATGCCAAGGACGTCAAGATCGCATTGATCCACGAGGACGGTCCTTACGGCGTCGGTGTTGCTGCGGCGGACGAAGCCTATGCCAAGCAGGCCGGGCTCCAGATCGTGCTGCGCGAGGGCTATTCGGCCTCGGCGCCCGACCTCTCCGTGCTCGTCACCAAGATCAAGCGCGCCAAGGCCGACGTGATCTCGCATGCCGGCTACAATCCCGACATCACGCTGTTCCTGCGCCAGGCGCGCGAGAGCGGGCTGCGTTTCAAGATGCTGTTCGGCAACGGCGCCGGCTACAGCCAGCTCGACAAGCTGCGCGCGACCTTCGCCGCCGACATCGACAATTTCTGCAACATCGATCCGGTGCCTGCGCAATTGCTCGACCCGGCGAAGCTTGCACCGGGGCTCGGCGACCTGATCAAGACCATGGTGTCGCGCTACCAGGCCAAGACCGGCGCCACCGACGTGCCGCCGCACTGCTCGATGGGCTTTAACCAGACCTGGGTGCTGCTCAACAACGTGCTGCCAGTGGCCAAGGAAAAGTATGGCAGCTTCGAGCCTGAGGCCATTCGCAAGGCGGCGCTCGACGTCGACATTCCCGCCGGCGGCACGATCCAGGGTTATGGCGTCAAGTTCTTCCCGCCGGGCACACCGCTCTCCGGCCAGAATGAGCGCTCGACGCCGGTCGTGATGCAGAACGCGGGCGAGCACATCTCCGTGGTCTGGCCGACCAACATCCAGACCCAGGCGCCGGTGTTCCCGCTGCCGAAATCGTCGGTGTATGCGGCGTAGGGCTGCCGGCTACTGAAACGCGACTTCGGCGAAGCTGCGCAGCTTGCGCGAATGCAGGCGCTCGGATTCCTGCTGCTTGAGGCGCTCAAGCGCCTTCAGGCCGATTTCCAGATGCTGGCCGACGCGCTGGCGGTAGAACTCGCTGGCCATGCCGGCGAGCTTGATCTCGCCGTGCAGCGGCTTGTCGGAAACGCAGAGCAGCGTGCCGTAGGGGACGCGGAAGCGATAGCCGTTGGCGGCGATCGCGGCGGATTCCATGTCGAGCGCCACCGCGCGCGATTGCGACAGGCGGCGGATGACGGATGGCCCCGCGATCTCCCAATTGCGGTTGTCGACGCTTGCGACCGTGCCGGTGCGCATCACCCGCTTCAGCTCAAATCCTTCGAGGCCGGTGACCTCGCCGACCGCTTCCTCGAGCGCGACCTGCACCTCGGCAAGCGCCGGGATCGGCACCCAGAGCGGCAGCTCACGGTCGAGCACGTGATCTTCGCGGACATAGCCATGGGCCAGCGCATAGTCGCCGAGCCGCTGCGTGTTCCGCAGGCCCGCGCAATGACCGATCATCAGCCAGGCATGCGGCCGCAGCACCGCGACATGGTCGGTGACGTTGCGCGCGTTGGAGGGGCCGATCCCGATATTGATCAGCGTGATGCCACGATAGTTCGGCTGCACCAGATGATAGGCGGGCATCTGCGGGACGCGCGGAGGCGCAGTCCCCTCCGTGCCACCGCCGAGCCGCGCATTGTGCGTGATGACGTTGCCGGGCGCCACGAAGGCATCGAGGCCCGCCTCGGCCGCGGCCAGACGCTGCTGGCACAGTTGCACGAAGGCATCGACATAGAACTGGTAGTTGGTGAAGATCACGAAATTCTGGAAGTGCTCGGGATCGGTGCCGGTGTAGTGATAGAGCCGGCGCAGCGAGTAGTCGACGCGCGCGGCGCGAAACAGCGACAGCGGCTCCGGCGCCCCCGGCGGCAGCTCGATCGTGCCGTCGGCGATGGAATCATTCATCGTCGCGAGGTTGGGCGTGTCGAAAATGTCGCGCAGCGAGCGCATGCCGACGGCGTCGTTGGTGAGTGCCGCCTCGATGTTGATGTCGCGCCGGTAGGCGAAATGCACCGGGATCGGCTCATTGGACTCGCCGATCTCGACTGGCACGCCGTGGTTCTCGATGAGGAGGCGCATCTGCTCGGTGAGATAGGAGCGGAACAGGTCCGGCCGCGTCACGCTGGTTTCGTGCACGCCGGGCCCGGCGACGAAACCGTAGGAGAGACGCGAATCCAGCCGCGCGTGGGTGGCGGTCGTCATCCGGACGAAGGGGTAGCAGGCGCGCACATGGGTGGCGAAGGACTGGCCGTTGAGATAGGCCTCGAACCGGTCGCGCAGGAATTGGGTGTTGCGGTCGTAGATCTCCTCCAGCCGGGCGACGGCCGCCTCGGCATCGGTGAAGGCTTGCGTGGGGAGCGGCGGCGGGGATTCGATCATCGGTGACGGACTCGATTCGTGCGGTGGCTTGCTGCCTGGCAGCATATCACACCGACGGCCTCACAGCGTCACGCGCCGGCCCTCCTCCGCGGCCCAATAGCCGGCATAATTGACCTTGATCGTCTCATAGGCGAGCGCGAGGTCCGACAGCGGCTGCCGCCCGGTCGCCACGCATTCCATGAAGTCCTGGATCTCCTGCAGATAGCCGCGCGTCCATTCTTCCTCGAGGCAGACATATTGCCAGCCGGTTTTGCGGTCGACCTTTTCGGTGATGTAGACCGGGGCAAGCTTTTCCTCGGAGGTCTGGTAGCTGACGAGATGCGTATTCGGCGTGATGTTGGCGAACAGCGCACCGCCCGACGTATAGGTCTCGATGAGATTGCGCACGCCGCCCATGATCATGTCGCCGGAGAAGATCGTGGCCTTGGTGCCGTCGGAGAAGGTCGCGGTCAGCGTGCCCCAATCCTCGACATCGACGGGATTGGCCTTGATGTAGGCGCGCTCCTCCGGCTTGAGGCCGGCGGTGACGTTGCCGACGTCGCAGGTGACGCTGGCAACGCGAATGCTCTCTCCGCGCGCCTTGGCTTCGACCTGCTTGAGATAGAGCACGCCCGATAGCGGATGACAGCCCATGCGGATCAGCGAGCCGCCGCCGGTCATCGCCCATTGCGCGGCGTGCGCGGCATGCGACCCGGAATGGCTCTCCTCGCCCCTCATGAACAGGATCTTGTCCTTCGTCGCCCTGATGATCTCGGCTGTCTTGGTCACGGCCGGCGCATACACCCAGTCCTCGGCGTACATGAAGAGCTTGCCGCTCTTCTCGATCGCGGCGCGGGTCGCGTCCATCTCCTCCAGCACGTGCCGGTACATCTGCGCCTTCGGCACATGCTTGCCGATCGGCTGCCTGTCGCCTTCGCGGCCAAAATAGCCGGCGAACGGTTTTTCGCAGATGACGTGCTTGCCGGCCTGCATGGCCTCGACGATCATCGTCGTGTGCAGGTTGGGCGGCGTGCAGATGTCGACGACGTCGATCTCGGCGTCCGCAATCAGATCGCGAAAGCTGCGATAGACTGATGGAATCTGATGATGGCGTGCGAACGCAACGACCTGATCGCCCCGCGCCGCCACCGCCCTGACCTCGACGTCAACGCCGTAGACACGCTTGTAGGCATACATATGCAGCTCCGACACGAAGCCGCAGCCCACGAGCCCCACCCTGATCCTTGCCATCGCGCCCTCGCCCCCGGTTTGGGCGGCACTATAGCGCGGCTGCCAGCCTAATCCACCGAGACGCGCACCACGCCTGCGCTCATCATGCCGAGCGCGCGGGCGGCGGGGACGGAGAGATCGACGATGCGGCCACGGATGAAGGGACCGCGATCATTGACGCGGCATTGAATCGAGCGACCGCCATAGGACACCCTGAGCACGCTGCCGAACGCACGCGTGCGATGGGCACAGGTCATCTCCCCGTTCTTGCCGGCTTTGCTATATCCGTAGTATGAGGCAAGCCCGCTTTCGGCATGGGCGTCAGAGAGGACGGGAAGAGAAAACGTCGCAACACAGATCGATGAAATCGTCAGCGCTCGCACGGCACCGCTCCCGGTTGGCCCTGCCCCGCGCTCAAACGTCTGACTGTTCCCGGAAGTTCCGATGGAACTGCCGGGAACGATCCCGGCAGGTCCATCAAAGATTGTTACGGCTTGTGGAACACCAGCGTCCGCAACTCGATGCTTTCGCGCGGGGCGGCGTCCGCCGGCGTGGTCGGATCGACGAAGGCAGTGTGCGGAGCGAAGCGGGTGCGGCCGTCGGTTGCGGAGTCGTAGCACTTCAGCAGCAGCGCCTCGTCCGGCGTCATCTCCGGGAAATAGAACCAGCGGTGATTGGGATTGTACTTGACTGAATAGGTCTCGCCGCGCCGGTTCGGATATATCAGGTCGGAGGCGACGAGATCGTCAGGCGCAACGGTGGTGCCGTCGGCCATCGCCAGCGGCGAATCCCTCAGAGGACCCCGGATCGGGCGCCAGAGATTGATCACCTGCACGCGGCCCTTCAGCAGCTCGTCGGCTTCATCGGGCAGATGCTCGCGTACGCGGTTCGCACCGGAGAGAATGGTCTGGTCGACATGGACGCGCGTCGCCGGCTGACGCGGACCGCCGCCTCGGATGTCGGCCGCGCCGTCGACGCGCTTGCGCACGGTGTGATCGAAAATGACGACGCGATCGGCCTTGAGCGTTGCCCTGAGAAACGCCACGACGGCGGGATAGTAGACCGACCTCACCTCCTCGTCGTTATAGAAGTCCTTCACCCGCGTCGGGTGGCGCACCAGCCCAAAGCCTTCGCGGTCGAGCGAGAAATTGTCGGCGATCAGGCGCGCGTCGAAGATCGGCACTTGATGCGGCTCGGGCAGCGAGGTGCTTTTGGGCTCGCCCGGCGGTGGATCGAACGCGTAAGTGCGCGGCTTGCCCGAGGTCGGTGCGAGATAGTTGAGTTCGGCGGTGACGAAGGGAAGCGATTCGATTTTTGTTTCTTGCAGGCCCATGGCCAGGATCTCCCGGGTTCATCGTCAATTTGATTTTTGACGGCGAGCATCGGGCGGCAAGGGGCGCGATGTAAATAGCAACAAGGCTGTTGCCGACAGCGACATATGCAGCACGAATCTTTCGGCGATTGCGGTTGCGCCGAAGGTCTCGTTCTCTGCTCACGACCACTTGATCCGGGAATGAAACAGCCGGCCCAACGGGGCCGGCTGCACGGATGGCTCTCGCTCTGACTTACTGCCCGGACGACCGCTTGAACGAGTCCCACGCCGCCTGATTGGCGCGGTCGAACGCGGCGCGCGATTCCGTGAGCGCCGTGCTCCAGGCGCTCCAGGATGCCGCGCCGGCCTTGGCGAGCTCCTGCAGTCTTGCTTCCGCGGCCGACGCGCCCGCCTTCATTTCCTGGGCGCTTGCTTCCATCTTGGCGCGACGATCGGTGGCGAATTCGGCTGACGAGGCCTGGAATTTCTCCGCAGCCTCCCGCCACGCCTTGACCTGCGCGGCGCCGATCTCCTCGAAGGCGGTCTGCTGCTGCTTGGCCTGCTGCATCGCCTTCTCGAGATATTTGTTGGCCTCGCCCTGAAAGGCCGTCCATTGCGTGTCGAGCTGCTGCTTGGCTTGCGCCCAGGCAGCCTCGCCCGCCTCGCCCTGCTTCTTCATCTCGCCGAAGAACGCTTCGCGCCGGCCGCGCAGGTCCACGACGGTTTTTTCCGTCGCGGCGCGCGCGTCAGCCGTGAGCTGGCTCATCCTGCTCTCCAGCGTGCCGAGCATGGCGTCCATCTCGTCGATCCGTTCCTTGGCCCAGTTCAGATAGAAATGCGCCTGGCTTGCCATGGATGCCTCCCGCCGTGCTCACCAGTAACGGCGATAGTAGTGACGGACGTAGGGGCGGTACGGCCGATAGTAACCGTAGCGCGGGCCATAATAGGGACGCACCACGCGATAGGGCCGATAGTAGCGGCGATAGCCGTAGTACGGCGCGTAGCCATAGGACGGGGCATAGCCGTAGGACGGCGCGTAACCGTAGCCGGGGCCATAACCGTAATAGGCCGGCGCATAGCCATAGCCATAGCCTGGATAGCCGTAGCCATAACCATAAGGCGCGCTCGCGATGGCGCCGCCAATGATGGCGCCGGCCGCAAGGGCACCGAAGCCCAAACCCCAGCCGCCGCCGCGCCAATGCACCGGCGTCGTGTCGTCAGTGACCATTGCCTTCATCGTTGCGACATTGGTCGGCATCGGCGCCGCCGCGGCCTGCTCCACCTGACCGGCCATGACGACGCTCGCCAGCGCGCAGGCCATCGCCGTTTTCCAGATACTCATCGCCTTACTCCCTGTCTGACGTTTCGCTCGGAAAAAGATCGCACACCATGATCGAATTTATTTGCGCTGAGTCAAAGCCTTGATTTGCGGTTCCGATCCCGCGTGCAGCGCACAAGGCGCGCGGAGCCGGCGGAGGGGCGCCGCCGGCAATGTTCTGGCCAGCGAGTTTGGCCGAGTGCGGCGTGGCTGGACAGCTACTTCATTGTCACATGCGCTGGAGACACCGAGGCGACCAGATCCTCGCGGTCGGGCTTGTCGCGCATGAACCAGCTCAGTTTCAGATCGACCTTGTGCAGCGTCCCCGAGCCGAGCAGGCAACCGGCAGCGGTCGGCACGACGACAAAATCGTTGCCGAAAGCCAGCACGTCGATGCGATAGGATTGCGCCTTCGCATCGAGCAGCTCCCAATGCCCCTGAAGCCGCTGTCCGTGCCGATCGCTGTTGACGATCGCGCCGCCATGCTCGTTCAGCGACATCGTCCAGGCGCCGTCGAACGAGACGGTCTCGGCGCAAGGCGCCAGCACCTGCCAGGCGGCTTCGAGATTGCGCGCCGGTTGAAGCTGATCCTGGGGACCTGTCAGGTAGGCGAGTCCGACGGTCAGCAGTCGAAACAGGCCAAGCAGTCCGTAAGCGGAGGCCATCGCTGAATCCAATCATATAAGTAAGCAATTCGAAAAATATGACGCAGCCTACCACTTCCTCCCGACCCCGGGGTAGGCGCCACTTCACAAAACGCGGGAAATCGAGAGACAGGTGACGCCGAAGCCGCCCCGCCCCGGCTGGCCCCGGGCCGATCCCTGTGATTTGATCGAGCCGGCCCGAAATTCGGGCAATTCGGGGGGAAACCGCATGAAGCGGCGGGCTTTTCTGCGGCTTGCGGCGGGTGTCGCGGCCACCTGGCCGGCGGCCGCGTTGGCCCAAAAGGATGCGAGCCCGCCTGTCATCGCGATGCTGGTACCGGGAGGCGCGGAGCTTGCCCGGCAACGGGTCGAGGCGGTGCGCGCGGGCCTGAAGGAGATGGGCCTCGTCGAGGGGACCGGCTACACGCTCGCGTTGCGTTTTGCGAATGGCGACTTCTCGCGGCTGCCCGGACTTGCAAGGGAGCTCGACGCACTGAAACCTCGCGTCTTCGTCGCCTCAGGTGCGGCCGTGCGCACGATGCGGGACGAATTGCCGAACGCGCCGCTGGTCTTCACCTCGTTTGCGGCCGACCCCATCGCGTACGGGCTCGTGCGGAGCTACACGAAGCCCGGCGGGATGGCGACCGGCAATGTGATGAACGCCGTCGGGGGCGAGGAAAGCCTGACCGAAAAGCGCTTCGGTTTCTTCAAGGAACTGGTGCCGAACCTGACGCGCCTCGGCATGATCGGGACCGAAGCCGGCGTACTCGCAGCGATGGAGCAAAGTGCGCTGGGACGCGTCGCGCCAAAACTCGGCTTTGCGCTCTCACCCTATCTGATCAAGACGCTCGACGACCTCGACGCGGCGTTCGCGGCGGGCGTGAAGGACGAGGTCAGCGCGTTCTACATTTCCGGCGACTCCGTACTCTACAACAACATGGCGCGCGTCATTCCGCTGGCCGCGGCCACGAGCAAGCCGACGCTCGACGTCTACACCGACTGGGCGCGTGCGGGCCTCCTGATGAGCTACTCCGCCGATCTGCTCGACGACTTCCGGCGCGCCGGCATCTACGCCGCCAGGATCATCCAGGGCGCACATCCCGGCGATCTCCCTGTCGAGCAGGCCAGCAAATTCGTGCTGATCGTCAACCTCAGGACCGCCAGGCAGCTCGGCATCACCGTGCCGGCCACCCTGCTGACGCTCGCCGACGAAGTGGTCGAATGAGAGAACGGCCGAGCAACCAACATGCCGCTTTCCGAATTGTTATCCGTGCCGTTAGAATTCGATGCCGTGGCGGCCCGGCCGGCCTTTCGAGAACGGAAGGTTTGAAGCGATAAATCAGCGTCCTCGGGAGGATGACATGAGTAGAGTTGGAAATGAGCCGCTGGCGCGCCAAGCCCTGGCCTTTGTTCTGGCCGGGGGACGAGGGTCGCGACTGATGGAGCTCACCGACCGGCGCGCCAAGCCTGCCGTCTATTTCGGCGGCAAGTCCCGCATCATCGATTTCGCATTGTCCAACGCGGTCAATTCCGGCATTCGCCGCATCGCGGTCGCAACCCAGTACAAGGCGCACAGCCTGATCCGGCACCTGCAAATGGGCTGGAACTTCTTCCGCCCGGAACGTAACGAGAGTTTCGACATTCTCCCCGCCAGCCAGCGCGTCTCGGAGAACATGTGGTATGTCGGCACGGCTGACGCCGTGTACCAGAACATCGACATCATCGAATCCCATGGCGCGAAATACATCGTGCTGCTCGCCGGCGATCACGTCTACAAGATGGACTACGAAATCATGCTGAAGCAGCACGTCGAGAGCCGCGCCGACGTCACGGTCGGCTGCCTCGAAATGCCGCGTGCGGAATCCTCCGGCTTCGGCATCATGGACATCGACGACGACGGCGTCATCAAGTCGTTCCTGGAGAAGCCCGCCGATCCGCCGCCGATGCCCGGCAAGCCCGACAAGTCGCTCGCCAGCATGGGCATCTATGTCTTCGATTCCAAATTCCTGTTCGACGAGCTGAAGCGCGACGCCGACGATCCGAATTCGAGCCATGATTTCGGCAAGGACATCATCCCCTATGTCGTCAAGCATGGCCGCGCCATCGCGCACCAGTTCTCGAGCTCCTGCGTGAGGTCGGGCGACGATCCCCGCTCCTACTGGCGCGACGCCGGCACCGTCGATGCCTATTGGGCCGCCAATATCGACCTCACCGACGTTGTGCCGGAGCTCGACCTGTTCGACCGCTCGTGGCCGATCTGGACCTACGCCGAGATCACACCGCCGGCAAAGTTCGTCCATGACGAGGAGAACCGGCGCGGCCAGGCGGTGACCTCGCTGGTCTCTGGCGGCTGCATCATCTCGGGCGCATCGCTGCGCCGCTCGCTGCTGTTCACCGGCGTGCGCATCAATTCCTTTGCCAATGTCGAGAACGCCGTGATCATGCCGTATGTGAATGTCGGACGCGGTGCGCGGCTGAAAAACGTCGTGATCGACCGCGGCGTCGAGATTCCCGAAGGTCTCGTCGTCGGCGAGGATCCCTTGGAGGACGCCAGGCGGTTCCGCACCACCGACCAGGGCATCTCGCTCATCACCCAGACGATGATCGACGGGTTGAATAAATGACGTCCATTCGCGTCCTTGCGGTCGCTTCCGAAATCTATCCGATTATCAAGACAGGGGGGCTGGCCGACGTCACCGGCGCGCTTCCCTCTGCGCTGGCGGCGCATGGCGTCGACATGCGAACGCTGGTGCCGGGATATCCGAGCGTCATCCGCGCGCTTCCGGACGCCGACGAACTGTTGCGCTGGCCCGAATTCTTCGGCGGCCCGATACGCGTGCTCGGCGGCGCGCGCGACGGCTTCGATCTCTTCGTGCTCGACGCGCCGCATTTGTACGACCGGCCCGGCAATCCCTATCTGACATCCGAAGGGCACGACTGGCCCGACAACGGCCTGCGCTTCGCCGCGCTCTCGCGCATGGCGGCGGAGATCGGGCTTGGTGCCATCCCCTCTTTCGTGCCCGATATCGTGCACGCCCATGACTGGCAGGCAGGGCTCGCTCCGGCCTATCTGCACTACGCCGACCGGCCGCGGCCCGGCACCGTCATGACCATCCACAACATGGCCTATCAGGGCAAGTTTCCCTACGAGATGCTGGGCCCGTTCGGGCTGCCGCCCGGTTCGTTCAACATCCATGGCGTCGAATATTACGGATCGATCAGCCTGCTCAAGGCCGGCCTGCAATTCGCCGATCGCATCACCACGGTGTCGCCGACCTACGCCCAGGAAATCCAGAGCGATGAAGGCGGCATGGGGCTCGGCGGCCTGCTGCGCGAGCGGTCGGGCGTCCTGAGCGGGATCCTCAACGGCATCGACACGTCCGTCTGGAATCCGGAAACCGATACGCACATCGCCTACCGCTTCAGCGCCGAGGACCTGCCGTTTCGCGCAGCGAACAAGGCGGCACTCCAGCGGCAATTCAACCTCGATCCCTCGCCGGACTCGCTGCTGCTCGGTGTCATCAGCCGGCTGTCGTGGCAGAAGGGCCTTGACCTCCTGCTGCAGAACATCCCGACCGTTCTCGGCGAGGGCATGCAGCTCGCGCTGCTCGGCAGCGGGGATTCGGACCTGCAGGAAGGCTACAAGGCTGCGGCGCGCGCCCATCCGGGCCGCATCGCCGCCGTGATCGGCTATGACGAGATCCTCGCGCATCTCGTGCAGGCGGGCTCGGATGCGCTGGTCGTGCCGTCGCGCTTCGAGCCATGCGGCCTGACGCAACTCTGCGCGCTGCGCTATGGCGCCGTCCCGATCGTCGCGCGCGTCGGCGGCCTGGAGGATACCGTGGTCGACATCGGCGAGGCCGATTCATCGGGCAATGCTGCGACCGGCTTCAAGTTCGGCCCGGTGACATCGGACAACCTCGGCGCCGCGCTGCGCAAGGCCAACATCGCGTTTCACGATCATGTGACCTGGCGCCGGCTGCAGCAAAGCGGCATGGCGACCGACGTCTCCTGGCGCAACCGGGCCGGCCAATATGCCGCGCTCTATCGCGACATCATGGTGTCACGCCGGGTTTGAACGGGGTTCGCTGCCGCATTTCCCATCAGCGAATCCATGCTATGCAGCCGGCATGGAACCGTTCGTCGTCAAAATGCTGGGGTTTGCGGCCGCAACCTGCACCACCCTCGCCTTCGCTCCGCAATTCATCAAGGTCTGGAAGAGCCGCTCCACCGAGGACATCTCGCTCGGCATGTTCCTCGTGTTGGTGCTCGGTATCGTGCTGTGGCTCGTCTACGGCCTGCTGTCCGGCGATGCCCCGCTCGTCGTCGCCAACGCGATCACCTTCGTGCTTGCGGGCGGCATTTTGTACATGAAGCTGAAATACGGGTGACGACCTCTTCCTTCTCCCCTTGTGGGAGAAGGTGGCGCGAAGCGCCGGATGAGGGGTTATCTCAGCGCACTCCAATGCAAGAGTGTCGCTCGCGGAGAGAGACCCCTCACCCGTCTCGCCGCTGAGCGGCGAGCCACCCTCTCCCACAAGGGGAGAGG
>NZ_PPPT01000180.1 GCF_006483445.1 Bradyrhizobium guangdongense | reverse complement strand
TGCTGTGGCTGTCGACGAGCCCCGCCTCGGCCGACTTCCGCCTCTGCAACAACACGTCGAGCCGGGTCGGCATCGCGCTCGGCTACAAGGACGCCGACGGCTGGACCACCGAGGGCTGGTGGAACATCTCCTCGCGGACCTGCGAAACACTGCTGCGCGGCACGCTGGTCGCGCGCTTCTATTACATCTACGCGATCGACTATGACCGCGGCGGCGAATGGTCGGGCCAGGCCTTCATGTGCTCGCGCGACAAGGAGTTCACGATCCGCGGCACCGAGGATTGCCTCGCACGCGGCTATGACCGCACCGGCTATTTCGAGGTCGACACCGGCGAGCAGCGCGCCTGGACGGTGCAGCTCACCGACGCCAATGAGCAGCCGGCGCAGCAGCGCGTGCCCGGGCTGCCGGGACCTGTGGGCCCTGGCGGCGGCGTGCCGGGTTTGCCCAATGCCGGGCCGGGTGGTACGCCCCCGGGCTCGCCTGGCCTCCCGCCAGCCCAGCCCGGACCCAAGCCATGAGGCGACTACGCCGTATCAAGATTCTCGCGACGCTCGGACCGGCGTCCTCGGACCTCGCGATGATCCGCCGCCTGTTCGAGGCCGGCGCCGACATTTTTCGCATCAATATGAGCCACACCCCGCATGACAAGATGCGGGAGCTGGTGGCGACCATCCGCAATGTCGAGAGCAGCTACGGCCGTCCCATCGGCATTCTGGTCGACCTGCAGGGGCCGAAGCTTCGGCTCGGCTCGTTTGCCGAAGGCGCGGTGCAGCTCCAGAACGGCCAGACCTTTACGCTGGATTCCGACAAGGCGCCGGGCGACACGACGCGCGTCCACCTGCCGCATCCGGAGATCTTGGCCGCGCTGCGGCCGGGCCACGCCCTGCTGCTCGATGACGGCAAGGTGCGGCTGATCGCGGAAGAAACCTCGAAAGAGCACGCGGTGACGCGCGTGGTGGTCGGCGGCCGGATGAGTGACCGCAAGGGCGTCAGCCTGCCCGACACCGATTTGCCGGTCTCGGCGATGACGCCGAAGGACCGCGCCGATCTCGAGGCCGCACTCGTCACCGGCGTCGACTGGGTCGCGCTCTCCTTCGTGCAGCGCGCCGACGACGTGATCGAAGCCAAGAAGATGATCCGCGGCCGCGCCGCCGTGATGGCCAAGATCGAGAAGCCGCAGGCGATCGATCGTCTCGCCGACATCATCGAAGCGTCAGATGCGCTGATGGTGGCGCGCGGCGACCTCGGCGTCGAGCTACCGCTTGAGCGCGTGCCGAGCCTGCAAAAACAAATGACGCGCATGGCGCGCCGCGCCGGCAAGCCGGTGGTGGTCGCAACCCAGATGCTGGAATCGATGATCCAGTCCCCGGTTCCGACACGCGCCGAAGTCTCCGACGTCGCGACCGCCGTCTATGAAGGCGCCGACGCCATCATGCTGTCGGCGGAGTCGGCAGCCGGCAAGTTCCCGGTCGAGGCGGTCTCGACCATGAACCGCATCGGCGAGGAGGTCGAGCGCGACCCGATCTACCGCACCGTGCTCACGGCGCAGCGGCCGGCACCCGAGGCAACCGCAGGCGATGCCATTGCGGACGCCGCGCGGCAAATCGCCGAGACGCTGGATCTGCCGGCCTTGATCTGCTGGACCAGTTCCGGCTCGACGGCCGTGCGGGTGGCGCGTGAGCGGCCGAAGCCGCCGATCGTGGCGATCACGCCGAACATCACCGCGGGACGCAGGCTCGCTGTGGTCTGGGGCGTGCATTGCGTCGTCGCTGAAGACGCGCGCGACCAGGACGACATGGTGAGCCGCGCCGGCCAGATCGCGTTCCGTGACGGTTTTGTGCGGGCCGGCCAGCGCGTGATCATCGTCGCCGGCGTGCCGCTCGGCATTCCCGGCACCACCAACATGGTGCGCATCGCATCGGTCGGCCCCGAGGGCGACGCGAATATCTGAGGGACGCTTAAGCGCCGACCAGCGCCTTCGCGGTCGGCAACAGCGTTTGCTGCACGACAAGGCCACGGGCGCGCGCATCCATGACGCCGACGGCGCGCAGCGCGAGCAGCGTCACGGTCTGCACGGCGTCGCGCAGCTTTGCCGGATCCTCGAGATTGTCGGGCGCAAGCGGCCCGACCAGGGCTTCGTGCAGCGCGCCGAGCAAAGCGGTTGCGGCAAGCGCGGTGTCCTGCGCCGGCAGATGGCCGGCGCGGACGGCGGCATCGATGCGGGACGCGATCTCGCCCGCGATCTCGCGCCGGCTGGCAAGCCTGGAGGCGCTGACATCGACATCGACCGGCTCGGCCAGAATGCCCCAGGCGAGCTTGCGCTGCGACAGGGTGTGGACGGCGACCGTAGTGACGGCGGCGGCGAGCGCCGAGGACGGGCCCGGGGCGGCATCGGCAGCCCTCCGGATCGCGGCCAGCTCATCGCGCGAGACCTCGGCGATCAGCTCCGAGATCAAATCGGCCTTGGAAGGGAAATAGCGATAGACGGTCCCGGCGGCGACATTGGCACGGACCGCGACCGGCGCGATCTGGACCGCCACCATGCCGCCTTCGGCCGCCGTCTCCCGTGCCGCCGCCAGAATGGCGCTGCGCCGGGCAGCCAGGCGCTTAACCACTTGATGCGTCCGCCGGTAAACCATGGCGCGCTTCCTGTCCCCCGCGCCTGGCCAACCATTTCGGCCGAACGCTCTTGCACTGCTTCTTGCACGACATTTTCGGTGCAAATCGCCCGCAAGAACTGAACAACTATTCAGGCCCGATGACAAGACGCAAATTCGAAAAGCCCGCAGGACGGCCGGGGGAGCGGCGATGGCTAAAAATGCAGCTATTTCATTCGTTAACAAATGACCACACTTCTTACCGCAGTCTTAAAGCGCCTCCCCGATTGTAAGGCATCCATCTCCGGTGCTGCATGGTCGATACGGACGCCAAAACTGCCTGGCAGCTTTTCCATCTGAACTGGCTTCCCATCATCGGCATGGGCAGCCTGCTTGCGCTCGCCATCCTGTTCACCGACTTCGCGCTGGAGCCGATCGCTTTCGGCGTGGCGATCGCGATCGCCATGTCGTTCGTCGCGATCGCGTATCGTCACTGGCTGATCCGGGATGAGCTCGCCGACCCAAAGCTGTTCTTCTCGCTCGGTGCGATCGGGCAGGTCATTCTCACCTGTGCGATCGTCGGGCCGCTGAGCTATATCGCGTGCACCAGTGAATGGCCGTTGCAGGACCAGGCGCTGCTCGCGATCGATCGCGCGCTCGGCATGGATCCTGAAACGATCGCGCGCTTCGTCAACGATCATCCCTGGCTCGCGACCGTGCTGGTGCGCGGCTACGGCCTGATCAAATGGCCGCTGCTGCTGATTCCGATCGTGCTGGCACTGACCGGGCGCTTCGTGCGGCTGCAAACCTTCATGCTGGCGATGAGCCTTGCGCTTGCAATCACCATCGCGATCTCGGCCTTCGTGCCCGCGATCGGTACCTTTTACGGGCTGCATTTGCCGGCGGCGCATTTCCCCAACATCAACACGGTGATGTATGCCGGGCAGTTGCGCGACATCCTCAGCTTACGCGACGGCAGCTTGCGCGAGCTTGGGCTTCTGAAACTCTCCGGCATCGTCTCGTTTCCGAGCTTCCACGCCGCGTCCGCCGTGCTCTATATGTGGGCGCTGTGGCCGGTGCGCCGGGTCGGCGGCGTCGCAATTGCCCTCAATCTGCTGATGATCGCGGCCACGCCGGTGATCGGTGCGCACTACATGGTCGACGTCTTCGGCGGTATTGCGGTCGCCGCCGCGTCGATCTGGGGGACCTGCCGCTATCTGGAATGGCTCGGCCTTTCACAGCCCGCCACGCAGGCCTCGCCCATCCTGCTACCCAATCTCGGCATGAAGTCGTAACCGATACGATCGCTTGTTGCGTCACGCGCGATTCGCGCGTCGATCATCCCGGCACAAACGAAAAAGAGCCCCGTCCGAGACGGGGCTCTTTTGATTCCAGATCGACCCAGCTTACTTGAGGCTGGACGAGATCGAGCCGAACTTGGTGTTCAGCGTGGTGCCGAGGTTATTGACGACGGTGATGATGGCCAGCGCGATGCCGGCGGCGATCAGGCCGTATTCAATAGCGGTGGCGCCGGATTCATCCTTCACGAAGCGCGCGACGAGGTTCTTCATTGATAGCTCCAAAAGAGTACACAAGGCTACAACTAGTCTGGTCTCTCGGCTTCCCAGCGCCGCCCGACCATGCAATCGACCGTAAAGCCAAAGAATTGCACCGCAGTTAATTCGGTCGCGGAAACACAATGCGGTTTGCGCGTATTCGTCGATGGTAAACTGAAATCTAAAACAATCGGTTAAATCGTCCGGAAGCACGCGGGGCCGATTCCGCGGATTTACTGGAAGTTATGACCGCCATGGTCCAATGCGCCTGCACGGGCTGAGCGGACTTCCTATTTGAGCGCGATCTTTTCGGAAAACCGCTGCACACTTTTCCGGATCGCGCTCCAAAGATAACGACGAGGCGGCATGTCCCTTTCCTTCACCAACAGCGTTGCCATGCAGAGCCGCGCGCGGGCGCTGGTGCCGCTGTGCGTCGGCGCGGGCGCCTATCTGTTCTTCCTTTATATCGGCGACACGCTGCTGCAGGACTCCGACTCGTTCTGGCAGATCAAGATCGGGCAATGGATCCTCGATCACGGCGCCATGCCGTATACCGACATCTATTCCTTCACGCGCTACGGCCAGCCCTGGATCTCGACCTCGTGGCTGTCGCAGGTCGCCTACGCGCTCTCCTTCGCGCAATGGGACTGGGCCGGGCCGGTGATCCTGACCGTGTTCGCGATCGCGGCGTCGGCGGCGATCTTCGTCTATCTGCTCGATGCGCATCTGGAGATCCCGCGCTCGGTGCTGTTCGCGATGCTGGCGCTGTTTTTGTCGGTGCATCATCTGCTCGCCCGGCCGCATATCCTGGCGCTGCCCGTCATGGTGGCGTGGGTCGGCCTGCTGATGATGGCGGCCGATCGCAAGCGCGCACCGTCCTGGTACTGGCTGCCGCTGATGTCGCTGTGGGCTAACTTGCACGGCGGCTTCGTGCTCGGCCTCGCGCTAATCGGCCCGATGGCGCTGGAAGCGGTCTGGACCGTCGAGGCCAAGAAACGCGTGCCGCTGTTCCTGCGCTGGTTCGCCTTCGGCGTCGCCGCGCTGCTTGCGGCCTGCGTCACGCCCTATGGCTGGCGGACGCTGCTCGGCGCCACCAACATCCTCAATCTCGGCGAGCTGCTGTCTGTCATCTCCGAATGGATGCCGGCCAACTTCGCGACCTTCTCTGCGTTCGAAGGCGCCCTGCTCGGCCTGATCGCGATCGGCTTCTCACGCGGCATGGTGCTGTCGCCGCCGCGCATCCTGCTGATCCTGCTGTTCACCTGGATGGCACTCACCCATGTCAGGAGCATCGAGGCGTTCGCCTTCCTGGTGCCGCTGGTGCTGGCAAAGCCGCTCGGGGACTTATCGCCGCTCAACGAGCCGGACGGATACGGCAAGACCTGGCAGGGCGAGACTCGGCCGGCCCGCTACGTCACGGCGCTCGGCGCGCTGATGATCGTGGGAGCGGCCTGGACCTCGACCGCGATCTATATGGGCCATCACCGTTTCACCTTCACGATGACGCAGACGCCGGTTGCCGCGGTCGATTTCCTGCAGCAGCGCAAGGCGCAGCGCATCTTCAACGCCTATCAGTTCGGCGGCTATCTGATCTCGCGCGACATTCCCGTGTTCGTCGACGGCCGCGCGGAGCTCTACGGCGAGACCTTCGTGATGGACTTCTTCAAGGCGGTCGAAGCCAAGAAGGTCGACAATCTGCCGCGGCTGCTCGAGGACTACAAAATCGACGCCACGCTGATGGTCGCGGACGCGCCGGCAGCCCAGGTGCTCGATCACATCAAGGGCTGGAAGCGGGTCTATGCCGACGACATCGCGGTGATCCACGTTCGCGATGATGCGGCACGCTGAGCTCAGGCCTGGCCATCTCCGCGACAAAGGTCGCGTCAGCTCTCGTCATTGAGCCGGGCGAAATCGTCGAACAGCGCCGAGACGAGGGCGCGATGGCGCGTATCTTCCGCGGGCAGGCTCGCGGCATAGAGGTTGAGGAGATAGCGCGCCTTCGTGGCGGCCTCAGGCCAGGACGCGGCTGGGACGGTCATCAGGCGCTCTTCCAGAGCAGCCTCGCGTTCGCGGAGCTCTCTGACATTGGTCTCGACCTCGGCGAGCGCGCGGCGCAGATCCGTCGCCTTCTGTGCAGCCAACCCGCGATGCTTGTCGAGCTCAACGGGCTTGTCCGTCATCGGCGCCACGCGAGGCCACGGATGCGAGGTGGACGCGTGAACAAGACGGCTGCTCGCCGGGAGCGGATGGTCATGCGCGCTGCCTTCTTGCGAGAGAGATTTTCCAGACGAGGCAAGTCACCATGCGCTCATCACACGGCAATAGCCAGCACATTCGCCGGCACGGCGCAGCACCGCGGCCATCGACATAGTGCTCGCTATTGTCGAAATGCGGGCGTAAAGTCTCTCATCACCGCACTTCCAAACGGCATCGGCCGGTGACTGAGGGTCGCGTTGGCTCCCGCCGATTGAGCTGCAGGAGCGCTCGATGTCGCGTTGTCGCGCTTCGGAATGGGTCCCGCCGGTGACCGGTCCGCAGTTTCTTCTGCTTCTGGTGTTTGCTGCGGCCGTTCTCAATGGCTAGGACCACGCGCGTAGCTTATTTGGTCGCCGGAACCAGCGAGCTTGGCAGCGCAAATCTCGGCCGCGGCAGTGCGAGCGTCGCATTGCGGCTCGCGCGAAAGCTGCTGCGCGAAGGCTACATGGACGTCCGCGTCTGCACGCCGCGTGGATGCATCCTGGAATCGGACGAATGGGACGAGCTTGAATCTCGACGGGAGATGGATGCCATGGCCAAGGGACAGCAACGCAGCAATCGCGAAGCCAAGAAGCCGAAGAAGGAAAAAGCCAAGGTGATCGCAGCCGCACCGAGCCGCAACGAGGTCGCCTGGAAACCGGATTTCGGACCGACAAAGAAGAAATAGGCAAGTCCCTCAGCAAACCGAGGCGCGATTACTGCGCAGCTAGCCGCCGCGCCTCACGCTGTCGATAAACCGCTGTCGCTCGCCGGGTGCGTACCCCTGGGACGCTCCGAGATAGGGCTCACCGAAGCCGTCGTCTTGCGCGGGTCGGGATTGCATCATCGGCCCTGACGGCACGTAGGCAAATCCCGAACGGGGATCTGAAGCCGTGACGCCCTGACCGGGACGAACAGTCACGTGCGATCGGTGATGCACCGACGCCGCGCTCGCAGAGCCGGCCAGCGCCAGCAAGAGACCCAAGGCCAAAATTGAACGCATCGTTTTTCTCCAATCGAAGATCTCGCTCGTTGAGGTAAGGCCGACCTCGCGCCACCCCAACGACCGGCGCTTTCACGATCGGTCACATCGACGGCATCACGGGCACGGCGAGGTTACCGGCGACAAGGGCCGAATCGGACTTGATCCCGGAAGGCGGGTTCGCCGATCCCCGAGATCGTTCCAAAAATTTGCATGCAGCACGCATAGAAACCTATGCATTCCCAGGGCATTTGCTCCGTGTGAACCCTGCTGGTGGCGGCCGATGGAGCTGACGCCAGCGCTGTCACGATCAGTTTATTGCGTTTGCGATCTCTGGGAGGCTTCAAAGCCGGAGCCGCCACCCCAGATTAGTTGGAATGATTACCGTCATCCAATGACGGACATGCCAACCATCGAACGGAGCCAACATGGGTGAAGTTGTTCAATTTATCTCGAAGTCCGAGCGCGAGCGCTTGCGGCTCATTCGTGAGGCGCGCGCAATCTATGACAGCATCTTTCCTGACGATCCGGTCAGCGCGCAGCAGGACAGCGCCAACACCGGTCATGGCAACGACAGGAGCCGGCTGTCGTGATCAAGATCATCGCGGTGCTCTGCAGTCTCGCCTCGCCGGCAATCTGCCACGAGCAGCTCGTCACCAGCTCGGATTTCGCCGAGGTCTCGCTGCAGTCCTGCCTCATGGGCGCGCCGCAACTCGCGGAATGGATGAACCAGCACCCCGCCGAGCGGCTCGCCGCATGGCGCTGCGTGATCGGCCAGCAGAGCGGCAGGGGAATTTAAGCGGGCACGCCGCAACGCAGGTCAGTTGGCCGCAACGCGGGTCAGTTGCCTGTCAAGAGCTCGCCGAACCGCTCCCAGCTTTTGCCGTTGAAGCGCATGAACTGCATCTGATCGACCGGCACGTGGTCAGTCGGGCTGGTGTTGATCTTGATGCCAGGCAAGAGCATCGGCAGTTCGAGATCGCGGATCGCATAGGCCTGCTTCAAAATGTTCTCGGTCGAGAGATCGTCGCCGCAGGCTTTCAGCACCGCCTCCAGCGCCATGGCGCTGTTGTACGCATTGACGTAGTTGGTGTCGTGCTGATCGCCGTCGGGCACGTATTTGCTCATGAACTCGCGCCAGGCTCTTACGCCGGCATCGTCCTTCCAGGCGGGATCGTCGGGGTCCTTGACATAAGCGGTGGAAAGAATGCCCGTGCCGGCTTCAACGCCGGCGGGCTCCATGACGGTCGAGACCCACACCGCGACATTGGAGAGGAAGGTCATCGGCCGCCAGCCGATCTCGAAGGATTTTCGGATCGCCTGCGCCGCGAACTTTGGCGTCGCCGCGATCACGAAGACGTCGGCACCCGACGCCTTCAACTTCACGATCTGGGAATCGATTGTCGGATCCTGCACCTCGTAGGTCGCGCCGGTGACGAGCGCATCGTATTTCTCGCCAAGCACGTCCTTCAGCCCCGCAAGATAGTCGCGGCCGTAATCGTCGTTCTGCGAGATCACGGCAAATTTCGTGTTCGGATTCTTCGCCAGCGCATAGCGGGCGTAGAGCCGCGCCTCGTAGCGGAATGGGGCCTGCACGCCCATCGTCGCCTGCGGATATTGCGCGATGTCGGCGAATTTCGAGGCACCGGAGGCGAGGAAGAGCTGCGGGATGTTCTTGCTCTGGAGATACTTTGCAATCGCCGTGTTGTGCGCAGTGCCGATCGAGGAGAAGATCAGCGCGACCTCGTCGCTCTCGACCAGCCGCCGCGTCTGCTCCACCGTCTTCGGCGGCGCGTAGCTGTCGTCGAGCGAGATCAAATTGACCTTGCGGCCATTGATGCCGCCTTTCTCGTTCAGCATCTTGAAATAGCCGACCTCGCCCTTGCCGAGCGCGCCGAACGCCGACACCGGCCCGCTATAGGGCATGGTCTGGCCTATCCTGATTTCGGTTGAGGTGACGCCGCGCATCTCGGCGGCGAAAGCAGAGGACAGTGTCAGGAACGAAACGGCGCCAAGCGCGCCCCATGCCGCGACCAAACGCATCGGCTTCCCCCCTCCAAGTAGTTCTTTTGCCGCCGAACTTTGTTGAGGTGAGCATGCCATGACGACCGCCCGGCGCCAACGCCAATCGACACAGCACCAAACCGCTTTGCGTCCGGCACAAGTTTAGGTAATATCGCTCTCAATACTTGATCTTTGATTGCATTACTCAACACCGTGTATTGGGCGCGACCAAGTCGCCCGCCAACTGCCTGCAATGCGGAACCTGTCGATATCGTAGGAGGCAAGATGATTGCCTATCACCTGCCGATGCTGGCGATCGCCGACGGCGCGCGCGTGAGCACGCTTGGTGGGGAAGTGCGGCGATTTCTGTTCGAGGAGTTCGAGCGTGTCGATTCTGATTGGGCGCGCAAGCGATACTTTGTGGAAGGCACGGCTGTCTGGACCACTGACGGCTCTGCTGCCGACAGAGATCGTGATGACGATTTGGTGGACTGCGCTGAGTTGCTTCGGCTCGCTGCGACGGCGGTTCTCGAGGCGCCGTTGGCCTCGCCTCGCCTGACAATTCGATACTTCGCGAGCGACAACAAAAGCGTGACTCGCGTGGTTGGACCGTTCGAACGAACTTTGTTGCTGAGCGACCGCACCGTTGCGACCGCCGACCAGGAAACCCTTAGGCGCATCGGCGCACTGGCGGACTCGTGGCATGAAATGGGGTATCGCGCCGACCATCCAGTATTCTCTGCGCTGGACGCCTTTGGAGCCGTGTACAGCTCCTTCCACGGGCAGACCGAACTTCAGGTATTGCCTACCATGGTCGCTTTAGAGGGAATCTTTGTCCCCTGGGGCGAGGGGTCCATTGCTAAGCGGATGATCTCAGCGCTCTCGCCTCTACTGTCTTCCGAGAAGGCGCTGACCCAATTGGTGCGTCGCCTGTACGATCTTCGCAGCGACCTCATTCACGGCCGTCGCGTCAAGGTAGAGGGCGGCGAATTGGTCGCCGGCGCCGGGACAATCGCATGTCGGGCAACTCTTGCGCTCATGGATCGGCTCGTGGGCCAAGGCTTAACTCCCGAGACCTGGACCGAAGCTCTGGAGCTCGATGATGACTAGGCGCGGGTTTGTCCCGCTCGACGTCGAGCGTTTGCCCCTTGTCTTCGCGACCCATCTTCCGGGCGTGAGCGCCGACGTCGACGGTTTCGCCATCGGCGACATCCGTATTTCAAAACTGACCTGGCTTGAATGCAGCATGCTCGAGAAGAGCCAATTCATGGACGACCTTCAAGATGTGTTCTTCTATGGCAGAGAGCCCTTCTTTTGCGTTTTCGGCGGCTTCCCAGGCGACGATTCGGATCAGGTCGATCTGCTCAAGCGGAATGCGATCATCGAGGTCCTGCGACTGACCCGCTCCCTTCGACTGCTGAAATCAGGAGAAGTATGGAACCCCCTCGAATTCATTCTTTACACGCGGCACAACTCCACGAACTCTCGGGATCCGCGCTTGTTCGGACGCATGGCCTTCGAGTCTCGCGGCGAGCGCTTTGTCCATTTATCGATGGAAGATATCGACTGCCTCGACGGTCTATATACGGCGATCAGCCTGTTCGACCGCTTTCGGTATGACATCGAGATCGATCGCGCCGAAACCCTGCTCGGTGCGTCGTATTCGCCGGCTCATGCCAACCATGCCCATCGGATGCTGCCACTGATCGGTGCGATCGAGATCTTGGCGGGGCGCGACCTCAGCCCGCTTGGGTCGGCCGAATGGGCGGACGATTCGATCCGGCAATGGCTGGACGCATACAGGTCGTTGCGAAACTCCCTTGCGCATGGGCGACGGGAAGATGCGCTTGTTGTGAGCGCTCGGTTTGCAATTGCACGCGACGTCACACGAATCCTGATCCGCGAAGCCATCGCATGGCGACTGCTCGACGCAAAAGCTCAGAAAGTTACCGGCCCGGCGCTTGTTGCGCGCGTAGCAGACGCGGAAGCGGCGAGCGCCGGCCGCCTCGCAAAGCTGAGGGAAACATTTCCATCAATGTCGCCTCGCCCACAGAATTAGCGCGGCACAAGACCAAGGGGGACAACATGGACCTTGCGACCATTGCGACCGCGATCGTCTCGTCCCTCGGCAGTTCAGCGGTCGCCTGCTACTGGCTTGCCCAAGAGGTCATCAAGAGCCGCCTACAGAAGGACCTCGAAGAGCGAAAGTCACAACTCTCGCAGCAGCTTGAAACACACAAGCTAAGCCTGAGCCAGGATCTTGAGCGAACCAAGAGCGAATTTCAGCTCGGATTGGCGCGAGACAAGGCGTTGTTTGAGGGCGCCATACGCAAGGAAATCGAAACCCAGCTAGGCGAAGGCGCAGCACAGCGGCAATATGAGCTGGAGGCGAGGCGGCGGCTCTACTTGGCGATCGGCCCGTTGAGATTTCAACTCATGCTTGCCTGCCGCGACCTCACCGGACGGATTCAGTCCTTCGCGTTCACGCAGCGATATCACATGAATCTCGCCAGCTACTACGGCCGCAGCACGCTCTACCGCATTCTGCGCCCGATCGCGATCTGCGAGCTCATCGAGGAACAGATCGCGCTCGCCGATTTTTCGATCGATCCCAGCGCCATCGATTGCCTCCGCTTTCGCCGAACTATCACGCGCACCTTCAGTGGAGACGAACTCCCTTGCGATCACCCTCAGATCAACTGGGATGTACAGGAACAGCATGTGTTTGCTGATGCGATTTCAAGCTGTGCGCGGAGGCTCATTGCCACGAGCGACGGCAAACGCGTGCTCAGATTTGACGAGTTTGAGGAGCAGCTCGACAATGAGGGAGCGACAATCGTCGCACCCTTCGACAGCCTGCTTATCGACTTTACGACCGCTGCCAAGCCCATCTTCTGGATAAGGCTGGTCTCGTACGCGAATGCCTGCAACCGGCTGGTCAGTCGTCTCGGCGGACCCGAATTTGCATCGAGCGAATTTCCGGTCGAGGAGGCTTTGAAGCAAGGAAAGGATCCGTACACCCTATCGCATCTGCCTACCTTCCTTGGACGGATACAATCCATGGAATTGATCAAGCTGTAGCTTCAATCATTCCGCCCGTCGCCGGCCGACGTTGCGATAGGCAACGGAAACCATCAACAAACAAAAAAAGCCCGGCTTGAGGCCGGGCTTTTGCACGATTGGTTTGCCGGAATATCACGCCTGCGGCTGCGGCTCCAGGCCCGGATCCGGATCGGGGCGCGGGCGCGGGCGGCCGGCAGGCGGCACCGCCGAGGTGCGGGGACCGGAGGGCTCCAGCACCGACTCGCGGTTCGGCTTCTTGCCGTTGATGAGATCGTTGATCTCCTCGCCGGTCAGCGTCTCGAACTCCAGGAGAGCTTCGGCGACCGCTTCCCAGTCCTTGCGCTTCTCGGTGAGAATGCGGCGGGCTTCGTTCTCGCCGTCCTCGATCAGCTTGCGGACTTCCTGGTCGATCAGCTTGGCCGTCTCGTCGGAGATGTTGGTGCTCTGGGCCACCGAATGGCCGAGGAACACTTCCTGCTCGTTGCTCTGGTAGCGGACGCGGCCGAGCTTTTCGGACATGCCCCACTCCATCACCATGGCCCGCGCAATGCGCGTCGCGCTCTGGATGTCGGAGGTTGCGCCGTTGGTCACCTTGTCCGGACCGAATTTGAGGATTTCCGCCTCGCGTCCGCCGAAGATCATGGCGAGTTTTGAGACGCACCATTCGCGCGTGTAGGAGTGCCGATCGGTCTCCGGCAGCGATTGCACCAGGCCCAGCGCGCGGCCGCGCGGGATGATGGTCGCCTTGTGGATCGGGTCGTGGCTCGGCACGTTGAGGCCGACGATGGCATGGCCGGCCTCATGATAGGCGGTCAGTTGCTTCTCCTCGTCGGTGAGCACCAGCGACTTGCGCTCGGCGCCCATCATCACCTTGTCCTTGGCGTCCTCGAACTCGGCCTGGGTCACCATGCGCTTGTTGCGGCGCGCCGCCATCAGGGCTGCTTCGTTGACGAGGTTCATCAGGTCGGCACCGGAGAAGCCCGGCGTGCCGCGCGCGATGGTCTTGAGGTTGATATCCGGCGCCAGGGGGACCTTGCGGACATGCACCTTCAATATCTGCTCGCGGCCGACGATGTCGGGGTTGGCGACGATGACCTGGCGGTCGAAACGGCCGGGGCGCATCAGCGCGGGATCGAGCACGTCGGGACGGTTGGTCGCCGCGATCAGGATCACGCCTTCGTTCGCCTCGAAGCCGTCCATCTCGACCAGCAACTGGTTCAAGGTCTGCTCGCGCTCGTCATTGCCGCCGCCGAGGCCGGCGCCGCGATGACGACCGACGGCGTCGATTTCGTCGATGAAGATGATGCAGGGCGCGTTCTTCTTGGCCTGCTCGAACATGTCACGGACGCGGCTTGCACCGACACCGACGAACATCTCGACGAAGTCGGAGCCCGAAATGGTGAAGAACGGCACGTTGGCTTCGCCCGCGACAGCGCGCGCGATCAGCGTCTTGCCGGTGCCGGGAGGGCCGACCAGCAGCACGCCGCGCGGAATGCGGCCGCCGAGCCGTTGGAATTTGCCGGGATCGCGTAGGAATTCGACGATCTCCTGCAGGTCCTGCTTGGCTTCGTCGACACCGGCGACGTCCTCGAAGGTGACGCGGCCATGCGCCTCGGTCAGCATTTTTGCGCGCGACTTGCCAAAACCCATAGCCTTGCCGGCGCCGCCCTGCATCTGGCGCGACAGGAAGATCCACACGCCGATCAGCGCAATGAACGGCAGCCAGGAGACCAGCAGCGACACGAACCACGGCACGTTGTCGCCCGGCGGCTTCGCGGTGATCTGGACCTTGCTGTCATAGAGGCGCTTGACCAGCGTCGGGTCGCTCGGCGCATAGGTCTGGAAGCTCGAACCGTTGGTGAAGGTGCCGTGGATGTCCGGTCCCTGGATCACGACGTCGCGCACATTGCCGCGGTCGACTTCGCTGAGGAGCTGCGAGAACGCGATGTCCTGCGAGGAAGCCCGTTGACCCGGATTCTGGAAGAGCGTGAACAACGCCAATAGCAGCAAAACGATGATGACCCAGAGGGCGAAGTTGCGCAGATTGGCGTTCATAGATCTTCCTTCGTGGTCGCGCGGATCGCGGCCCTATTCCTTGGGCAGGATTCCCTGGGCAGGTGAGAGAATATCCCTGAGGAATCCTCTCTGTAAGCTGCATACAATTTAGGTGCCACCCCGGTCACTGCCAAGGGAATGAGATGGGACTATTTATCCCATCCTAGCCCGATTCCCGCTCAAATAATGGCCGCCCGGGGTTGGTTTTTCCGCTCTGGTTAAGGTGGCCTGAGGGGCGGTCCGCAAACCGAGCCGGTGTCATGATCCGCCCCGGTGGCGCCGGGCCGGCGCCGGTGCGATCAGAATGCGGCCCCGGGACAGGCTGACGAGGGCCCCTGCGAGGGTCTGTTTGAAGCCGATGGGGCCGGTTCCGCGGCGCGGGCCCCTCCCTCGCGCGACGGCACGGTCGAGGGCTGCGAGCAGGGCCTCGACCTTGCCGAGCTCGGCCGGGCCCTCATACCCGACCGCGTCAATCGCCCTGAGCAGGAGCCGCAGGCGCACCTCCTCGGGCAGCATGGCGAAGGCGGATGCTTCAAAGCTGCGCGTACCGGCATCATGCGACATGCGGTCGCGATCCCGCAGCGCCAGGAAGCGTTCGGCGCCATCGGCCAGCACGTCCACGGCGGCACTGGCGCGGGCGAGCCGCGTTGCGAGCCGGGCCAGGTTGCGCGCGCTGCCGCCCTCTGCCGCCAGCGCTGGCAGCAGCGCCCGCAGCCGCGGGCGCGTGAAGGCCGGGTCGCGGTTGGTCGGATCGTCGGCAAAGCCGATTTTTGCGCGCGCCAGTGTGGCGATGAGTTGAGATTTCGGGATATCGAGCAGCGGACGCGTCAGCGCGATATCGTCGCGCAGCGTGACGCGCGCCATCGCGGCGAGGCCGGCAAGGCCGCTGCCGCGGAGCAGCCGCATCAACAGCGTCTCGGCCTGGTCGTCGCGGGTATGGGCGGTCAGCACATGGGTCGCGCCCGTCGCGCGCGCGGCTTTCACCAGCAGGGCATAGCGCGCCTCGCGCGCCGCGGCCGGCACGCCGGTCTTCGGCTTGGTGCCGGTCCAGCGCATCGTGCGGTGTGTCAGCTCGAGCATGCCGGCGAGCCGCTTGACCTCGCGCGCCTCGCCCGCGGCCTCCTTGCGCAGGCCGTGATCGACGGTGACGACGATGAGTTTTGGGCCGCGCGCAAGACTGCGCCGCCAGCGCGCGGCGAGCCACATCAGCGCAAGGGAATCGGGGCCGCCCGACACCGCGAGCACCAGCGCCGGCGCGCTTTTCAGCTCCGCGAAGAGCGCTTTGGCGGCGGCCGCCGTGACCGGAGAATTTTCGTCGTCTGACATGACGCCGCCCGAGGAGGAGCAAGCAAGGGATGGCCGGTCAATCTAGCGCACGGCCATCGGCATTGTCAGCGATCAGTTGCAAGCCAGCAGTTGGGAGCTAGCACTTCACCCGCTTCTGCTCGCGGTCGACGGCGGCTTTGACGCCGGCGGACGCGCGCGGATATTTGCGGCCGATCTCGCCGAAGGCGGCGCACGCAGCCTCCTTCTCCTTCAGCGCGGCCAGCGACTGGCCGAGCCGCAGCAAGGCATCCGGCGCCTTGCCCGACTTCTCGTACTTTGTCGTCACTGCGAGGAAGGATTCGGCGGCGTCACGATATTGCTGACGCTGGAAGAAACTCTCGCCGACCCAGTATTGCGCATCGCCGAGCAGCGGGTCGTTCGGATATTTCTGCGCAAACTCCTTCATCGTTTGCTCGGCGAGCGCGTAGTCCTTGCGCTGCATATAGCCGATGCCGAGGTCGAACTCGTCGCGCGGCGATTGCGAAGGCGGCTGGGTGGCGAGCCCGCCAGCGGCCGGCGGATAGCCCGGCTGCATCTGGGGGCTTGTTGTTTGCGGATTGCGGGCACCGGTGTTGGCAAGGTCCAACGGTTCGCCGGCACCGCGCCCGCCGGGAGCGCCTGCAGGCACGCCCACTGGCGCGCCTCCCTGCGACTGCATCGGCATCTGGCCGCCGCCAAGCGCGCGCGGCGCGCCCGGCGCATTCGGGTTCTGGCCGGGGTCGAACGCATCCCCGCGACGGCGCGTGCCCGGCGCGCCGGGCGCCGGCTGCTCCTGGACGATCGGGGCCTGGGTTGCGACCTGCGGCTGCTCATAGGCCGGCTGGGCCGGCTGCTGCGGCTGGCGATAGACGGGCGCGGCCTGTTGGGGTTGGGCCGGCGCCTGCTGCAGGGGCGGCGAAGCGGCAGCGTTGGGCTGCATGGCCGTCTGGCCGGGCGCGGACTGCGCCCCGCCCTCGAGCTGCCTGATCCGGTCCTCGAGCTGGCGGTTGCGGTATTGCAGCTCCTCGTTCTGGCCGGTGAGCTGGCGGAGCTGGTTTTCCAGCCGCTCGATCCGCAGTTCCGCGTCGGCATCCTCCGACTGCTGGGCGATTGCGGGCGAGCCGAGAACGAGCAGCGCGGCGATCGCCACCGAGCCGGTAATTGCCTTGAATGGAGATGACATCTTGCCCTGACGACGAAAGCGATTTTGCGTGCGACGGAACACGCGACAGATTGCGGGGGAGTACGCCAAAACTGTGACTGCCACCAAGCGGTTTCTCAGCCGGCCCCGCGAAACGAAACCGGCGCCCGAGGGGGCGCCGGAATAATCCATGTGCGAAACTGAACGGCGCCTGACTAAACCTTAGGAGCTCGCGTTTAGCACGGTGACGGCACGACGGTTCTGCGACCAGCACGAGATGTCGTTACACACGGCCACGGGGCGCTCCTTGCCGTAGGAGATCGTGCGCATGCGGTTCGCATCGATGCCGCGCGAGGCCAGGAACGAACGCACCGACTGGGCGCGGCGGGCGCCGAGCGCGATGTTGTATTCGCGGGTGCCGCGCTCGTCGGCATGACCTTCGATGGTGAAGGAGTAACGCGGATAGCTCTGCAGCCACTGCGCCTGCTTCTCCAGGGTCACGATCGCCTGCGGGGTCAGATCGGTCTGGTCGCTCTCGAAGAACACGCGGTCGCCGACATTGACGACGAAGTCCTGCTGGCTGCCCGGGGTCGCCGCATTGGCCTGCGCATCGCCCAGACTATTCTGTTTGGCGCAGGCTCCCATCGACAGCGCGACCGCAACCACCGCAGCCAGCTTCAATCCCTGGAGGAAACGCATAGGATATTTCATTACCGGAGCCTCCACGCTCACGTTAGTCCACTGCTTTCCGGTCTACAGGGGGTTGGTTAAGCGAACGTTCCGTCAACCTTGATGGGACGTTGCCACAGCCGGTCAAATGCCCCCGATCGGCGAAAAGCACCCGCGATGGTTAATGGGTTGTAAATGTGGCGCGACGGTGAAGGCAAGCCGCACGACCCGGCGAAAACGCCGGATTTCGCCGGAATTTTAGCACCCGAACGAGACTTCCGGGACCCTGAGGGGACTTTAGGACTGCGCGGTGCCCGCGACCAGCACCGGCTTCGGCGCG
>NZ_PPPT01000179.1 GCF_006483445.1 Bradyrhizobium guangdongense | reverse complement strand
TGGGAGGGTGATAGGCGGGTGTTCCTTCCAGCGGTGAACAATGTACTCAAAGCACGCTCGGCCTCACAGGTCGCAAATCGAGTTGAGTGCACTGCTATCGCAATCTGAAAAGCAAATGCCCGCCGGTGATCAGCCGACGGGCATCCCTTTCTTAGGCTATGAACTGCGCAATTAGTAGAGCTGCTAGGACTACGTCTTGCGGTTCGAGCGTTATTACGACCTTCATTTCTTGGTCTCCGGTTCGCCCGGGGCCCTGTCGGGCTGGGTTAATAGGGAGATGCCGCGGCACCTGCAAAGTCAGATTACCCGATGACAACGGGGGCGGTTGCGGTAGCCGTCCGGAGCGTCGCTACGGAAGCGCTCAGTGTCAGGAAATGCCCCCGACGTGGCAATCGGTACGGGTGTCAGTCGGCCCGATGGCGACGAAATACGCCTGCTCCCGATTTGCGGCAAGGACGAAAAGTATCTACGACGGTATGGCTACAGCTTCGCGGCGTCCTTCAGAACCACGCCCAGAGTAACGACATACTCTGTAAGTAGCGGGACTCCCGGCGTAAATTCCTTCAAGACGAACAGACCTGGACGGGGCAGGCGGGTTGGCCGGGCTCCCAGCTTCCCTTGTACGACCGTCGCGTAGTCCGCCCGAGTGCCAGCATTGCCGTGGGCGATGTGGTTTCGGACTATCCGGATCTCGTTCAGCCGGGCTGCATGTGTCCGGCAGGCGGCGCAGAAGTGCTCGGTATTCGGGATTACATGACGGACGTTCTCGTTGATCTCCGACACCTTATTCCACTTGAGGATACCCTTGGCACGAGCTCGCCCGACCGTCCGCATGGCACTAAGCGCGTCGTCGATAGACCGCGCGCCGTGCGTTACGACCGGAGCAGCCCCGTCACCGTACGCCGTACCGCACACCAGCTTCGCTGCGATGTCTTCAATGGCGAGCTCGAAGAAGTAGAACGCTTGTAAAGCGATCATCTCCGAAAGCATCTGTTTCAAGTCGGGAGCAAGCAAGTGCGTGCTCGGAATGAGCGCACGCAGCTTGTCGGCTTGAGCGAGATACGCGCGGTGGGAGACCGCGAGCGATGCGATCGGCACGGCCTACCCAATATATGAGCGGATGTATTTGTCTCGAATGTCACGCGAACGAATACGGTGGGGGTTGGAAGTGCAGGCCACGTAAAACTCCGCGTCTGCTCGGGTCTTCTTGTCGCTCTCGAAACGGCCGTCCATTTCAGTCAGGGCGTTTCGGAGATCGGCGAGGTTGATGCGGTTTTTGATCGAGTCGAGAACGAGGAAGAGTGAAAAGAAGATTGGGGCACGGCTGAAGATCGTATCCTTCAGGGTGGTGTCGTTCAGGGAGACGAGCAGATTGAACGTCGCGTCGAAGCGGCGGGTGATTTCCGCCTCTTTCGTGAACTTCACGTCGTTCGCATTGTAGAAGGTGTCGATAGCTTTCGGGCTGTAGTCTTGCAACCCTTCGAGCATGTTCATCGCCAGCTCGGACACAAACTGCATCTCCGTCATCCGGGCGATCTGCAGGGCGGTGAAGAGGTTGTGCGCCCGCCAAAAGTCTACTCGAGCTGAGGCTTGCTTGACCGAAAACTGCTTGAACTCGCCGCTAAAGAGGGCGTTGCGCTTCTCCGCAGGGAGGAGCTTCTTTGATACCGAATTGATGCGCCCGAAAATTTCAATGACGTCCGAGTCGTTCGCACCCAACAGATATCCCACAGATAGCGACGTAGTGAGGAACTGATGCTTTTCCGTCTTGGACAGCTCGGAGAATCTAACGGGCTTGTCGTGTTTCGGATGGCGCGCGCGGAATTTGTCATCGACGAACTCAAGCACCGCGACGAGTCGCTGCTGGCCGTCCACGACCTCACGCATGCTCTTGCCTGAAGAAACGTCGATCGAGTGCCGGATGTAGATAGATGGCACCGGCTTCTGTTCGAGGATTGTATTGACCAGGTACGACTGCTGCTGCGGCGTCCACACCACGCGTCGCTGATACCAGGGTCGGAGATCGAGCTCCTTCCGCTTGTTCAGATTGATGACGTCTTGAATTATGATGGGTTGGTAATCAACGCGATCCACGAATCACCCCCTGCGCAATACCCCTAGATTGCATCCTGCAGCGCCCGTTCGCTAAATGTTCCTGAGGCTCCTACATGGACGAGGTGTTGATCAACACGACCACGGCCGGCGATCAGGGCCAGACAACACGATCAAGGGACAGATGTTCGGCGCCGACGGCGAGCAGCAACGGGATGCTGTTCAACCAGCCGACGCCGTCGGGCCCGCGGCGGCAGTTTCCTGCAATTGTCGAATACGGGTCGGGCTTCGCAAGTGGGAGGGCGATAGGCGGGACGTCGCCTATTGAGGCGACAGTGCACCGAAATACCAGTTTCTGGAGAAGCGGATGTTTCGTTATTTCTTTGCGATTGCCTCGACCATTGGCGTTTTCAGTTCTCAAGCCGACGCCAAATCAGTGAGTTGGAAGTTCACTAAGAAGCCGATCCAGCTCTCCGGCTATCCGGCCGGCGAAGACGAACCTGATTACGTCCTGCAAATGACGTGTCTGCCTGGCGCGAAGGTCCGGGTCGGAGTTGGCCCCTACAAGGACATTGGCAAGGGTCATGCCGGCATCTTTTCGGTGACGCTCAAGAGCGGAGACCGCTCCGCGACATTGTCGGGCAAATCGGCCAAGAGCACGAACTGGGAGATGACGGTGGCACGCGAGTTGAGAACCGAAATGCCGCTTTCCAGCGCCAAGGAATTGCTCGCCGTGCTCACCAATGGCCTTCCGATCACGGCCAGCGGTGTCCTGAAGGATTCGTGGACAGTGAACGGCCTGGCCAGCCAGACCGCGGCGTTTGGCGAAAGCTGTTCGAAAAACTAGCGCGACGGCGAAGGTGGGAGGGTGATAGGCGGGGCTTTCGGTCGGACGGAGATTCCGGTGTCGTGTGCTGAATGCAGGCTCGAAAAAAGTTAAGTGCTCTGGCGCCGTAGTCTAGCTCTCAGCCCGCCATAACGCACCCCGCTCGATGGGCCCTTGCACTATCTCTGTCTGGACGGTTCTGTTTGCCCCTTCCGGGACATCAGGTGAGGTCCGTCGGAATTATCGGGGCTTCAGCCGCCCTTCGATGTTGCTATGTGAATCCGCACCCATGCCCTTGATGAAGCCTTTACCGGTGGCAATTTCGACATGGTGCTTTACCGCTAGGGGCGCAAGCTTCAACGCGAATGGAATTGCGTGGCGTTGCGTGTACGTCTCGAAGAAAGATTTGTGCACCACGTCGATGCCGAATATCTCGGTGCGGTCCAGCCAAGATTCAGCCTCCACCGCTTCATAGCGCGCGACCCGTACCCAAGGCGTCAGGATTAGTGAACTTTGGTTGTTGTCAATCTTGGCCGCGATCATGGGAGCATCGATCACCGCGACCGCAAGAGGAATATGCAGGTCAAAATAGCGCGCTGTTGCCGGAGGAGCCTCTTGTCTTTTGAAGTACCTCAGCGACTTCACTAGTGGGAGCACGATGCTTTGGAAAGCATCCGGTCCCGATAGTTCGAGCTCTCCCTTGCCCTTTCGCACGCATTTAGAAAGCGACATGCAGCAATCCACAGCGTTGCTAACGAAGGGGTCTTCCTCAAGACTCAGTGCTCTTAGGATGCCTTCGCTCCAAGTCGACCGGTCGTCATCCGTTTTGACGACCACACTTTCCTTGCCTAGGCCCGCGAAGAACGGGAAGTTCCTCAACCAAGGACGGGTAGCTGTCATGAAAAATATGAATGGCAAGTCTGACTGCTTGCACTCGATGAGAAAATTGAGTGTTGGCCGAACGAATGGTTGGTTCTTGTCGCCAAACTCCCGGATGCGCCGCGAGGCCACAATGTCGAGCGTTCGCTGGGTACCGGTGTCGCTATCCATGTAGCTCCACTCCTCTTGGACGACAAAGTCGGTCCTGAGATAGTTCGCGATGAGGGTTTGCAGCGGGAAGCCCGACTTCCGCACAGCCTCCATAACTTGTTCTTCGTTGACTCCCACGCCTAGCTGGTTTGCATCAGGATTATCCTGCGATGCTTTCATTGTGTCCTACCCCACAGGCTGTAGTTCGCAGATGCTATGCGCTTTAATGGAATCGATCTACAAACAAGTAGCTAGTTAGCCCGTAGGGTGGTTAGCTCTCCAATTGCGCGGAGCGCAATTTGCCGGGCGTAACCCACCTCTTTACTCTCCGCGGAGGCAGAAGCGGTGGGTTACGCCGCGCGGACTGCGCTTCCGCCTTCGCTCTTCGAGCTTCGGCGGACGGCCGCAAGGCTAACCCACTCTTGAAGCGCCGCCGTGATCGCAGGCCGCGTCAATCCGAGACCACTATCGCGTTGACCTCGCAGCAGCGGCGCAGCGCCTGTTCGGTCTCTGTCGTCTCGAAAGCATGCCGTCGATCGAGAGCACGCCTGCGGGCGAGCAGCTCGCATGGTTCAGGTTGTGTCAGCCTTCTTTAACAATCCGGACCATGCGATAATGCCGCTCTGGCCATGCCCTTTTCGGGCGCGGACAAGGAGGGGCAGGACATGGACGAGGTGTTGATCAACACGACCACGGCCGGCGATCAGGGTCAGCCCGGCGTTTGCAGCCTTCAGGGAACCCAGTTCGTTGTCGTGTGGGAGGACCGCGGCGACAACACCATCAAGGGACAGATGTTCGGCGCCGACGGCGTCAAGAGCAGCAACGAGATACTGGTCAACCTGCCGACGCCGCCGGGCCCGCGGCGGCAGCTTCCGGCGATTGTCGAATACGGGTCGGGTTTTGTCGTGGCCTGGACCGAGCAGGCAGCCGGCAGCGCTGCGACGGCGCCGGCACAGTTGAAGCTTCGCATCTTCGACGCCGACACGCTGTCGGGTCCGGAAATCCAGGTCAGCACGGAGCCGGTCGAGCCGCTGATCCGGCCCGCTCTCGCGCGCCTGAGCGACGGCAATTTCGTCGTGGTCTGGGCGGACAAGCGGGACGACCAGAGGATCCGGGTGCAACGCTTCAGCACCGACGGCACGCGGATCGGCGGAGAGTTTCGCGCCAATACCGTCGCCGGGCTGCACCGGGTCCCGATGGTGGCGTGCCTTACCAACGGGGATATCGTCGTCGCGTGGCGGGCACGCATCGCCGGGCCCCTTCACATCCGGTTTCAGATCTTCAATGCACAGGGACCGGTCGGCGGGGAGCGGGTCACGCAACCGACCACGACCGCAGCCGCTATCGCCGCACTCGACAACGGCCAATTCGTCATCGCGCATCTGAACGATTTTGGCGAAGACGCCACCGCCGACACGCTGATCGTGGTGGAGGCCGAATTGTTCAACGCCGACGGCTCTTCCGCCAATCATTTCGTCTCGACCGCCGAGCAGCGCATCCACGCGACCTGGCCGACACTCGCGCGGCTCCCCGGCGGGCGCTTCCTCGTCGGTTGGGTCCAGTTCAACGTCGACAACCTGCCTGCCACGACAAATGTGAAGGCGCGTCTATTTTCGACGCAGGGTCCGGTCGGGCAGGTCACCCAGGTCAATACCTCGACCGGCGGCGAACGCTTCAGCCTCGCTGCCGCCGTTCTCGCAGGTCCCGACGGCGAGTTCGCCTTTGCTGCCTGGACGGACGACACGGGAAGCGGCAGCGACACCGCCGGACGCGCCGTGCGCGGGCGATCGCTTCGCGTGCCGGCGGCCGGGTTTTAGCTTGCGGAATGGATCAATCTCGTCGGATGGCTAGATTGCAGCGAAACCCCGCCACTACGCTTGATGAGTTTCACTTCGTTCTACCCATCCTGGGAGCTAAGACCGATGACAAGTCGGCCGAGGCGATGCGATATGCAAGCAAGATTGAACAATTCAGGACGACGGCTAGATCATGCCAAGGATACCTCAAGCCCTCTTTGATGCTTCCTTCTACCTTTATCCTTCACCCGAGGCTGCGAAGTCTGGCGGTCAAGCCGGAGGAACAGGTGTTTTCGTAAGTGTGCCCGTTTCTGACTCCCCGGGTCATGCATTCATCTACGCCGTTAGTAACGCGCATGTTGTACACCAGTCCGGCTGTTCCGTGGTCCGGGTGAACACCTTAGTCGGCGGGACAGACACAATCGATAAAGATCCCGCGGATTGGTACGCCCGGCCAGGTGATGATCTTGCGGTTTCACTAGTCCAGATAAAGCAGGACTTTCACAAGATAAGGTGCCTAGATGTGAGCTGGTTTGTCCAGAAGAACGACCTTCGAGAAGGTGTGATCGGTATCGGGGACGAAGTCTTCATGATTGGTCGGTTCATGAATCACGATGGCCTCTTGACTAACGTTCCTTCTGTTCGGTTTGGTCATCTAAGTATGGGTGTACTAGGCATCCAACATTCTGCCGGGCATCAACAACCTAGCTTCGCTGTCGAGATGCTTTCTCGTCCGGGATACTCTGGCTCGCCCGTGTACGTTTACCGCGTACCCCACGATCTTGAGACTGGGAATATCATTATCGGAAACAGCCGCGCCCGTCTCCTTGGGATCAATTGGGGCTTCATCACCGAGAAGGCGGAAGTCCGCGAGGAAATTGCCGTTACCGCTGGCATGGTTGAGGATGAACCGCCCAATGCCGTGAAGTACGTAAGGGTCAACACCGGCATGAACGGCGTCGTTCCGGCGTGGCATCTTGCAAAGTTGCTGAGCAGCGGCCCGATTAAGCGGGAACGTGAAGCCATAATCGCCCAAGAGCGTGCTGCCACAAAGCCGGATGGAAGCGTATAGAGCCCGATGGGTTTCACTTCGTTCTACCCATCCTACAAGTTCTACGGTGAGCTTGCTTCCATTCTCGTGAATACGATTTGTTATCGAAAGAGTTCCTCATGAAACCCCACGTCACCTGCCTGATGGCCTCCAGCGTCGATGGACGCACGCATCACAGCCGCTGGCGGCCGAAGGGGACGGGGGCGGATCTGTTCGAGAAGGTGCATGATCAGCTTGGCGGCGATGCCTGGCTGATCGGGCGCGTGACGGGATCGGAGTTTGCCAGGGGCAAGCCGTATCCGACCGACACGACAGCGACGTTCCCGCGCGAAAACTGGTTCGCGCGGCGCGATGCCAAAGCTTCTGATGTGAAGGCCTATGGCGTGGTGCTCGATGCGCACGGTAAGATCGGCTGGGGCCGTTCCGACATCGGCGGCGATCCGATCGTCGTGGTGCTGACGGAGGGCGTGTCGGATGCGCATCTCGCCGGCCTGCGCGGCGAGGGCGTGTCCTATATCTTTGCAGGCCAATCGGAGCTCGATCTCGCGCTGACGCTGGAGATTCTCAATCGCGAGCTTGGCGTGAAGCGGCTGCTGCTCGAGGGTGGCGGTGCCGCCAACGGCGCGTTCCTGCGCGCCGGCCTCGTCGACGAGCTCAATCTGATCCTCTGTCCGGCGGTGGATGGTGCGCGGGGTGCGCCCATCGTGTTCGACTCGGCCGACGACGAGAGCGACAAGCGCGCGCCGGTGACGGCGATGACGCTGGAGAGCACGACGCCGCTCGGCGGCGGTGCGCTTTTGCTGCGCTATCTCATCACCAATGACCCCGCATCCGCGCTCAGGTAAGACAGGGCATGTCGGTACAGGGTGAAGGCCACATCGTCATTGTGGGCGCGGGCGCGGCCGGCCTGATGGCCGCGCGCGAGCTCGCGCGCGCGGGCCGCAAGGTGACGATACTGGAAGCGCGCGACCGCTGCGGTGGACGCATCCATCCGTTGTCGGGGTTCGGCTATGGCGCGGAGGGCGGCGCCGAGTTCGTGCATGGCGAGGCCGGCGTGACGCGCGCGCTGCTGGCCGAGGCCGGGCTGTCGTTGCAGATGATGGAGGGAACGCCGTGGCGCGTCGAGGGCGGCGCGTTCATCCGGAGAGAGAGCGACGATCCGCATGAGGCGGAGCTGCATCGCGTGCTGGCGGAGCTGAAAGACGATTTGACGGTCGCCGAATTCCTGCAGCAGCATTTTTCTGCCCCTCAATACGAGCCGATGCGGCAGTCGATCCTGCGGATGGTCGAAGGCTACGACGCGGCCGAGCCCGAACGCGCCTCGACGCTGGCGCTGCGCGACGAATGGATGGGCGGCGAGCGGCACGCGCAGGGCCGCATCGTCGGCGGCTATGGTGCCGTCGTCGCCTGGCTCGAGGCGCAGTGTCGCAGCCTTGGCGTCGATATCCGGCTCGGCGCCGCCGTGTCGGGAATCGAAGAGGTGACAGATGGTGTTGCCGTTCGCTTCGGCCATGGCGAGGTGCTGCACGGCGAGGCTGCCGTCGTCACAGTGCCCGTCGCGCTGCTCGAGAAGATGGCGCTTCCTCCGGTTGCCCGCGCCAAGGCTGCTGCAACGGCGGATATCGGCTTCGGCAATGTGATCAAGCTTCTGCTGCGCTTCGAGACGTGCTGGTGGGTCGAGCGGGACAAGGAGCTCACTGATCTGACCTTCCTGCTGTCGGATGAGACGATCCCGGTCTGGTGGACGCAATATCCGGCCGCGCATCCCGTGCTCACCGGATGGTTCGGCGGCCCGAGGACGGCTGGTCTCGCCGGCCTCGACCGCGCCGCGCTGATCGACGCCGGGCTGGTCTCGCTCGCCAGCATTTTCGGCCTGTCCAAGTTCGAGGTCGCGCAAAGACTGGTCGCGGCCGAGGCGATCAACTGGGCCCACGATCCCTTCGCGCGCGGCGCCTATACCTACGCGACGCCGCAAACGCGCGCTGCGCAGGAGGCGCTCGCCAGGCCGGATGGTCCCGTGCTGTTCGCCGGCGAAGCCCTCTATCGCGGCCGCGACATGGGCACGGTGGAGGCCGCCTTGTCCAGCGGGCGCGATACGGCGCGGATGATTTTGGATAGTCCGGGCTAACCCCCTGCCGTCCTCGTCATGCCCGGGCTTG
>NZ_PPPT01000017.1 GCF_006483445.1 Bradyrhizobium guangdongense | reverse complement strand
CGTCCAGGGCAGATCGATCCGGACACCGAGATCGATCTGCCCTGGACGCCGGTTGCCGATCGCACGCGCGTCTTGATGAAGCGCAACGCCGATCAGCCGGCTGTATCGACGGACCACGACGACGAGCCGAAGGATCACGTGCATGTCGCCATCGGCACCATCGACTACGGCAGCGGCGACAGCGGCTACCTCGTCTACATCAAGTCCTCGCTCACCGGCGACGAGAACGACTACATTCGCGATTATGCGCGGCGCTACGACCGCTTCCCGCACGAGACCACCGGCGATCAGTTCTTCTCGGAGGAGCAGTTCGAGGTCTATCGCGCGCTCGGTTTCCACATCACCCACGGATTTCTGTCCGGCGAGCACCCGGTGGCGGTCGGCCCCGGTACCGATCCGCGGACAGCCCGGTTCACCCAACCGGGCGAGAGAGCGGTCGACGACGTGCGCCAGGCGCTCGGGTGGGAGGTCGTCCAGCCTCCCACGATCACGGTCGGGCCAGACCTTGGGCCGGATCAGGGGTAGGGCGGGTGTAAAACATTTGTTGAACGGATCGCAATCCCGTGTTATACACTTGTATAACGAGGTGCATTATGAACGAGAGCGCGAAGCCCAGGGATCTGAAAAGCGAGTCGACGGTGCTTCAGGTGCGGAAGATCGGCAATTCGATCGGTCTCATCCTGCCGAAGGAAATGGTCGCCCGCCTGAATCTCAAAGAGGGCGACAAGCTGTTTCCCGTCGAGCAGCCCGGCGGCGGTTTCGTTCTGACGCCCCATGATCCCGACTTCGAAAAGGCAATGGAAGTCGCACGGCGCGGCATGAAGCGTTATCACAACGCGCTCGCCGAGCTTGCAAAATGAGCGAGCCCGTCTGGCTCACCCGGCGGATCATCATTGCAATCCACGACGAGCAGCTCGCGATCCACGGCGGCGCAAGCGGTCTGCGCGACGACGGCATGCTCGAATCCGCGCTCGATCGGCCGAAAAACAAATGGTCCTACGAGAATGCCGATCTCGCGGAGCTGGCCGCGGCTTATGCATACGGGATCGCGCGCAACCATCCGTTCATTGACGGCAACAAGCGGACATCGCTGCTTGCGCTCTACACCTTTCTCGGCGTGAACGGCGTCGACTTTGTCGCTCCCGAGGCAGACGCGGCGGCCATCATCCTGTCCCTCGCTGCCGGCGAAGTCAGCGAGCAGAGCCTGACCCGCTGGATCCGCGACAATTGGGATTCCAAATGACCCCATTTGCGGGAAAACTGGGCAGTTGCGCCGTTGCCCTGCCGAATTGTTTGCGGTAAGGCACGCGAGGATTAGACTTTCGACTGGGGACGAGACATGGCCAACCATAACGAAGTGGCGTACAGCACCGCCGACGGCAACGACTACGTTGCGCATGAGCAGACCTATGAGGGCTTCATCAAGCTGGTGAAGTGGGGCTCGGCCTCGGTCGCTCTCATCGTCATCCTGATGGCGATCTTCCTGACCTGATCGACGTCGGCTGCACCCGCCAGCGCCGGCGGCTGCTTTGAAAATTTGCATCCAAGCCGGTCGCAAAACCGGTATCCAACGTTGCGGGAGTAACGCTAAGTTCGCTTGCGTGCGCTGTCCCGCGTCGCCGGAGGCCTCATGAAGATTGCCGTTGCCAAGGAAATCGACCCGTCGGAACCGAGGGTTGCCGTTTCACCGGATACGGTGAAGAAGTTCAAGGCGCTGGGCGCCGAGATCGCGATTGAGCCGGGTGCCGGCATCAAGTCGGGCCTGCCGGATTCCGAGTTCACGGCCGTTGGCGCGACCGTCAGCGCGGATGCGCTCAAGGATGCCGACATCATCATCAAGGTGAAGCGTCCCGAGGCCTCCGAGCTCAGCCAATACAAGCGCGGCGCGCTGGTCATCGCGATCATGGACCCTTACGGCAACGACGCCGCCCTCAAGGCGATGGCCGATGCCGGCGTCTCCGCCTTCGCGATGGAGCTGATGCCGCGCATCACGCGCGCTCAGGTGATGGACGTGCTGTCCTCGCAGGCCAACCTCGCCGGCTACCGCGCCGTGATCGAGGGCGCCGAGGCCTTTGGCCGCGCGTTCCCGATGATGATGACGGCCGCCGGCACCGTTCCCGCCGCAAAAGTGTTCGTGATGGGCGTCGGCGTTGCCGGCCTCCAGGCGATTGCGACCGCACGCCGTCTCGGCGCCATCGTCACCGCGACCGACGTGCGTCCGGCCACCAAGGAGCAGGTGGAATCGCTCGGCGCAAAATTCCTCGCCGTCGAGGACGAGGAGTTCAAGAACGCGCAGACCGCCGGCGGCTACGCCAAGGAAATGTCCAAGGAGTACCAGGCCAAGCAGGCCGCGCTCACCGCCGAGCACATCAAGAAGCAGGACATCGTGATCACCACAGCGCTGATCCCGGGCCGGCCCGCGCCGAAGCTCGTGTCGGCCGAGATGGTCAAGTCGATGAAGCCCGGCTCGGTGCTGGTCGATCTCGCCGTCGAGCGCGGCGGCAATGTCGAGGGCGCGAAGCCGGGCGAAGTCGTCGAGACCGACGGTATCAAGATCGTCGGCTACACCAATGTCGCCGGCCGCGTCGCGGCGTCCGCTTCCAGCCTCTACGCGCGCAATTTGTTCTCCTTCATCGAGACCCTGGTCGACAAGAAAGAGAAGAAGCTCGCCGTCAACTGGGACGATGAGCTCGTGAAGGCGACCGCGCTCACCAGGGACGGCGCCGTCGTCCATCCGAACTTCCAGCCCAAAGCGTAAGGAGATCCGTCATGGAGCATGCTGCACAGGTCGTCGATCCCTTCGTGTTTCGGCTGTCGATTTTCGTGCTTGCCGTTTTCGTCGGCTATTTCGTGGTGTGGTCGGTGACCCCCGCGCTGCACACGCCGCTGATGTCGGTGACCAACGCGATCTCCTCGGTGATCGTGGTCGGCGCGCTGCTCGCCGGCGGCGTCGCGAACGTCTCGAGCGGATCGGGCTGGGCACGCGCCTTCGGCTTCGTCGCGCTGATCTTCGCCTGCGTGAACATTTTTGGCGGCTTCCTTGTCACCCAGCGCATGCTGGCGATGTACAAGAAGAAGTCGAAGTAAGCGGCCACCTCGGGCTGACGGGACAGATGGGGACCTGAGATGAACGCCAATCTCTCTGCATTGTTGTATCTCGTGGCGGGGGTGCTGTTCATCCTGTCGCTGCGGGGATTGTCGAGCCCGGCCTCCTCGCGCCAGGGCAATTTGTTCGGCATGATCGGCATGGCGATCGCGGTCGCGACCACGCTTGCCAACCATCCGCCGGCCGACGGTCTGGCCTGGGTGCTCGTCATCGTCGGCATCGCGATCGGTGCGGCGGTCGGCGCGGTCATCGCGCGCCGCGTGCCGATGACCTCGATGCCGGAACTGGTCGCCGCCTTCCACTCGCTGGTCGGCATGGCCGCGGTGCTGGTCGCCGCCGGCGCGTTCTACGCGCCCGAAGCCTTCGACATCGGCACGCCCGGCCACATCCACGCGCAGAGCCTCGTTGAAATGTCGCTCGGCGTCGCCATCGGCGCGTTGACCTTCACCGGCTCCGTGATCGCGTTCCTGAAGTTGTCCGCGCGGATGAGCGGTGCGCCGATCATTTTGCCGTTCCGCCACATCATCAACATCGCGATCGCCGCCGCGCTGGTGTTCTTCATCGTCGGGCTCGTCATCTCCGGCAGCGCCTTCGACTTCTGGATGATCGTGATCCTGGCGCTGGCGCTCGGCGTGCTCATGATCATCCCGATCGGCGGCGCCGACATGCCGGTCGTGATCTCGATGCTCAACTCCTATTCGGGTTGGGCGGCCGCCGGCATCGGCTTCACGCTCGGCAACTCCGCGCTGATCATCACCGGCGCGCTGGTGGGTTCGTCGGGCGCGATCCTGTCCTACATCATGTGCCATGCGATGAATCGGTCCTTCATCTCGGTCATCCTCGGCGGCTTCGGCGGTGAGACCGCCGCCGCGGGCGGTGGCACGGGCGAGCAGAAGCCGGCCAAGCTCGGCTCGGCCGACGATGCGGCCTTCATCATGAAGAACGCCTCCAAGGTCATCATCGTGCCCGGCTACGGCATGGCGGTGGCGCAGGCCCAGCACGCGCTGCGCGAAATGGCCGACATGCTGAAGAAGGAAGGCGTCGAGGTGAAGTACGCCATCCACCCGGTCGCCGGCCGCATGCCCGGCCACATGAACGTGCTGCTGGCCGAAGCCAACGTGCCCTATGATGAGGTGTTCGAGCTCGAGGACATCAACTCCGAATTCGCGCAGGCAGACATCGCCTTCGTGATCGGCGCCAACGACGTCACCAACCCGGCCGCCGAGGAGGACAAGACCTCGCCGATCTACGGCATGCCCGTGCTCCAGGTCTGGAAGGCCGGCACCGTGATGTTCATCAAGCGCTCGCTGGCCTCGGGTTACGCCGGTATCGACAATCCCCTGTTCTACCGCGACAACACCATGATGCTGCTCGGCGACGCCAAGAAGGTCACTGAGAACATCGTCAAGGCGATGTAACCGTCACAAGTCTTCAGCTACGCAAAGCGGGCACGCGCAGTTTGGCGCCGCCCGCTTTGTCGCGTGAACGGGACGACCGGCAATCATGACGGTCATGAAATGGATCGCGATCATTCTCGCGGCCGGCTATCTCGCCGGCCTTCTCCTGCTTTATGTCAAACAGCGCGCCATGCTGTTTCCGATCCCGACTGCCGAGCGCACGGCGCCCGCCGCCGCGGGCTTGTCCGGGGCCGAAGAGCATGTGCTGACCACGTCTGATGGCGAGAAGGTCATCGTCTGGCATGTGCCGCCAAAACCCGGCCGTCCCGTGATCCTGTTCTTCCACGGCAACGGCGATTCGCTGGCCGGGCTTTCCGGCCGGTTTAGGCGCATCATTGCTGACGGCACGGGGCTCGTCGCGCTGTCCTATCGCGGCTATGCAGGCTCGAGCGGCGCGCCCAGCGAAGACGGCCTGCTGCGTGACGGCGCGGCTGCCTATGCATTTGCAGCGGCGCGTTACGACCCTCAGCGCATCGTTCTCTGGGGGTTCTCGCTCGGAACTGGTGTTGCGATCGCTGTCGCGTCCGAGCATACGATTGGACGGATCGTTCTCGAGGCGCCCTATACGTCGCTCGCCGACGTCGCCGCCTCGCATTTCCGGTTCGTTCCCGTCCGCCTCCTGATGCGCGACCGCCTTCACTCGGACGAGCGCATCGCACATGTCACGGCGCCACTCCTGATCATGCATGGCGCACAGGACCAGACCATTCCGATCGCGTTCGGCGAACGTCTGTTCACGCTCGCCCGCGAGCCGAAACGATTCGTCCGGATCGACCGGGGCGGACACAACGATCTCGACACCTTCGGCGCCATCGAGACGGCGCGGCGGTTCATCGGTGGCGGCTGAGGGCTGACGGGCGCGATCTTCTCGCGCATAATCGGCTCGACCCGTTCGAAGGAAATTGCCGATATGAGCGCACATGGACCGATGCCGCGGTCGTCCTGGATCTTCCCCGCACTCGCCGTGCTCTTGTTCCTGATCGTCTCGGCGACGGGCTACGGCTTCACCGTGTCGGTTGGCGGGATCGTGTTCGCGGCCGTCCTGCTGGTGATCCTGTTCGGCACGGTGTTCGCGGCGGTGCATCACTCCGAGGTGATCGCGGAGCGGATCGGCGAGCCCTACGGGACGCTGCTGTTGACGCTCGCAGTGACCATCATCGAGGTCGCGCTGATCACAACGATCATGCTGGGCGACAAGCCGGCACCGGAGCTCGCGCGCGACACCGTGTTCGCAGTGGTGATGATCGTCTGCAACGGCCTTGTCGGCCTCTGCGTCCTGATCGGCGGTCTTCGTTACCGTGAGCAGGGCTTTCAGGTCTCCGGCGCCAACGTCTATCTCAGCGTCCTGTTCGTGCTGGCGACCATGACGCTGATCATGCCGAACTACACGCTGACGACGCCGGGACCGGTCTTTTCGGCGCTCCAGCTCGGCTTCGTCGACCTCGTGACCATCGTGCTCTACGGCGTGTTCCTCTACACCCAGACGGTGCTGCACCGCGACTATTTCGTGAGCGACACGGGGGACGGCGAGGGCGGCGCGGCCCATCTGTCGGGCAGGATCCTGGCGTTGAGCATCGCGCTGCTGCTGATCTCGCTTGGGGCTGTGGTCCTGCTCGCCAAGAAGTTCTCGCTGGTGGTCGATGCCGTCGCGGCCATGATCGGCGCGCCGCCGGCCTTTGCCGGCCTCGTGGTTGCGCTCCTGATCCTGATGCCCGAAGGCGTCTCGGCCATCGCGGCCGCGCGGAAGAACGACCTGCAGAAGAGCATCAACCTGGCGCTGGGCTCCTCGCTGGCCACCATCGGCCTGACCATCCCGGCGGTCGGGATCGCAACCTACATGCTGGACCAGCCGCTGGTGCTGGGCCTCAACCCGCAAAACACCGCGCTGCTGGTCCTGACATTCCTCCTGAGCATGCTGACCTTCGGCACCGGCCGGACCAATGTCCTGTTCGGGCTGGTCCATCTGGTGGTATTTGCCGTCTACGTGTTCATGGTCTTCGTGCCCTGAAGCGCGCCGCGCTTCAGGTTATTGTTTGGGCATGATCTTTCCGGAAAACCGCTGCACACTTTTCCGGATCATGCCCCAGGGAGTGAACGATGCTTGCCGCCAAATCTGAAGTTCAGGTCGACAATGACGAGGTCCGGGTCACCGAGTGGCGGTTGGCGCCGGGCAGCGCGACCGGCCATCACACCCACGGGATGGACTATGTGATCGTTCCCGTCGTGGCCGGGACCATGACGATCGTGGCGCCCAATGGCGAACGCTCCAAGGCGCAGCTTGCGGCCGGAAAGTCCTATTTTCGCAAGGCGGGCGTGGAACACGACGTACTTAACGAAACCTCAACCGAGATCGTATTCCTTGAGATCGAGCTAAAGCCGTAAGGTCGGCAACAATTGCCATCGATCCGTCGCAGTTGATCCCTCACTATGCCTCAAAGTTCCCGCATCAGATCGCGCGGGGAGTGGTGGCCGGAATGCTGAAATACCTGACTAAGATTTCGATGGATATCTTCCCCTCGGTGCTCGCAACGATCATCGGGGCTTACATCGTTAATCACTATATCAACGCAAGACCGGCGCCCGATACCCCTGCCGCAGCGGTGGCCCCCGCCCACACCAAGAAGGACGGCAAGCCGGGCGACGTCGCCAACCTGCCGGCCCCCGGAATCAAGGCCAAGGGCATCTCCGAGAAGTCGGTTACGGACAAGCCGGCGGCCGAGAAGGCTGCTGCCGACAAGCCTGTGGAAAAGGCGGGGGATCAGCCGGCCGAGACCAAGCCTTCCGAGTCGAAGGCTGCGGATGTTGCGCCCCCGGAAACGGCGGCCGCGTCCCGTGGCCGCCAGCCCACCCCCAAATCGGTCGCCAAGGCCAACCCCGCGCCGGTCGTTGCCGCGCCTGCTGCCGCTCCCGCAGTCGAGGCCAACGCCGCCGCTGCCGCGCCCGCCAACCAGGACGCCAACGACCTCGCGCGCGCCGCGATCGAGCGCCTGCGCAAATCGCCCGAGGCCAAGTCTGTCGAGAAGGCGCCTGAAGCGGCCTCGCAGGACACCGCGCATGCGCCAGAAACTCCGCGCGTCGTGACGACAGCCCCGCAGGCCGTCCGCCCGCTGCCGCCGCCGATCACGGTGTCGACGCCGCCCACCGAGACCTACACCTCGTCGCCGGCCAACCCGCCCTACACGGCGTCGGTCGGCAATGAGGATGCGAACCGGCTGACGCCGCCGGCCGATATTCCGGTGCCGGTGCTGGCGCCGCCGCTCGACCTGCGGGCCGATGCGACCGGCTCCATGCCTGCGCCCAAGCCCAAGACCAATGTGGCCGACGAGATGCTGTCCGGCATGAAGTCGATGTTCCACTCGGTCCTGCCGAAGAACATCACCCCGAACTAAGCGATTCCCCGATTGGGCTGTCAGCCGCCGACGCGGGCAAGCCCGCTGCGTGCGGCGTCATCGCGTGGGCGTAAGCCGACGGCCTTGGTGTAGGACGCCGCCGCCTTGGCCTTGTCGCCCAGGCGTTCATAGGCGAGGCCCCGCGCGGTCCAGACCTGGGCATTGTGAGGATCGGCCTCCGAGGCCTCGTCCAGGTCTAAGGCGGCTTCCTTGACCTTGCCGATCGCGAGATAGCTGTTGGCGCGGCCGAGCAGCGGCTCAGCCTTCTGCGGATTGAGGCCGCTCGCGGCGCTGAAATCCGCGATCGCGAATTCGTGCTGGTTACTGGCCTGGTAGATCAGCGCGCGGCCATAGAGCGCCTGCGCGTTGTAGGGATCGAGCGCGACGGCGCGATTGAACGTTTCGAGCGCTTCCGCGGTCTGTCCGGATTTTGCCAACGTCTGGCCGCGCGCGGTGAGCGTCTGGGCCTCGGTGACGCTGGCGGGGCTGACGGGAGTTTCGGTCGCGGTAGCGGCCTTTGGCGCCTCCTGCGGCTTCTCTTTCTCCGGCATCAGCGAGCCCAGGTCGAACGAGCAGCCGGAGAGCACGGCGGCCAGCAGCAGCGCCGGCGCAAGGAGGCGCAGGCAATGCCGGGTTCGGAGTGCAGCCGCAGAATGCGAATTCGTCATGCAGGGCAATGTTTGGGTTCGGCCGAACCGCAGTGGTAGCTTGGCCGGGCCGAAAATGCATCGCCTAAATCTTTGCGCCTGCACCCAAATCGGCTTGCGCCAGCGGCGATTTCAGAATTTGCCCCCTTGTCGGCGGTCAAGTCGAATGATCCCATCGCACCGGTCGTACCGGGAGGAAACCCCGCTGATTGCTCCAACGACAGGCGCGCGCGCGGAGACGGACGCCGGCATTCGTCAGGCGGAGATCGTGGTTGCCTTGTCGCGCGCAACCGAGCTTGCGATGGGGCAGCCGGTCGATTTCGCGTTACGTTCCTGTGTGCTCGGTGTCGATCTCGCCCGCGCGCTCGGCATGGACGCGGAGGATGTGCGGGACGTCTTCTATCTCGCCCTGATGCGCTATGTCGGCTGCAACGCCGAGACCTATGCGCTGGCGGCACTGTTCGGCGACGAGATCGCGCTGCGCCGGGCGCTGGCGCCGATCGATCTGGCCTCGCCGGCCGAGCTCGGCCCCGTGCTGTTGCGGCTGATCGCGCAGGCCAATGCGGATGCGCCGATGCCGCAGCGGCTTTGGCGCATCGTCGGCTCGCTGGCACAGAGCAAGGCCGTCAGCACCGACGTCCTCACCGGTCATTGCGAGGTCGCGGAGCGTTTTGGCACGCGGCTCGGCTTCAAGCCGCGCATCGTGCGCAATCTCGGCCAGCTCTATGCGCGCTGGGACGGCAAGGGTATCCCGCACGGTGTGAAGGGCGAGGCGATCTCGCCGGCGGTGCGCATCGTCGCCCTGGTGCAGGACGCGCTCACGCTGGACGACGCCTATGGCCGCGATCGCTGTCTTGCGACGCTGCGCCGGCGGCGGGGCAGCGCCTACGATCCGCGCATCGTGGATCGTTTCGTGATGGATGCGGATGCGCTTCTGCATGCCGTCGAGGCGCGCGCGTCCTGGCAGGCCGTGCTGGCGCTCGAGCCCGAGCCGTTCGGTCGGCTCGCTGCCGCTGACATCGACGAGATGCTGCTGGCACTGGCCGATTTCGTCGACATCAAGTCGCCCTTCACGTCGGGGCACTCGCGGGCCGTGGCGGAGCTCGCGGCCGAAGCCGCGCGGCGATGCAATCTGCCGGAGAGCGATGCGATCGCGCTGTCGCGCGCCGGGCTCGTCCATGATCTCGGCCAGGCCGGTGTCGCGACCGCGATCCTGGTCAAGCCGGGCGCGCTGAGCGAGGCCGAATGGGAGAAGGTGCGCCTGCATCCCTATCACGCCGAACGCATCCTCGACGGCCTGCCGTTGTTTGCGCCTCTAGCGCGGCTGGTCGGCAGCCATCATGAGCGTGGCGATGGTTCTGGCTACCACCGCGGCTTGCGTGGCGATGCGGTGCCGCTTGCGGCCAAGATCCTCGCTGTGGCCGAGGCCTACCAATCCATGATCGAGCCGCGCTCCTACCGCGCGGCGATGTCGCCGGCCGCCGCCGCGCAAGCGCTGCAGCAGGCGGTGCGGGCCGGCAAAATGGACGGAGATGCCGTGCGTTCGGTGCTTGCCGCGGCCGGGCATGCGGTGACGCGTGCGCGCTTTTCCCAGATCGCGGGATTGACCCCGCGCGAGATCGAGGTGCTGCGGCTGCTCGCTGGCGGACAGTCGATCAAGGAGATCGCCCGATCGCTCGGCGTCGCGCCCAAGACCGCCGACAACCATCTGCAAAACCTCTACGCCAAGATCGGCGTGAAGACGCGGGGCGGGGCCACGCTGTTCGCGCTGGAGCACGGCCTGGGCGCTGCTCCCGGGCACGAAAAATAGGGAATCTTCCTCAGGCGAAACGCACAGGGGTCTCTAGCATCGCCGGCATGATCGATGTGGGAGGAACCGATGACCAATGCTTCACGTGAACGGGTGACCCTGGTCCAGGCTGAACCGGCGCCATCCGACCCTTGCGCGCTCCCCGCACATGAGCTCGCAGCCGGGATCGCGCAAGGCACGATCACCGCGCGCGAGGCGGTGGAGGCGCATATCGCCCGGATCGAGCGCGTGAACGGCGCGCTCAATGCTGTCGTGGCCAAGCGCTACGACGATGCCCGCGCCGAGGCTAACGTCATCGACCAGCGCCGCGCGCGCGGCGAAGCGCTCCCGCCGCTTGCCGGCGTTCCCATGACGGTGAAGGAATGTCTCGACCTCGCCGGCACGGTGTCGACTTTCGGCATTCCCAGCCGCGCCGCGGCGCGCGCCACGCGCGATGATCCCTATGTCGCACGGCTGCGCGCCGCCGGCGCCATCGTCGTCGCCAAGACCAATGTGGCGCAGCTCCTGATCTTCACCGAAACCGACAACCCGCTCTATGGCCGCACCAACAATCCCTGGAATGTCGAGCGCTCCAGCGGCGGCAGCAGTGGCGGCGAGGGCGCAATCGTGGCAGCCGGCGGCGCCGCGCTCGGGCTCGGCACCGATATCGGCGGCAGCGTGCGCATCCCCGCGGCCTTCTGCGGGATCGCGTCGCTGCGGCCGACCGCGGGCCGCTGCCCCGATCTCGGCCGCGGCAGCGTGCCGTTCGGCCAGCAGGCGGTTGCCAGCCAGGTCGGTCCGATCGCGCGCAGCGTCGATGATCTCGCGCTGGCGCTTACGGCGATCAATGGCGGCCACGGTCTCGACCATCAGGCGGTGGTGCCGCTCGGCGACCACCGGGATATCGACGTCAAGGGTTTGCGGGTCGCGGTGCTGGCCGATGACGGCGTGATGACGCCGTCGCCGGCGATCCAACGCGGCTTGCGTGCAGCCGCCGACATGCTCAAGGCCGCCGGCGCGCAGATCGTGCCTTGCGCGCTTCCGCCATGTGCCGAAGCGATGCGGATCTGGCTCGCCTGCATCACCGCCGATCGCGGCGCCGGCATGCGCGCGACGTCGCGCGGCGGAAAGCTCGACGCACGCGCGGCGTTGATGTTGCGGCTGTCGGGCATGCCGCCTGCGCTGCGCATGATGGTCGCGCGCCTTCTGACGGCGATCGGCCAAAAGGGGCTCGGCGGCAATATGCGCTTGTTCGCCGATGGCACGGCGGCCGGCTATTGGCGGGCCGTCGAGGACCAGGCGGCTTATCGTGCTGCGTTCGCGTCTGTCCTCGACGGCGTCGCCGGAGGACCGGTCGATCTCGTCCTGATGCCGGCCTACGGGGTGCCGGCGGTTCGCCACGGTGCATCCGCCAACATGCCGGTCGCCGGAAGCTATTCGCTGCTCGCACCGGTGCTCGGCTATCCCGCCGGAATCGTGCCGGTGACGCGCGTGGCGGCGGGCGAGGATCTCGGCCGTGGCAAGTCCTCCGACCTCGTGCAGAAGACGGCCTCTGAAGCCGACATCGGCAGTGCGGGCTTGCCGGTTGCGGTTCAACTGATGGGCCGACCCTGGCGCGACGATGTGGTTCTCGCCGCCATGCGCGCGATCGAGCAGGCGGCGCGGACGAGGCCGGACTATCCGGCAACGCCAAAAGTTTGAAGCGCAGCGACCAAAACAAAAACGCGGGCCAAGGGCCCGCGTTTCTCATTCCGAACGGATCGGAGAAATTCTTAGCGCGGTCCGCGCGGACCAGCACCCGGGCCGCCACGGCCACCGGCGCCACGCTCACCGCCAGGGCCTGCGCCAAACACCGGCTTCGGCTTCATCGGCAGCAGGCCTTCACGCTGCAGCTTCTTGCGGGCGAGCTTGCGTGCGCGGCGCACGGCTTCGGCCTTTTCGCGGGCCTTCTTCTCGGAGGGCTTTTCGTAGTGACCGCGGAGCTTCATCTCGCGGAAAATACCCTCGCGCTGCATCTTCTTCTTCAGCGCCTTGAGGGCTTGGTCGACATTGTTATCGCGAACGAGAACCTGCACGCGGCATCCTCTTCAGTGGATCGGATTTGAATTCTGGTAAAGCAAAGGGGATGGCGAAACGCACAAGCCCTTAACCTTGAGCGCGCGGATGTATCAGACAAAACCTGGGATGTCCACCTGTCAGGCGGTTTTTCGGGCCAAGTTCAGCCATTAAATGGGGCGAAAATACCCCCGAACAGCCTCGATTTGGGAGATTTGGCGCCAAGGGCGGGGCCGTTCCCGGAGATGGATCCGGAAACCCAGGAATCAGGGGAGACGCCACATGGACAACACCAAGAAATATGCCGCCGAGGCTATCGGCACGTTCTGGCTGACCTTCGCAGGCTGCGGAAGCGCGGTCATTGCGGCCGGCTTTCCCCAGGTCGGCATCGGCCTGGTCGGCGTCTCCCTGGCGTTCGGCTTGAGCGTCGTCACCATGGCCTATGCAATCGGTCATATCTCGGGTTGCCATCTCAATCCGGCCGTCACGGTCGGACTTGCCGCCGGCGGACGTTTCCCGACCGGCCAGATCCTGCCCTATGTCGTCGCGCAGGTGGTCGGTGCGATCGTCGCCGCCGCGCTGCTCTACGTGATCGCGAACGGCGCGCCCGGATTCGACGTGACCAAGGGCTTTGCCTCCAACGGCTACGGCACGCACTCGCCCGGCCAGTACGGCATGGTGGTCTGCTTCCTCACCGAGGTGGTGATGACCATGATGTTCCTGTTCATCATCATGGGGGCGACCCATGGCCGCGCGCCGGCCGGATTTGCGCCGCTCGCAATCGGGCTCGCACTTGTCATGATCCATCTCGTCAGCATTCCCGTCACCAACACCTCGGTGAACCCCGCGCGCAGCACGGGACCTGCGCTGTTCGTCGGTGGCTGGGCGGTGGCGCAGCTCTGGCTGTTCTGGGTTGCACCCCTGATCGGCGGTGCGCTCGGCGGCGTGATCTATCGCTGGCTCAGCGAAGAACCTTCCGGTGTCGTTGCGGGTGTGAAGACGGCTTGATTGCTCTGCGGGATCGCGCGCCTGTGCGCGGTCCCGTCAGGCTACGATGATTTCGCCGGAGTCCGAATGACTTCGGTGACGTGGCCCATCTTGCGGCCGGGGCGCGGCGTGCCCTTGCCATAGATATGGACGGTGGCGCCGGGAACGGTGAGCCATTCTTCGTAGCGGTTGATCTCGTCGCCGATCAGATTGGTCATGGTGACCTCGCCGTGACGCACCGGCTTGCCGAGCGGCCAGCCGGCGATGGCGCGGATGTGCTGCTCGAACTGCGAGACCGAGGCGCCGTCGAGCGTCCAGTGGCCGGAATTGTGCACGCGCGGCGCGATCTCGTTGACCAGCACCTTCGGACCGGTGCCGTTGCCGAGCACGAACATCTCGACTGCGAGCACGCCGACATAGTCGAGTTCGGTTGCGATCTTTCCGGCGATGCGCAGCGCTTCCTCGGCGAGGTCGTCGGGGATCGGTGCCGGCGCCCGGGAGACTTTCAGGATGTGGTCGCGGTGCTCGTTTTCGGTGACGTCGAAACATTCGACCTGGCCGTTGGCGGCGCGCGCAGCGATCACCGAGACCTCGCGCTCGAACGGCACGAAGGCCTCGAGGATCGCGGACTTGGTGCCGAGGCTGGTCCAGACCTTTGCGATGTCATCGCCGTCGCGGATGATCGCCTGGCCCTCGG
>NZ_PPPT01000178.1 GCF_006483445.1 Bradyrhizobium guangdongense | reverse complement strand
GCGATCGATATCGACGCGCCTTCATCGGCGATGATGCCTGCGATCAGCCCGACGAGCGACTTGCTCGCGGACATGACGATATGAGGCGCGCGCGCTGTAAGGCCGTTGCGATAGCTCTCGTAAACGATGCGCCCCTGATGCAGCACGACGAGCCCGTCCGTATCCGTCGCATCGAGGACGTCGTCGAACCCAAGCGTCCCGCCCTTGCCGTTGGCGAGCCCGAAGCGGTCGAACGCAGACGGCTTTGACGGAAGCGGCATCGGCTGCGACGACGCCGCGATATCGGCGACCGGCAGCAGGCACGGCACGTTGCGAAAGGCCCATCGGTTGTGGGGCGAGTTGCGCCAGTTCGAGAGGTTGGCGGCATCAGGCTCAGATGTGTCGGACATCCCTGCGGTCTCCTGGAAGTCATTATTGAGGCGCAGACTACCCTTCCAGATCCGGACGATCTATCATCGATAGACCTGATTTGATGCGAGATCGTCCGGAATGGACCCGTTAAGCCAAACCATTGCGCTGCTCAGGCCGCGCGGCCTGCTCTGGAAGCAGTTGGAGGCGCGCGGTCCCTGGGGGGCGCGCTTTCCCAGCCATAAAGGTGCAGCGTTTTGCCTGATCGAAAGCGGCCGTTGCTCCCTCGGCTTTCCCGGCCGCGCCCAGCGCGAGCTCAGCGATGGCGATTTCGTCTTTCTCGCCGCCCCGCCCGTCTGGAGCTTGCAGACCGGCGCTGATGTCACTGCGGTGGACTTCACGAGATCAAACACGCCGGCCGATTTCCACACGCACGAGATCGGTGCGAACGACGCAGGACCCCTGCTCCGGCTGCTCGGCGGTCACTTCAGCTTCGACGACACCAACATCGCGCTCGCCCGCCGCGTCCTGCCCGACATCGTCGAGATCAACGCCACGGATACCGCCGCAGCGCGATTGCGCAGCGTGCTCGATGCCATTGCCTATGAAGCAAGATCGCAACGGCCGGGACGCGCGCTCGCACTCGACCGGTTGCTCGAACTGCTGCTGGTCGAGGTGATCCGGAACGACGGTTCGTGGACCTCGGAAATGCGGCCCGGCCTGCTCGCTGGTCTCGCCGATGTCAGGCTCGCGCTGGCGCTCAACGCAGTTCATGCCGAGGTGAAACGGAGCTGGACCGTTGCGCAACTGGCCGAAATCGCCGGGATGTCGCGCTCGGTGTTTGCCGATCGCTTCGCGCGCGTCGTCGGCTTATCGCCGATCGACTATCTCGGGGAATGGCGGATGGCGATAGCCAAGGACATGCTGCGCGCAGGCGAAGCGCGCCTCGCCGAAATCGCGTTCGCATGCGGCTATCAGTCGACGAGCGCGTTCAGCACGGCATTCGCGCGATCGGTGGGTTGCCCACCGTCGCGCTTTGCCGATCGTCAACGCTCAGGCGTTGCGGTATCCCCGCTCACGCCCCATTCAGGAATTGAAGCGGGTCAACCGGATTAGATCCTTTACGGATCTCGAAGTGGAGCTGCGGCGACGCCACTTCACCGGATTGACCCGACTTGGCAATGATCTGGCCACGCTTAATAGTGTCCCCGCGCTTCACCATCAGCTCACTCGCATGGGCATATGCGGTGACGTAGCCGTTGGAGTGCCGAACCAGGATCAGATTGCCGTAACCCTTCAGCTCGTTGCCGGAATAGGCAACGACGCCATCTTCAGCCGCCTTGACCGGCGTGCCCTCCGGCACCGCAACGTTGATGCCGTCATTGGACTTGCCGTTGGTCTTGGCGCCGTAACCGGTGACGACCTTGCCGCGCACGGGCCAGCGGAAGGTCGGCAAGGCGCCGGTCGTTTCCGCAGCCTTGGCCGGTGCCTCGGCAGCGGGCTTCTCTTCGATATTGGTGGTGGCCTGGGCGAGCCGCGCGCTCTGCTGCGGCGCAGGCAGGGCCGCAACCTTCATGGTCGGCGCGGGCGCAGCCGCGGCCGGCTGCAGGGTTGCGGCGACGGGCGCAGCGGCAACCGGTGCAGGTGCAGCGGCAGGCGCAGCCAAGGCGGCGGTTTTGCCGGGGACGTTCAGCTTGGTGCCGAGCTTGAGCTTGGCCGACGGCTCGAGACCGTTGGCGCGCGCGAGCTCAGCGACCGACATGTGATTTTTGCGGGCAATGCTGGCAAGCGTGTCGCCCTTGTTGACGAAGTGAACGCTGGCGGGCGCAGCCGCAACCGGCTTGGCGGCAACGGGCGCGGCCATGACGGGCGCTGCAGCAACCGGTGCCATCGCAGGCGCCGGGGCTGCCGCGGCAGCCTGATGCGGAATGATCAATTGCTGGCCGGGCGAGAGCGCGCGCGGGCCCTTGTAGCCATTGGCAGCAAGGATCGCCTGAGGTGTGACGTGATAGCGCTTGGCGAGCACCTCGAGCGTGTCGCTGGTGCCGACGATGATCGTGGTGCCACCTGCGGGGCGCGCGGCCGCGACCGAGCGCGGCGGCACGGTGCCGGTGGATTCAAGATGAGGCTGCGCCGGCGGCGCATAGGAGCTGACACCACGTCCGCCCCCGGACACCCCGCCCGCGACGGGATAGGACTGCGGCGCGGCGACGGCCGGCGGCGGCAAGGGCTGCGACTGGTAGGCCGGCGCCTGTGTCTGCGGCCGTGCATATTGCGGCAGCTCGCGCTGGACGGGCTGTTGTTGCACCGTGCCGGTCGCTTCCTGGGACGAAAATGGATTTGAGAAGTTGGACTGGGAGAGCCGCGACGACATGTCGGCACTGCACCCCGCAAAACTCAACGAGATCAGCGCCAACACCGCGACATGCGGAACGCGGCGCGAGTAAAGCAACTCGGCAACAGCGGACATGGTTACTCACTCGTACGCAACAGAACTGGTCTTTTAAGTAAACACGCGCCGAGTAAATAACGGCTTAACCCTCCCAATAAGGTGTTGTCCGCACAACCGATCCGGAATTCTACAGCTCGCGGGCCACGCCGGGCAGCGCCGGGACGAAGCGGACGTCGACGAGTTCCTTGCGCTCGATACCCGTCTCCGAGCGTGTCAGGCGGATGAGGGTCTGCACCCCCTGATGCGGCCCGACCGGGGCGATCAGGATGCCGCCGACCTCAAGCCTGTCGATCAGGTTCTGCGGGATCTGCTCCATGGCGGCCGTGACGATGATGCGGTCGAAGGGACCGATATTGGCCGGCAAATTGAGGCCGTCGCCGAGCATCACCTCGACATTGTGGCAGCCGAGCTTCTCCAGCCTGGCGCGCGCCGTGTCGGCGAGCCGGCGGTAGCGCTCGACCGTCAGCACATGGCCCGCAAGCTTCGACAGCACCGCGGCCTGGTAACCCGAGCCCGCGCCGATCTCGAGCACGCGATGCTGCTTCTGGAGCTGGAGCTGCTCGGTCATGTAGGCGACAACGAAGGGCTGGCTGATGGTCTGGCCGCAGGCGATCGGCAGCGCGCTGTCACGGTAGGCATCGTTGCGGTCGGTCTGCTCGACGAACAATTCGCGCGGCACCTCCTCCATGGTGCGCAGCACCGTCTGGTCGCTGATGCCGCGGCGTCTCAGCGTGAGCTGAAACATCATCTTTTCCGGCGGATGCTGATTGCTGGTCATTTTACGCTTGTTTTCGTCTTGCTTTGGAGCCCGGCCGAAGCCGCCTGAATGTTTGCGTCGCAAGGTCGATCGACGACCTGCCGCAGCCGTCGGAATTGCTGTTCCGGCCCAGGAACCCATGATATTCTAGGGCATCGGCGATTTGACCCACAATCTGTGTGCGTAGAGCCGTTACCATCATGGCAGATTGGGGTTCGTCGAAACGCGCATTGTGTCGTATGCCTATATCTGCGAACGTTTAACGGGACGGGCAAGGACTCAAGTGGATGACTGCGACGGGCGGTTCTGTATTCCTCGTTGAAGACGAGGTCATGATCAGGATGATGGTCGCGGACATGCTGGAAGAGCTCGGCTACAAGGTCGCGGCGGAAGCCGGCGACATCGCCGAGGCGATGCGGCTGGCTGAATCCACCGAGTTCGATCTCGCCATTCTCGACGTTAACGTCAACGGCAAGGTGATCTCGCCGGTCGCCGAGATCATCAAGGCCAAGGGCCGCCCCTTCATCTTCGCCACCGGCTACGGGTCCTCGGGCCTGCCCGAGCAGTATCGCGACCGCCCTGCCCTGCAAAAACCGTTTCAGCTCGACGCGCTCGGCAAAACCATCGAAACCGCGCTGCGCGGCGCGTGAGCCCTGCGGCGGCGCGCATCTGCCTGATCCCTCAGGGGATTTCGTAAAATTCGAAAATTTTGAGCCGCCAGCCCGGGCTACTGTGCATGGGGTTGTTTTCGACGCCCTATTTCAGCGTCTCGCCCAGCGCTTCCGAAAACGCCTCGTCGGTGCGGTCGAGCCGCAGCGGCGTCACCGAGATGTAGCGCTCGCGAAGTGCTGCGAGATCGGTGCCTTCGGCCGGCAGATCCATCATCGCGGCGCGCTCGAACCCGATCCAGAAATAGGGATTGCCGCGGCCGTCGCGACGCTCGTCGATCTTGAGGAAGCCGAGATTGCGCTTGCCTTGGCGCGTGACTCGGATGCCGAGAACCTCCTCCGGCGCACAAGCCGGGAAGTTGACGTTGATCACGGTGTTCTTCGGCACGCCGGCGGCGAGCACCTTGCGCAGGATGTCGGGGCCGAATTGCTTTGCGGTCTCCCACAGCGGACGGTCGCGGGTGTCGATCGAAAACTCCTGCGACAGCGCAAATGACGGCAGGCCCAGAATGGTGCCTTCGAGCGCGCCGGCGATGGTGCCGGAATAGACGACATCCTCGGCGACGTTGCGGCCCTTGTTGACGCCCGACAGCACGACGTCGGGCATCGTCGCACCGAGGATGTGGCGCGCGCCCATGATGACGCAATCGGTCGGCGTGCCCCGGACCGCAAAGTGCCGCGGGCCGACCTCGCGCAGGCGCAAGGGATCGTTCAGCGACAGCGAATGCGAGACGCCGGACTGGTCGAGCTCGGGCGCGACCACCCAGACATCCTCGGACAGCGCGCGGGCGATCTCCTCCACGACCTTGAGGCCGGGGGCATGGATGCCGTCGTCATTGGTGCAGAGAATGCGCATGTGCTTCGATTCCAAGGGCCTGGATGGGGGGCGGGTTGGGGGCCGTCTTATCCCCCTCCGCCCGATCAGGCAAACCCGGGAAGCACCGGCTCAGCGCCGGATCCGCCATTGCGGCAGGAACCGCGCCAGTCTGCCCTCGGCCCGCAATTCGAGCGGCGGCCGAGTTACCGGCGGCGGGACTATTGGCATCGCTGCCGGAGGCTCTACGACCTTGGGGGTGATCTTCGGCGGCGCGAGCTTCGACAGCATCGCCATCAGGCTGTCCGTCTCGGCGCTGTCCTTGTCGCTGATCACGCTGGCCTGTGGCCGTTCCACCGTGCGCGGCGCGGGAGGGACCGGTGCTGATATCGAGGCGCTGGCAGCGGGTGCATCACTTTGCGGATGGCGCGTGCGCGCCATGGTCAGCGCCTTGTCAAAATCCTCGACATTGATGCCGGGCTTGGCCCGCCGGCTCTGCACGAAATCGTCGTCCCAGATCCGGGCGCTCTCGATGTCGAGCACGCCGCGCAGACGCTGGTCGACGGCCTGGATGCCGAACCCGGTCACGGCCCATTGTCTGCCGACCCAGAAGATATCGCGATGCAAGGCCATGGTCGGCTCAAACTCTCGGGCAGTCGGCAGGATAGCCGGCCACCCGATCTTCGCAACCGAAGATGACGCTCAGGCGCGCGCGATCACCTTCAGCCCGCCCATATAGGGCTGCAACACGTCGGGAACCGCGATCGAGCCGTCCTCCTGCTGATAGGTCTCCATGACCGCGATCAGCGCGCGACCGAGCGCGGTGCCGGAGCCGTTGAGCGTGTGCACGAAGCGCGGCTTGCCGTCCGGCCCGCGCGAACGCGCATCCATGCGCCGGGCCTGGAAATCGCCGCAGACCGAACAGCTCGAAATCTCGCGGAACGCCCCGCCCTCGCCCTGCCCGGGCATCCAGACCTCGATGTCATAGGTTTTCTGCGACGAGAAACCCATATCTCCGGTGCAGAGCGTCATGACGCGGTAATGCAGGCCGAGACGGCGCAGCACTTCCTCGGCGCAGGCCAGCATGCGCTCCAATTCGTCCTTGCTGGTTTCGGGCGTCGAGATCGAGACCAGCTCGACCTTGGTGAACTGGTGCTGGCGGATCATGCCGCGGGTATCGCGACCCGCAGCACCGGCTTCGGCGCGGAAGCACGGCGTCAGCGCGGTCAGCCGCATCGGCAATTGCTTCTCGTCGAGGATGGACTCGCGGACGAGGTTTGTCAGCGCCACCTCGGCGGTCGGAATGAGGCCGAGACGCTCGGTGCGCAGACGCGCGTCGGGGTCGACGAGCAATTCGCCCTTGATCGCCCAAAACTGGTCGTCCTCGAACTTCGGCAATTGTCCCGTGCCGAACATGATCTCGTTGCGCACCAGCAGCGGCGGATTGATCTCGGTGTAGCCGTGCTCGTCGGTGTGCAGGTTGAGCATGAATTGGCCGAGCGCACGTTCGAGCCGCGCCAGCCCTCGCTTCAGCACCACGAAGCGCGCGCCGGACAATTTCGCCGCCGTCTCAAAATCCATATCGCCGAGCGCGCCGCCGAGATCGTCATGCGGCTTTGGCGTGAAGGCGTAGTTGCGGCGGTTGCCGAAGACGTGACGCTGCACATTGCCGTGCTCGTCGCGGCCCTCGGGCACTTCGGCGAGCGGCAGATTGGGAATCGCCGACAGTTCCTTGGCGAGCTCTTCATCCGCGGCTTTCGCGGCGGCTTCGAGCTCGGGCATGCTGGTCTTGAGCTCGGCCACCTCGGCCATCAGCTTCGCCGCGCGCGCCTCGTCCTTGGCCTTCTTGGCGTCGCCGATCTCCTTGGAGGCCGCGTTGCGCCGGGCCTGGGCCTGCTCGGAGGCCAGGATCGCCGCACGCCGCTTCTCATCGATCGCGAGCAGCGACGCCGACAATGGCTGCAGGCCCCGGCGGGCGAGAGCGGCGTCAAAAGCTTGCGGATTGTCGCGGATCGATTTGATGTCGTGCATGGCTGATGTCCCGTCATGGCCGGGCTTGTCCCGGCCATCCACGTCGTGGCCGCCTTAGATCAAGTCGGGGATGCCCGGGTCAAGCCCGAGCATGACGAATCATCGGCTGGCTTGGTCAATGATAGGCGAAAACGCAGCCCTACTCGGCCGGATTGGCGCTGGACGAGGCGCCGGTCGATGCTTGGGCCGTCGCCTTCTTCTCCACCATCGCAACCGCGATGATCGAGCCCTCATAGAGCACGAGCAAGGGGATCGCGAGCGAGGCCTGGCTCAGCACGTCCGGCGGCGTCAGCACGGCGGCGATGACGAAGGCGACGACGATGAAATAGCGGCGCTTCTCCCGCAGCGTCTTCGCCGTGAGGATGCCGATGCGGCCGAGCAATGTCAGGATCACCGGCAACTGGAACGCGATGCCGAAGGCAAAGATCAGCGACATCATCAGCGACAGATATTCGCCGACCTTGGGCAGGAGTTGGATCTGCGCGGTCTCGTCACTGCCGGTCTGCTGCATGCCGAGCGAGAAGCGGATCAGCATCGGCAGCACGACGAAATAGACCAGCATCGCGCCGAGCACGAAGAAGAAAGGTGTTGCCACGAGATACGGCAGGAACGCCTGCTTCTCGTGCTTGTAGAGGCCGGGCGCCACGAACATGTAGACTTGGCCGGCCACGATCGGGAACGAGATGAAGGCGGCGCCAAACATCGCGAGCTTGAGCTGCGTGATGAAGTATTCCAGTAGCGCCGTGTAGATGAACTTGGAATTCTCCGGCCCGGCAACGAACACGAACGGCCAGACCAGCACGTTGTAGATCTGCTTGGCGAAGAAGAAGCAGAGAATGAAGGCAATGCCAAAGCCGAGCAACGCCTTGATCAGCCGCGACCGCAGCTCGATCAAATGGTCCATCAAGGGCGCTTTACTGGCCTCGATATCGGCGTCGGTCATGACGCTTTGGCATCCTTCAGCGCCTCGGCGGGCGCGGTATCCTGTGCCACGGCGGCCTGCTCGACCTCGCGGACGATCGCGAGCGGCTCATTGGCCGCCGCATGCGCCTCTGCTTCGACGAAGGTCGTGGGCGTCGGGGCTTCCGGTGTCGTGGGGGTCGTCGGCGGCTCGATCGCGGGCGTCGCGGACGACGTCTCCGCCGGCTTGTCGATGTCGTCGATCCGGAGGGAGTCGCTGACGTCCTTCTGGAGCGCAGTCATGACATTGCCGCTGGCAAGGCCGGTGGCGACGTCCTTGACCTCATCAAAGCTCTTCTTGAGGTCGGCCATCTCGGCCTCGCGCATCGCTTCCTGGAACTGGCCCTGGAATTCGCCTGCCATCTTGCGGGCCTTGCCCATCCACTGGCCGACCATGCGAAGAACGCCCGGAAGCTCCTTCGGGCCGATGGCAATCAGCGCGACAACCGCGATGACGACCAGTTCACTCCACCCGATGTCGAACATGAAGTCTTCCGTTCACGCATGCCGCCGACACGCCCAATCCTTCCACTTCAAGGATCGGGCCGCGCCGCGCGTCTGCTGTCTTGTGCTCAGACGGCCTTGCTGCCGACGTCCGTCCGGGCCGCCGTCGGCGCACCGGTGTGCTCGATGGACTTGGCCGGATCAGCCGGCTTGTCGGCGGCCTTGTCGTCGTCCTGCATGCCCTTCTTGAAGGCCTTGATACCCTGGGCGACGTCGCCCATCAGGTCCGAAATCTTGCCACGGCCGAACAGCAGCAGGACCACTGCGATCACCACGATCCAGTGCCAAATGCTAAGCGAACCCATCCTGCAACCCTCCAAACGCGATAGCTGGCGCCCCAGCCTGATCTCCCCGAAACCTAGGCTCCGCGGGTGTCAAAAACAAGGACCAAGGGCGTGCCAATTCGCTGCTGGCACTAGGTAATATCGCCTAGTGTTAACCGGCGCAGGGGGCGGCAGAACGGCCCGGAATCAGCCCTCGCCGCCCTCATTGCCGCCTTCCGGCTCCTCCGGCTCGACCGCGGGCGCGAGCGCCAGGTCGAGCTCGTCGCCGGGTTCCAGCGGATCCTCGTCCTCGCGCAGCTCCGGATCATCCGACGGGGTCGGCACGCTAAAGCCAGTGGGAAGCCGGGAATCCAGCAGGCCCGTGCCCTTCAGCTCCTCCAGGCCTGGCAGGTCGCCGAGCTGTTCCAGCGTGAACTGGGACAGGAAGGTATCCGTCGTGCCGAAGGTGAGCGGACGGCCCGGCGTCTTGCGACGGCCGCGCGGCTTGATCCAGCCGGTCTCGAGCAGCACGTCCAGCGTCCCCTTCGAGGTCACCACGCCACGGATCTCTTCGATTTCGGCCCGCGTCACCGGCTGGTGATAGGCGATGATCGCCAGCACCTCGATCGCCGCGCGCGACAGGCGGCGGGTCTCGGTGCTCTCGCGCGTCATCAGCCAGGCGAGATCGCCGGCGGTGCGGAACGTCCATTTGTTGGCGACGCGTACGAGGTTGACGCCGCGCGTGGCGTACTCGGCCTGCAACTGCGCAAGAGCGGCCTTCACGTCTACGCCGTCAGGCATCCGCTTGGCGAGCGTTGCGGTATCCAGCGGTTCGCTCGAGGCAAACAGCAGCGCTTCGAGAAGCCTCAACTCTTCGGGACGCGCCTGGGGCTCGTTGTCCATCGGCTCGACCTCTTCAACCCGAACTTCCGCCAAGGCCATGGCAGCTTCTCCTTCTTGCACTTAACTCACCGGCGCATCAGGCGCAGGGACTGCGTCTGGCACCGGTTTGTGCCGCCCCTTCCGGAAATAGAGGGGGGCAAACGCCTCTTTCTGATTCAGCTCCAACTGGCCTTCCCGCACGAGTTCGAGTGCGGCGGCGAAGCTCGAGGCAAATACGGTGGCGCGCTGCGAGGGATCGGCGACGTAGCGCATCAAATAATCGTCGAGAGAACCCCAGTCTTCCGATTCCGTGATGCCGCCGACCAGCCGCTCCAGCGAGGCGCGCGCTTCGGCGAGCGACCACACCGTGCGCTTGGCAAGGTGCACGCTGGCCAGCACGCGCGACTGCCGCTGCGCGGCGTAAGCCGTGAGCAGGTCGTAGAGCGTCGCCGTGTATTTGGGGTGCCTGATCTCGGCGATGGCTTCGGGCTCGCCGCGCGGAAAGATGTCGCGCATCAATTGCTGCCGGTTCATCAGCCGGTTTGCGGCCTCGCGAATGGCCTCCAGGCGGCGCAAACGGTTGGCGAGCGCGGTCGCCATTTCCTCGGCGCTCGGCCCCTCCGCGCTCGGCGGCTCCGGCAGTAGCAGGCGCGACTTCAGGAACGCGAGCCAGGCCGCCATCACGAGATAGTCGGCCGCAAGCTCGAGCCGGATTTTTCGCGCGGCTTCGATGAAGTGCAGATACTGATCCGCAAGCGCGAGGATCGAGATCTTTGCGAGATCGACCTTCTGATTGCGCGCCAGCGCAAGCAAGAGGTCGAGCGGGCCTTCATAGCCCTCGACATCGACGACCAGCGCCGGTTCGCCGTCGGCGAGCTCGGCGGGCCGCCCGGTTTCAAACGATAGGATCTCTGCGGTCATGCGGTTGCCGTGTTCGCTCTTGCGATCAGTGCGTCGACTTCGGTGCGAGCGGCGACCCGATCGAGCGGCTGGGGCGCCTTACGCCCTGCAAGTGCCCGGTTGGCCCGCTCCAGCGCCTTCCCCGTCAATTCGGGCGTTTGGCTGACGACGTCACGCATCTCGTCGATATTACCGTTGCAATGCAGGACCATGTCGCAGCCGGCCGACACGATGGCCCGGGTCCGCTCGGCAATGGTTCCGGCCAATGCGTTCATGGACACGTCATCACTCATCAACAAACCCTGGAACCCGATCGCGCCGCGAATCACCTGCTCGATCATTGTCGCAGATGTCGTCGCCGGATGGGCGGGGTCGACCGCGCTAAACACAACATGTGCAGTCATGGCCATCGGCAGATCCGACAGCGGCTTGAACGCCGCAAAGTCGGTCCGCATCAGCTCGTCTCGGGACGTATCGACGGTCGGCAGCTTGAAATGGGTGTCCGCCGTGGCCCGTCCATGGCCGGGAATGTGCTTGAGAACCGGCAGCACGCCGCCCTGTTCCAGGCCTTCCGTCACGGCCCGGGCAATGGCCGCGACCTTGCCCGGCTCCGTTCCATAGGCGCGGTTACCGATCACGGCGTCGGCCCCGGCGACCGGGACGTCAGCCAGCGGCAGGCAGTCGACGGTGATGCCGAGATCGAGGAGATCGGCCGCGATCAGCCGGGCACTCAGCCGCGCCGCCGTCAGGCCCAGGGCCGAATCAATGTCGTAAAGCGTCGAGAACACCGCCCCCGGCGGGTAGACCGGCCAGTGCGGTGGTCCCAGGCGCTGCACCCGCCCGCCCTCCTGGTCGATCAGGACCGGGGCGTCGGGGGCACCGGCGGCATTGCGTAGTTCGCCAACAAGGGCAGCCACTTGGCCAGGAGTAACGACATTCCTCTTGAAGAGGATGAAGCCCCATGGCCGCTCGGCGCGGATGAACGCCCGCTCCTCGGCGGTCAATTCGGGTCCGGATACGCCGGTGATGAAGGCCCGCGTGCTCATCGACGCCGATTATCCGCACCCCGTGAGGGGGTCAAGGAAACGGCCGAATATTCTACGGGATAAAGCACTGCCCGCCGGCGGCCTTCAGCTCGGTACAGAACTGTGCAGCCTCCTGGCGGGTCCGGTACGGCCCGACCATCGCGCGGTACTTGACCTTGCCGTCCACCTCGACCCGCTTGATCACCGGCGAGCGCGAGCCGAGCACCGATGCGTATTTACCTTGCGCCACGTGGAAAGCGGAACGCGCTGCGGCCTCGCTGTCCTGGGACGCGATCGACACCAGCACAGTGCCTCCGCTATCAGCAGGTGCCGCGCTGGGCGCGATCTGCGTCGGAGTGGTCGCGGCCATCCGGGTCGGCGGCGGCGCAGCCGGCTGGTCGGCCTGCGGAGCCAGCGAGAGCGGCTGGTTGGCGCTCGCATTGGCCGAGGTTGGTGGATTGCGGGAAGCGGCCGGCGCAGGCGCGGCCTTGGGTGCAGCGGCCTGTTTCGGCGCCGCGGCCCCTTGCGGCGCAGCGGCGTCGTTCTGGTCACCCTTCACCGCCAGCGTGCGGATGCGGCGCGGCTCGTTGTTCGGCAGCGTTCCGTTGCTCGGGGCGGCACCGGCGACCGGCGGCGGCACCGTGGATGGCGAGACGCTCGCGACCGGCGGCGGATTGGCATTCTGGTTCAGCGGCGGGAACACGACGCGCGGACCGCCCGCCTTGGCGTTGACGTCGATCGGCGCCTCCTCGCGGGGCACGATCTTCTCGGTGCCATCGCCAGTCACCATGCGATCCGGCACCTTGGCCGAGCCGTCGCTCGGCGCCGGCACGATCTTGGTCGGCGTGTTGTCGGCCTTGATGATCGGCGGCTCGCCGCTGCGCGGTGATCCCATATAGGTCTTGTAGGCGAAGGCGCCGCCTGTGCCGACCACGGCGAGCGCGAGGATCGCCGCAACGGTGATCAAGCCGCCGCGCTGCTTCTTCGGCGGCTCGTCCTCGAGTTCGTCCTCGGGATAATCGCTCTGATAGGCGTAAGGGTCATCCGGGTAGGACGGATCGCGCTGATAGTCCTGCGCGCCTGATTCAAGCTGGCCATACAGCGCGTCGTCATAGCGCGCCGGATCGGGCTGCGCATCCTGCTCGGCATAGGCCTGCGGCTGCGAATGGTATTCGGGCTCGGGGGCCGCGTGCTGGGTGGAATAGCGCTGCAGCGGATGCACGGCCGCGGGCTGATAATCCTGCTGCTGCGGAAGCGGCGCCGGCTGTGCCTGCACATTGGCGCGACGCATCCACGCCGGCGGTCCGGGCGGCGGCGGCGTCTCTTCGTAGCTGTCCTGATAATCCTGCGCGGCGTAGCTGTCCTGTGCGTAGTCTTGCGCGTGGTGTTGCGCATAATCCTGTGCCGGCGGCTGATAGGCTTCCGGTGCGGGAGTTGACGGAGGTCGTGCAGCCGGACGGGCCTGGCTACCGAACGGATCGGTCTGCCCGATCAGGCGCGCGAGCTCGGCCAAGGGATCGCTATCCGTCCGCCCATGCTGATCGCCGCCGCGACCATAGTCATCGGAAGGATACGGTCTGTCCTGATATCGATCGGCCATCGTGATGATGCGTCCCCTTCGGGAAAACCACTCAGCCCCCTCTAGGACTTCAAATGGCCTTCACCCACAAGGCTTTCAACCAAGTCGCATAACTTAAGCGATCCGGCTTCTGCCGGTTACCCCCGAATATCCACGTAAGTAGTTCGCCCCAAACTACCGCATCTCGTCCGGGGCATGGACGCCGAGTATGGCGAGGCCCGATGCCAGGACCGAGACGACGCCCTGGACCATGGCCAGCCGCGCCTTTGTAAGCTCTGCATCATTATTGATAATGAAGCGTAAATGTGGCTGATCACGCCCCTTCGTCCAAAGTGCATGAAATTCGCTGGCTAAATCATAGAGATAAAAGGCAATTCGGTGCGGCTCGTGAGCTGCCGCCGCGGCTTCCAGCGTCCGCGGATAAATTGCGAGCCGCTTCAAGAGGTCGAGTTCGGCCGGGTCCGACAGGCGTTCCAGCGCCGACTCACGGAGCCATGCAATGCGGGCGCCCGCCTCCTCCGGCAGCTCGGCGAAGACCTCGGCCCGGGCGTTGCGGAAGATCGAGTGGCCGCGGGCATGGCCGTACTGCACGTAAAACACCGGATTGTCGCGCGACTGCTCGATGACCTTGGCGAGGTCGAAATCCAGCACCGCATCATTCTTGCGGTAGAGCATCATGAAGCGGACGGCGTCTTTGCCGACCTCATCCACCACCTCACGCAATGTGACGAAGTCCCCGCTCCGCTTGGACATCTTCACCGGCTCGCCGTTGCGCAAGAGCTTCACGAGCTGAACAATCTTGACGTCGAGCGCGGCCTTGGCCGACGTGGTGGCCTTCACCGCCGCCTGCATGCGCTTGATGTAGCCGCCATGGTCGGCCCCCCACACGTCGATCAGGTCGGCAAAACCGCGATCGAACTTGTTCTTGTGATAGGCGATGTCGGAGGCGAAGTAGGTATAGCTGTTGTCCGACTTGATCAGCGGACGATCGACATCGTCGCCATAGGCGGTGGCCCGGAACAGGAGCTGCTCGCGGTCTTCCCAATCCTCGACCGGCGCGCCCTTCGGCGGCGGCAGGCGGCCTTCGTAGATGTCGCCCTTGTCCTGCAGGAACGCGATCGTCTCGGCGACCTTGTTGTTGCCGCCCTCGATCAGCGAGCGCTCCGAGAAGAACACGTCGTGACGTATGTTCAGCGCCGCGAGATCGTCCTTGATCTCGTCCATCATCATCGCGATCGCCTTGGCGCGAACCGTCGGCAGCCATTGCGCCTCGCTCATCGTGCGGAGCTTGTCGCCATGCTCTTTCGCGAGCGCCGCGCCGACCGGCTTCAAATAGTCGCCGGGATAAAGCCCTTCCGGGATCGCGCCGATGTCTTCGCCAAGCGCCTCGCGATACCTGAGGAACGCGGAGCGCGCGAGCACGTCGACCTGCGCGCCGGCATCGTTGATGTAATATTCGCGCGTGACGTCGTGGCCGGCGAACTGCAACAGGCTCGCCAGCGCGTCGCCGAACACGGCGCCGCGGCAGTGGCCGACATGCATCGGCCCGGTCGGGTTGGCCGAGACGTATTCGACATTGACCTTGGAGCGGCCGGTGAGTTTGCCGTAGTCGGGCCCCTCCCGCAGCACAGTGCCGAGCGCTTCGGCCCAGGCGGATGGCCTGAGCGTCAGATTGATGAAGCCGGGTCCGGCGACGTCGACCTTCGCGATCAGGGCGTCGCTGCGCAGCTTGTCGGCGATCTTTTCGGCGAGATCGCGCGGCTTCGCCTTGGCCTCTTTCGCAAGCACCATCGCGGCGTTGGTCGCCATGTCGCCATGGGTCGCATCGCGCGGCGGCTCGACGACCACACGGGCGAAATCGATCCCCTCCGGCCAGCCGGATTCGGCCGCCAGAACGCGGCAAACGGCGTGCACGCGTGCGAGCACGTCGGCGAAGAGATGCAGGGATGAGGATGTGTCGGCCATGGGCCGCCGCCTAACGCAAATCCGGGGTCAAGTCAAAGAGCCGCTGGTGCTCGGTCAGGGCGAAACGGTCGGTCATTCCGGCAATGAAATTGCCGATCCGGCGCGCCCTGTCAGCCTCGCTTTCGTCCGCCGCACCGGCCAGCCATTCCGGCGGCAGGTCGCCGGGCGATGTCTGGTAACGGGCGAACAGGTCGAACAGGATCTGCTCGGCGTCGGCCATCACCCGCACCACCCGCTTGTGGCGGTACATGTGCTGATACAGGAACGCCTTGATGGCCGCCTCCTGCTCCGCGGCTGCCGCCGGGAAGCCGATCAGCGCCCGCCTCTGCTGGCGCACGTCCTGGGCCGATTGCGGCTTGGCCTCCGACAGGTTCCGCTCGGCCTCGCCAAAGACGGCACCGATGAAATGCGAGATCAGCTCGCGCACCAGTTCCGCCCCGCGCCGGTCATCGTCCAGGTCGGGATATTGCGCGCCGATCGCGCCGATGATGTCGGACATCAGCGGCATCACCTTCAGATCGTCGACGCGGAACAGCCCTGCCCGCAAGCCATCGTCGATGTCGTGGGCGTCATAAGCGATGTCGTCGGCAACGGCTGCGATCTGCGCCTCCAGCGACGCGAAGCTCCAGAGCTCGAGATCGTAGGTCTTGTCGAAACTGGCGATGCCGACGGGCACGCCGTGCTCGCGGTAGCGGCCAATCGGCGCGCCTTCACGATCGGTCAGCGGGCCGTTGTGCTTGACGATGCCTTCGAGCGATTCCCAGGTCAGATTGAGGCCGTCGAACTCGGGATAGCGATGCTCGAGCGCGGTAACGACGCGCAGGGTCTGTGCGTTGTGATCGAAGCCGCCAAAATCTTTCAGGCAGGCGTCCAGCGCTCGCTCACCGGCGTGGCCGAACGGCGGGTGGCCGAGGTCATGGGCGAGCGCCAATGTCTCGGTGAGGTCTTCATCAAGCCCCAACTGCCGGGCCAGCGCGCGGGCGATCTGCGCGACCTCCAGCGAATGGGTCAGCCGGGTCCTATAATGATCGCCCTCGTGGAACACGAAGACCTGGGTCTTGTACTTGAGGCGGCGGAAGGCGGTGGAATGGATCACCCGGTCGCAATCCCGCCGGAATGGGCTCCGGGTCCGGCTCGGCGGCTCCGTAAACAGCCGGCCGCGGCTGGACTCGGGGTCGCAGGCATAGGGCGCGCGGGGGGCAGCCATTCCGACGGACACGGCGAATTTAGTCCCTATCCATTTGATTCCACGGACCGACGCACTTAACTATGTCGGAAGCGGGATACCAAATGAAATGGGTATGACGCTGGCCCGACCGGAGAGACTGCTATGACGACTGCCGTGACCATCAGCGACCGCGCCGCGCGCCGGATTGGGGAGATCCTGACTGGCGAAGGCTCCGGCGCGATGCTGCGCATCTCCGTCGAGGGCGGCGGCTGCTCCGGCTTCCAGTACAAGTTCGACATCGAGCGTGCACGGGGCGAGGACGACCTCGTGATCGAGCGCGACAATGCGGTGGTACTGGTCGATTCCGCCTCGCAGCCGTTCCTGGCGGGCTCCGAGGTCGATTTCGTCGACGATCTGATCGGCGCCTCGTTCCGGGTCAACAACCCGAACGCGACAGCGTCCTGCGGCTGCGGCACCAGTTTTTCGGTCTAGGTCGGCTCAAATCGGAAGAAAAGCCCTGCAAGGTAGCAGGGACGTCGGCACGAGGAATTTCGGCTTTTGCGCGCATGCGGAAGTCCTACTTTAGGGAGCCCAGCCGCAGCCCCGTCGCTCAATGGTCGTTAGGTGTCAGTCGTGACACAATCCCACGCTTGTCCATTGTATCCGATAAGCCAGTTCAAAGCGTAGTGTCTTTCTTCCGTCACGCCAGGCTCGAGAGCTGCCGGTACCTGCTGTCCTTTCATGCGGGCGTTTCTAACAGCCCAGTGATACCTGTAGATTAGATCGGCCTGATCAAGAATGTCGGCGATCGGACGAAGTTTGGAGTCTTCGATGAACTGAGAGGTCGTCCTTTCGGCCATCGTTCCTGCAGCGAAACTCACGTCGCAAATCTGAGCTGGCTTGCCTAGTTGGGACACGAAGCCCAACGCCCAAAGCAGGGTCCAGGCGGCTTCGTGCCTCCAGGTGAATTGAATCCGGTCGTGCTGCGATGGGGAATTGTCGAGCACGAAAGCGAGTTCCTTGGGAGTCAGATGTGGGCGGAGTTCGTATGACTCGAGAAGTCGTTCGACTAATTCTTCCCCAAGTCCTTCACCCTTTGCGGCAACGAAGAGGAGACAGAGAGTTCGGAGCGCGACCTCCTCTTTAGACCGTTTCTGCGCCTCGGCCGCGGTCTCGATAACGGGTAACGCAGCAAAGGAGGGTACGCCCTCGGCTCGAAGTATCCTTTCTGATCTGAGCTTTCTGTTGGCGGCTTCCGCTGTCCCCCCATTCTCCGCTGACATCCTCCCATTCATCACACCAATCCCCCAACGCTTGTCAGACGTACTAATATCACGAGGCCTCTTCGGCTGCGACGGGATCGAGCATGCCTTACCGCTTGGAGCCCGTGCCAGACTGCGGCATCATCGTGCCACGGCGAACGAGTAGCGCCCATCATCGGCCGTGGCGCGCCAATAGCAATTGTCCAATGCGAATTATCGATCGTCTGTTCTCCCGCCTCGCTCTCCTCCTCGCAATCGCGGCCGTCCCGGTGCTTCCCGCGCGCGCGGCCGAAAGCTGCCCGTTCATCAGCGCCAGGGAGCTCGCCGGCGCGATGCCGGCGCTCAAATGGTCACTGATTTCAAATCAGGACGGCCGCGGCTGCATCTATCAGGGCGGGCGCGGCGACACGATGATGCTGACTGTGTTCCGCAATCCCGACAAGGATCGCGCGAAGGAATTGTACGCGACCTTCGTCAAGACGTTGGGCGAGCGCATGCCGCTCAACGCAGTGTCCGGGATCGGCGACGAAAGCCAGGGCGGAACGAGCGCCGCCGGCGCGCAGCGCCAGGAGGCTTCGGTCGTCGCCTTGTCCGGCGATTACATTCTCCAGATCAGCGTCTACCCGATCGGCCGCCGTGCCGATGATGCGCTGCTCGGCCCCCTCTCCGACGTCGCGCGCGTTGCCGTCGGTAACATGAGCAAGACCAGCGAGCGGTTCGGCAGTTGCGAATGGCTCACGACAGCGGATGCCGACGGCTTTCTCGACAAGGGCACGCTGACGGTCGAGCGGACCGGCGCAGGCAGCTGCATGATGTTCGATGGCGAGGCCAACACCATGGTCGTCGCGGTCATCGCAACCTCGCGCGACACCGTCATCAACATGATGAAGCGCGCGGGCCCGTGCACACACGTGACAATACCCGAGCTCGGCGGCGAAGCGTTCGGCGAACATTCCTGCACCAAGGGCAACGGCAACGCCGTCACCATCTATGTCTGGAAGAAAGGCCGGCAGGCGTCGATCCTGTTCGCGCCAGTCAAGCCGCATCCGGAGTCCGGCTCGGTCGAGCGGCTGAAGGCGGTAGCCGGGCGAGTCTATGGAAAACTGTAGCGGCGGCGCATGACCGCCCCGGCGCCCATTTTCGGTCTAGACGCCGGTCATCTGCTTTTCCTCATCGGTCCAGTCGGCTTCGACCGGCAGCTCAAAGTGTGGCTGCAGCGGCGCCTCGTCCGGTGCGACGTGGTTGAGCGCGCGCAGCAGGGCCGTCACCAGCGCTGGCTTGCGCAACGGCTTGGCCAAAAAGTCCGACATCCCCGCCTCGCGGCAGATCTTGACGTCTTCCGGGAAGGCGTTGGCCGTCAAGGCAATGATCGGCAAGAGTTCGAAGCGGCCGCCCTGCGCTCGGATCGCGCGGGTTGCGGCGTGGCCATCCATATCGGGCATGCGCACGTCCATCAACACGACGTCGTAATCGCCTTCGCTCGCGGCCTGCACGGCCTCGACACCGTCGGTCACGACCCGCAAGTCGACGTCGAACTCCCCGAGCATCTTGCTGACGACCATGCGGTTGACCGCATCGTCCTCCGCGACCAAGACCCTTAGCGGCCGATCGAGCGCGGCGATGTGTATCTTGAGCTCCTCCGCTTCGCTGCGCTCGGCCGCCTGCTCCGACACCAGCGCCTGGCTCCACGGCAGCACCAGCGTGAAGCGGAAGGTCGAGCCCTCGCCCGGTGCCGAGGTGACGCCGATTGTGCCGCCCATCTGCTCGATGATGCGCCGGGAGATCGCAAGCCCAAGGCCCGAGCCGCCGAAGCGACGGCTGATCGAGGCGTCGGCCTGCGCAAAATCGCTGAAGAGCTGCCCGACCTTTTCGGGCGCGATGCCGATGCCGCTGTCGGTCACCGCCCACTCCACGGTGGCGAGCAGATCGCGACGCGACTGGCAGGTCGCTGCGATGATGATCTCGCCGCGATCGGTGAACTTCACCGCGTTGGAGGCGAGATTGAGCAGCACCTGCTTGATCCGCGCGACATCGCCGCGCAACGCGTTTGGCAGGTTCGGGTCGAGCTCGACCTTCACCAAGAGCCCTTTGCTCCTGGCGCTGCCGCGCACCACGGCGGCGACGGCTTCAGCCATCGCCTGCGGTGAAAAGTCGATAGCCTCGAATTCGAAGCGGCCAGCCTCGAGCTTCGAGAGGTCGAGGATATCGTTGAGGATGCGCTGGAGATTGTCGCCGGACTCGCGGATCGCAGTGACCGCCTCGTGCTGTTCCGCATCGAGTTTGGTTTCGAGCAGCATGCTGGCGAGGCCGAGCACGCCGTTCATGGGCGTGCGGATCTCGTGGCTCATCACAGCGAGGAAGTTTGATTTCGCGCGGCTCTCGGCCTCCGCCTTTTCCGCGCGCCAGCGCTCGGTGACGTCGCGGCCAAAACCGCGATAGCCGAGGAACTGGCCGTCGCGATCATGCGCCGGCTTCGCCGTCAGCGACCACAGTCGCGGCTCGCCGCCGGCGACGACGCGCACGCTCATCTCGTGCAGCGGCTCGCCATTCTCCATCAACCCGATGATGTTGTAGGCGGTCGTCATGTCGTCCGGACAGAGCATCTCCAGCACGTCGGAGAACAGCGTGCCCTTGAGCAGCGGCAGCGGGAGCTGTGCGACGGCTGCGAAACGTTCCGGCACGTCGGTCAGATGTCCCTCCGCATCGGTCTGCCACAGCCAGTCGCTGGCGTTGTCCTGAAACTCCTTCAGCAATAGCGAGATGATCTCGGTCTGCCGTTCGAGCTCGAGCTGCGCCGTGAGATTGCCGAGGAACAGGTTGCCCTGCGAGACGATGTTGCGTGCCATGAAGAAGGCGAACATCATCAGGAACACCGACGTCACGAGATAGAGACCCGTGCCGCACAACAAGAGCGCGCCGGCGCAGGCGACCGTCATGGTCGCGAGATAGATCAGGCCTGCGCGCGGAAACGTCGAGAGCGTGAAGGCGCCGCCCGAGATCATTCCGACCATCAGGCACGCCAGGATCAGTTGGTGCGTGGGCTCGATCCGGCTGAACAGCGCGAGTGGCAGCGTGCCCCAGATCGCGGCGAGGAAGAACGCCTGCCGCATCATCTGCCCGGTCGCGCGCGCGGATGCCTCCTGCGGCGGGTTCTCGTGCGAGCGCTGCCACGAGCGCACGGCAAGCGAGGCGGCACTCGCCAGCGTAAAGCCCCAGGCGAGCAAGAAGCCGTTCCAGCCGATGCCCCAGAACAGGACCAGCACCATGCCGACGGTCAGCATGTTCACGGCCATGGTCACCGGGATCAACTGCGTCACCGCGTCGATCTGCTTGGCGCGGATGCGGCGCATCTCGCGCTCGCTCAAATCGGCGGTCAGGCCGTCCTCGATCTCGAAGCCGCCGAGCCAGTACAGCAGCGCGCCGATGAAGCCGTCGCGCGGCTGAGCGGTCTGCGCGGATTTTGTGGGCCATGCCATTGCCTGCGAAATTGACCCAGGGCGCGCTTCCATCGGGTTAATTTTCTGGGGGATTTTGTATCTCCGGGAATACCTTCCTTGACGGCGGCGTTTGCAGTTTGTTCTAACGGGGGCCCTGCCCGGAGTGCCCCGCAAATGTCCATCAGAGTAGCCACCTGGAACGTCAATTCGGTCCGGCAGCGGATCGAGCACCTCATGAGCTGGCTCAAGGAGTGCTCGCCCGACATCGTCTGCCTCCAGGAGATCAAATGCGTCGACGAGGCGTTTCCGCGGCTGGAGATCGAGGCGCTCGGCTACAACGTCGTCACCCACGGGCAAAAGACTTTCAACGGCGTGGCGCTGCTGTCGAAACTGCCGTTCGACGAGACCAAATCGGGGCTCGCCGGCGACGACGAGGATGCCCATGCCCGCTTCCTCGAGGGCGTGGTCACGCTGAAGCGCGGCGTACTGCGCATCGCCTGTCTTTATTTGCCCAATGGCAACCCGGTCGGAACCGAGAAATATCCTTACAAGCTCAAATGGATGTCGCGGCTTCTTGAGTATTCGAAGGAGCGGCTTAAGACCGAGGAGCCGTTAATCCTCGCTGGCGACTTCAACGTCATCCCGCACGCCCGCGACGTCCACAATCCCGCGGCCTGGACCGAGGACGCCTTGTTCAAGGCCGAGACGCGCGAGAGCTTCCAGTCCCTGCTCGGCCTTGGCCTCACCGACGCCTTGCGCGCCGTCACCGACGAGCCCGGGCTCTACACCTTCTGGGACTACCAGGCCGGCGCCTGGCAGAAGAATCACGGCCTGCGGATCGACCATCTGCTGCTGTCACCGCAGGCGAGCGACAAGCTCGCCAATGTCGGCATCGACAGCTATGTGCGGGCCTGGGAGAAGCCGTCGGACCACGTGCCGGTGTGGGCGGATCTGGATCTGGAGGCGGCGTGAGCCGGCCGCCGGTCAATTCCGGCGGCCCTGCACCCACTGCTCGAGCATTTGCAGGCACATCGCCCGATCGTCGTCGGAGGCCTTTGCGAAGGCTCTCGTGTAGCCTTCCTTGATCCAGGTCTCGTCGGTCCCGGCGCTGTCACGCGCCAGCGTCAGCCACATCAGGCCACGCGCGGCCTGCCGCGGCAGGCGGTCGCCGTTGAACAGCATCTGTCCGAGCAGCGCCTGAGCCTGATGCTGCCCCTTCTCCGCCGACAGCCTGAGCCAGCGCGCGCCTTGCGTGAACGCTTCGCGCGAACCGTCAGGCGTATTCAGGTAGAGCCGGGCGAGGTCGTACTGCGCATCCGCATTCCCGAAATAGGACGCCGCATAGGAGAACATGTCCCGCGCGCGTTCCTGGTCCGCCTTGATCTTCGAGTTCGGGATGCCGCTGAGATAATAGCGGCCGAGCGCGACGAAGGCGTTGGCCACGATCTGCGCCTGCGGCGCCGACGGGCTGTCCTCGGCATGCGCATTGGCAATCCGGCTGAAATATTCGAATGCGCGGACGTCGTCCTGGGTGACGCCGTCGCCATTGGCGTACATGCGCCCCAGCTTCCACTGCGCGACGGGATGGCCGCCCTCGGCGGCATATTGCAGCGCGGTCAGCGACGAGCTTTCGGACGGCACGGCCTTGCGCAGCGCACCGGCAGCACCGGGCGCCGGCGAAACGACGGGGATCGTGGCGTCTTTCTGATTGACCGGCGCACCGTCGAAGGCGTGCGCGGGCAAGGCCAGCGCCGAGGCCCCCAACACCAACGCAACTATGGTACGCCTAGATGTCCGCATAGCACTGCTTCTCGTGCGCGCCACCGGGATGGGTCACTGCCCCACCGATTGCTGGTCCTACCTGCTGAGCATATTTCCAGAGCGCGCCCGTCGTATGGTTAGTCGCGCGCGCCTGCCATTTGGTCTTGCGTTGAGCGAGCTCGGCGTCGCTCAATTTTACGTTAAGGGTACCGTCGACTGCGTCGATCTCGATGATGTCGCCGTCCTCGAGCAGCCCGATAGGTCCGCCAACGGCCGCTTCGGGGCCGACATGGCCGATGCAGAAGCCGCGGGTGGCGCCGGAGAAGCGGCCGTCGGTGATGAGCGCGATCTTGCCGCCCATGCCCTGCCCGGTCAGCGCCGCTGTGGTCTGGAGCATTTCCCGCATGCCGGGGCCGCCCTTGGGGCCCTCGTAGCGGATCACGATGACTTCGCCTTCCCGATAGGTCCGGTTCTGGACGGCCGCAAAGGCGTCCTCTTCCCGGTCGAAGCATCGAGCCGGGCCGGTAAACCTCAGGTTGGACATTCCCGCGACTTTCACGATCGCACCTTCTGGCGCCAAATTCCCCTTCAGGCCGACCACGCCTCCCGTGACGGTGATCGGTTTGTCTGCCGGGTGCACCACGTCCTGGTGCGGATTCCACTTCACGCTCTTGAGGTTTTCCGCGATCGTTCGGCCAGTGACGGTGAGGCAATCACCGTGAAGGTATCCGTTGTCGAGCAGCGTCTTCATCAGAAGCGGGATGCCGCCAACTTCAAACATGTCTTTGGCGACATAACGGCCGCCCGGCTTCAAATCCGCGACATATGGTGTCTTTTTGAAGATTTCCGCCACGTCGAACAGGTCGAACTTGATTCCGCACTCATGCGCGATCGCAGGTAGGTGCAGTGCAGCATTGGTCGAGCCGCCCGAGGCCGCAACGACGGCAGCCGCATTCTCCAGCGCCTTGCGGGTGACGATGTCGCGCGGACGGATGTTTTGGGCGATCAGGTCCATCACCTTCTCGCCCGCGGTCATGCAGAAGGCGTCGCGGATCTCGTACGGTGCCGGGGCACCGGCCGAATACGGCAGCGCCAGGCCGATGGCCTCGGACACGGTCGCCATGGTGTTGGCGGTGAATTGTGCGCCGCAGGCGCCGGCCGAGGGGCACGCCACGCGCTCGATTTCGTCGAGGTCCTCGTCCGACATGGCGCCGACCGAGTGCTTGCCGACGGCCTCGAACATGTCCTGCACGGTGACCTGCTGCCCGCGGAAATTGCCGGGCAGGATCGAGCCGCCATAGATGAAGATCGAGGGAACGTTGAGACGGACCATCGCCATCATCATGCCCGGCAGCGACTTGTCGCAGCCGGCGAGACCGACGAGGGCGTCATAGGCGTGGCCGCGGACGGTTAGCTCGACGGAATCGGCGATGCATTCGCGCGACGGTAGCGAGGAGCGCATGCCGTCATGGCCCATGGCGATGCCGTCGGTCACGGTGATGGTGCAGAATTCGCGCGGCGTGCCGCCGGCGGACGCAACGCCCTTCTTCACCGCCTGCGCCTGGCGCATCAAGGCGATGTTGCAGGGCGCGGCTTCATTCCAGCAGGAGGCGACGCCGACGAAGGGCTGGTGGATCTGCTCGGTGGTCAGACCCATGGCGTAGAAGTAGGAGCGATGGGGCGCGCGCGCCGGACCTTCCGTCACGTGACGGCTCGGCAGCCTAGCCTTGATGTTCGTCTTGGCGTCCATCGCGAACCAGTTTCCTCGGCCAACTCTTGTCAGACCCGGAAAATCAGACCCAAGATTTGAATCGACCTTGGGATTTCCCTGTCGCCCGCCGGAGCCAGCCGCAGCCCCTAAAACCTTACGAAGATTTTATTCATGCAGGGGTGTGGCCAAAAAGCGGCGCACGTCCAAACGGGCTGGGACGACGGTTAAATCTCACCCGACTGTTGTATCAACGACACATTCGTGGCTCGCAGGCCACGATGAAAGCGACCTAAAGCACCCCTAGACGACGGCGATCGACAACCTGAGATATTCCACCTGCTGCCTTGCAGCTGGCTTCGAAGAGACTCGAGTCGGCCGGCTTGTTACGGGTTCGCTTTTGGCGAAAAACAACCCCATACACAGTAGAACTGCCGTTGTAATGGCACGCCTATTCCGGCAGGCACTCGACGTTGTAGGCGACGATAATCTGCGCAGGATCGGCTCCTCGATGCCGGTTTTTGATTTCTTTGCTATGGCGTCAGGAACGACGGCAGGTAGCGGCCGCAAGCCCGCGCGGCCTATCTGGCGCCCCTAAGCGTGCAGGACGTGGAGCAGGTGACCGTGTTGCCGCGGTCGCAGGCTTTGCAGGCTGCGACGCACTGGTTCATGTCCTTGGGATTGAACGAGCTGTAAAGGCGCATCGGGCAGACCGGCGTGGTGCCCGTGATGTCCTGTTCCGGCTCGCAGCCGGCGACCGTCAGTCCGAGAAGCAATATGACCGCAACAGCCCGCATGGGATCGCCCTGGAGAGCAAGGACAACGCGCCAGTCCATGAGGCCCGTTGCGTCAGCGCCAAGCCCCAGCATTCCCAACGTGGCGAAGCGCGATCGGCGCCCTCCGCCACATCCGCTGAAGGATGCGCGTCATTTCTTAAGAAGGACTTTCGGCCCGGCCCGCCCCATCCACGACGCGAGGCCACGCCTCTCCTGCCCTCAAGCAGCGTGCCTCGTCGCGATGGCCTGCCGCATGTCGGCGGCCAGTTCGCGATAATGCTCCGCGAGCTTGAGGTAGAGTTCCCGTTTGGCCGCGTCGGTTGCAAGCTTGGCGATCAACTCGCATTCGGCGGTGAGCGTCTCGGAACGCTCGAGCCGGTCCTCGAGGTCTGTCATCGGCGTGTCCCCATAAAATACGCCTTCGAACGCGACTCAAAGCCTAAGCCTGCCGGATACGTCACCGCCAACATCGTTATGCGACTGAATCAATTTTTGTCGGCCGCGGCCGTCAGAGGTTAACTGGGCCGCGCACCGACAGATGGCATCCAAGGGATGACGCGCACTGCGGAAGCTACTTCTGCTCCATGCGCCAGGCACCGTCCCAATCGGCTGGCGGATGGGCCTTCAGGATATCGATCCGCGCCAGCAGCGTCCGCGACGGACCGTCGCCGGGCACGAGCTCGAGCGCGGCATTGAAGGCGGTGCGCGCCTCGTCCCAGCGCGCGGCGCGATACGCGGCAAGGCCCTCGGCGTAGCGCGTGCGCAGGCTCTCCATCTGAGCCGCCAACTCGCCCTTTCGCGCCATCACCTCGAACACGCCTTGCGGCACGCTCTGGCCGGCGACGGCGATGCGATCGATCTCGCGTAGCTCAACGCTGTTCTTCAACGCCGCGGCGGTCGCCTGCGCGACCAGGATGCGGCTGCCATAGACCTTATTAGCGGCCTCCAGGCGCGAGGCGAGGTTCACGGCGTCACCCATCACCGTGAAGCTCATCATCAGCTCCGAGCCGATGCTGCCGGTGAGCACCTCGCCGGTGGCAATACCGATGCGCAGGTCGCACTGCGCTGGCATGTGGCGGATGCCGAGCAGATCGGGAAGCTGCTGCTGCAGCGCCGGCACCTGGTCCGCCATGTCGAGCGCGGCGAGGCAGGCGAGCTGGGCCTGCTCGCCCTCCTCGATGAAGGGAGGCCCCCAATAGGCCATGATGGCATCGCCGATATATTTGTCGATGACACCGCGATTGCGCCGGACCGGCGCCGACATGACCGTGAAATAATGGTTCATCACCTTGACGAGGCCGCGCGGCGTCATGCCCTCGCTCATCGCGGTAAAACCGCTCATGTCGCAGAACATGATGGTCATCAGGCGGCGTTCGCCGTCGACGGCGATCTCAGGCCGGTCGATCAGGCCCTGCACGACCTTGGGATCGATGTAGCGGCCGAAGGTTTCCCTGACGCGCTCGTTCTGGCGCAATTGCTCGACCATCCGGTTGAAAGCGCGGGCGAGCTCGCCGATCTCGTCCTGGGTCGAGACGCTGATCGGCTGGTCGAAGCGGCCCGCCTCGACCTCGCGCGTGCCCGCGAGCAACAAGCGCACCGGGCGCGTGATGCCGCTACTGACGAGCCACGCAAACACCAGGCCGACGATCGCGGCAAGCACGGTGACGATGGCGGAGACGATGATCGCCTGGCGCTGATGGCGGATCACGGTCGCGGTGCTGGCAAACACCTGCTTGAGCATGTCGGCACGGATCGCATCGATCCGCTGGCTGAAGAGATCGCGCAGCGACTCGATATGCGTGAGCGTTGCCCGTGCGGATACAAAATCCTTGGCCTCGAGCTGTTTCAGCAGCTTTGCGTTCTCATCGGCAAGTTCGCGGCGGAGCTCCCCGACGGCCGTTTCAATTCGGGCATCGAGCCGACCGAGCGCCGCGTTGTCGGACGGCGTGGCTTCGTCGGCGATGATCTCGTTGATCAGCTTTCGCGCAGAATCCGTCTCGCGCTCGACCAGGGGTTCGGTCTCACGGAAGACGCGCAATTGCGCGGCATAGCCCTCCTCATCCGGCGGCGTCTGCATTTTTGCGATGACCATCCGACGCAGTGCGAGCGCCCGCTCCAGCGAGCGGATGTTGGCCCGGGCCAGGTCGCCATAGGCGGGAATGTAGCGGTTGGTCAGCTCGTCCAGGAGGACGCCCACCCTGCCGGACATCACCATCGACAGCATGGACGTGATCACCATCAGGACGATCAGTCCGAGGGCGATCCCGACGATTTTTCGCCTGATCGTTTGGCTGAACAGCGGCATGGATACGCGACGCGTGAACTTCCGGAGAGAGCTTTGGAACTCATACACCGGATTTGTTCCAGGGAACACGCGCCCAAATCGTTAACGTCAATTTACGATCGAATCTTCACGGGTTCCATTTTCGTTCGCTGCCATTTTTGCCGCAATGTTGCCCGAGCGTGCCGGATTACCACGCGCTGCTGTGGTATCGTTCGTTTCGCTCAAGCCCGCAGGATTCGCGGCTTGGTTTGTGCTGATGGTTTCGCAGGGGGACCATGGAATGAACCAGTGCCTACGCTCGCTTGCGTATGTGTTCGCGTTCGTGTCGCTCGCGCTTCTGTCGACGGAGGCCGGAGCAAAGCCAAAATCCTCCCATCCGAAAAAGACGCACGAGGCCAAGAAGGACTCGAAGGGCGGCAAGCGCGTCGCCGCCAAGCATCGGCATTCCAAGCATGCCACGGCCAAGCGCAAGCCGAAGCCCGTCGATGATGACGATGACGAGGAGACGCCGGCCAAGCCGGCGCTGACCGGCGACCTCGCCGCGCTGAAAGACGCGATCGACCTCGCCCGCAAGGGTAAGACCGACGATGCGACCGCCGCGCGCGACCGGATCGCCGAGCCCGCCGGGCAGAAGCTCGCCGAGTGGTTCATCCTGCGCAATTCGGAGACAACAGCGAACTTCAACCGCTACGCGGCGTTCATCACAGCCAATCCGGAATGGCCGAGCATCCCCCAATTGCGCAGGCGCGCGGAGGCGCGGCTGTGGCAGGAGAAGAGCGACGCCGCAACCGTGCATCGCTTCACCGCCGACCAGCCGCTGACCGGCAAGGGCAAGTTTGCGCTTGCCCGCGCGCTGCTCTCCGAGGGCGACCGCGACGGCGCCCAACGGGTCATCCGTGACGCCTGGCGCACCGACGAATTGTCGGAGCGTAGCGAGGAAGACGCCTACGAACTATTCCGCGACCTGCTGACGTCAGATGACCATCGCGCCCGAATGGACAAGCGCCTCGGCGTCAAGGACTACGCCGGCGCGCGGCGCGCGGCCAAGCATCTCGACGACGATGCGCTCGCGATCGTGAAGGCGTGCTCGGCCGTGACAGGCAAGGCCAACAAGGCCAAGGACTATCTCGACGACGTCTCGACCGATGGCCGCAAGGATCTCGGCTATGTGCTGTGCCGCGCGCAGTGGCACCTGCAGAAGGACCGTGTCGACGACGCCGCGCAGGTGATTTTGGCAGCCAGCCCCGACATGATGGCGGCGCAGGACACCGACGCCTGGTGGCGCGAGCGGCGCCTGATCGCGCGAAAACTGCTCGACCAGGGCAAGTTCACGACGGCCTATGACGTGGTGCGCACCGCGGCGGTGCCGGCGATGGAAGTCTACCGCGTCGACTATCACTTCATGTGCGGCTGGATTGCGCTGCGCTATCTCGACGATCCCAGGACGGCGCTGACGCACTTCGCCTCCATCGACGAGGGCTCGCCGAACCCGCTCGCCTTGTCGCGCGCGCATTACTGGCGCGGTCGCGCGGCCGAGGCGCTCGGTGCCACCGCCGACGCGCGGGCGAGCTACAAGGCGGCCGCCCGCTATCCGACCGCCTATTACGGCCAGCTTGCCCGCGCGCGACTCGGGATCGACCGCATCGAGCTGCGCGCGCCCACGGCCGTGCTCGCCTCCGATACGGCGGCCCCGATGGACGAGCGCGTGCGCGGCGCCGAGATGCTCTACGAGGTCGGCGAGCGCGACGTCGTCTACTACTACGCCGACGACCTCGCCGAGCAGAGCACGGATGCGCGCATGCTCGAAGCGCTCGGCGAACTGGCCGGCCGCCGCAACGACGCCCGCGCCATGCTGGAGATCGGCAAGTCGGCGCTGGCCCGCGGGCTCGCGCTCGATCACTACGCCTTCCCCACCATCGGCATTCCCCCGCACAAGCAGGTCGCGCCCGAGATCGAGCTCAGCATCATCTATGGCGTGGCGCGGACCGAAAGCGCGTTCGACCAGCGCGACAAGTCGCCGGCCAACGCCGTCGGGCTGATGCAGGTGACGCCGGAGGCCGGCCGCGATACTGCAAAGCGCTTCGGCCTCACCTATGACTGGAGCAAGATGGTCTCCGACCCCGTCTACAACACGCAGATGGGCGCCGCCGAGCTCAGCGCGCTGCTGTCGGAATACCGCGGCAACCAGATCATGACCTTCGCCGGCTACAATGCCGGCCGTGGCCGCGTGCGCGAATGGGTGCAGGCGCGCGGCGATCCCCGCGACCCCAAGGTCGATCCTGTCGACTGGGTCGAGCGCATCCCGCTGTCGGAGACGCGCAACTACGTCCAGCGGGTGATGGAGAACGTGCTGGTTTATCGGGTGCGGTTCGAGGGATCAGGCACGGTCGCCGCGAAGTCCGAAGGACGGGTCGGCGCGCAGGAGGTCAGTGCGAAGCCAGCCGCGGTGCCGGTGAGCGCCGGCGCGGATTGAGTCTGTCACGGAGGCTTCGTAGGGTGGGTTAGCCTTGCGACTGCGCGAAGCGCAGTTCGCTGGGCGTAACCCACCTCTTCTGTCGACGCGGAAACCAAAGTGGTGGGTTACGCGGAGCGGACTGCGCTTCGCGCATCCGCCTCGCTAACCCACCCTACGCATTTGCGCAGCCTGCGCCCTAATCCACCTTGATGTCGGCGGCCTTGATGATCGGCCACCATTTGGCGATCTCGGCCTTCTGCTTGGCGCCGAGCGCTTCGGGCGTGAGCTGATCCGGTGGCGGCATTTCGAGGCCGAGGTTTTCCATCTGCTTCTTCACGCCGGGATCGTTCAGCGCGTCAACCGCCGCGGCGTTGAGCTTGGTGACGATGTCCTTCGGCGTGCCCTTCGGCACCCACATTCCCGACCACAGCGTCATGGTGAAACCTTTGAGCCCCGCCTCCTGCGCGGTCGGAATGTCAGGCGCGGAAGCCAGGCGCTTGTCGTCGCTGATGGCATAGGCGCGGATGGTGCCGGCGCGGACCTGGTTGATGGAGTTGGAGGTCTGGTCGACGATGACGTCGATCTGACCGGCGATGAGATCGTTCAGGGCAGGTCCCGTGCCGCGATACGGCACATATTGCAGCTTGATGCCGGTGGCGCTCTCGAAATAAACGCCGGCAATGTGGCTGCCGGAGCCCGCGCCGGCGGTGCCCGCGGTCGCAGGCGCCGGACGCGCCTTGAGCCAGGCGATCAGCTCAGTCAGCGATTTCGCCGGCACGGCGTTCTTGCTGACGACGATCATCGGATTGCTCGGCAGCAGCACCACCGGCATGAGGTCGGCGACGAGATCGTAGCTGAGCTTGTAGACGGCGCCGTTGGCCACATGGGTGCCGAGATGGCCAAACGAAATGGTGTAGCCGTCCGGCGGCGACTGCACGGCGCGCCCGACCCCGATCGAACCGCCGGCGCCGGTGACGTTCTCCACCAGCACGGCCTGCCCCAGCGTCACCTTCATCCGCTCGGCGAGGATGCGCGCCATCGCGTCCGACGGACCGCCGGCCGAGAACGGCACGATGATGGTGATGGGGCGCGAGGGAAAGGTATCCGCACGCGCGACGCCGGTGAACGCGAGAACGGCAAACAAGGCAGCCCAGACAGCTTTTTTCATTGTTCTTCCTCCCGACATCGTTTCTTCTTCGCCTCTCCCCGCTTGCGGAGAGAGGCCGGATCGCATCGTTAGATGCGATCCGGGTGAGGGGGAGTCTCCGCGAGTCCAACTCTCACCGTCCCCGCGGAGACTCCCCCTCACCGCAACCCTCTCCCCGCAAGCGGGGAGAGGGAGAAGTCCTCAGAACTGCGAATAGTCGATCGGCTTGTGACGGTCGAGCGTGCGGGTGACCGGCGGCAGCGGGTACTTCAGCCCGGTCGCGCAATTGAACAGCATCACGCGATCGCTCCTGGTGACGCGGCCGTCGGCAAGGCTCTGCTTGTAGGCGGCATAGGTCGCGGCACCTTCGGGGCACAGCAGCAGCCCCTCCTCGCGCGCGACCTCGTTGAGCGCCGACGAGATCTGGTCGTCGTCGACCGCGATCGCAAAACCCTTGCTCTGCCGCACCGCGCGCAGGATCAAAAAGTCGCCGATCGCCTGCGGCACGCGGATGCCTGACGCGATGGTGTGGGCGTCCTCCCAGCGCGTGGCGTGCTCGGTGCCGGCGTCATAGGCGCGCACCATCGGCGCGCAGCCGGAGGCCTGCACCGCGACCATGCGCGGGCGCTTTGAGCCGATGAAGCCGATCTTCTCGAGCTCGTCAAAAGCCTTCCACATGCCGATCAGGCCGGTGCCGCCGCCGGTCGGATAGAAGATCACGTCCGGCACGTCCCAATTGAGCTGCTCGGCGAGCTCGAGCCCCATCGTTTTCTTGCCCTCGATCCGGTACGGCTCCTTCAAGGTGGACGTATCGAACCAGCCGACCTTGGCCTTGCCCTCGCCGACGATCTTGCCGCAATCGTCGATATAGCCGTTGACGCGGTAGACGGTCGCGCCCTGCAGCTCGATCTCGCTCACGTTCACTTCCGGCGTATCGGCCGGGCAGAAGATCGTGGTCTTGATGCCGCAGGAGGTCGCGTAGGCCGCGAGTGCCGCGCCGGCGTTGCCGTTGGTCGGCATCGCCATGTGCTTGATGCCGAGCGCCTTGCCCATCGACACCGCCATCACGAGCCCGCGGGCCTTGAACGAGCCGGTCGGCAGCCGCCCTTCGTCCTTGACGATGATCTCGCCGCCGCCGAGTTTTGTGCTGAGCTTTGGCAGCCGGATCAGCGGCGTCGTGACCTCGCCGAGCGAGACGATATCCCTGCATTTGCGCACCGGCAGCAGCTCGCGATAGCGCCACATGTCGGCGGGGCGTTGGGCGAGCGCGTCCTTGGTCAGCGCTTTCCTCACCCCCGCGAGGTCGTAGCGGACCAGCAGCGGCTTGCCGGCCTTGGAGAGGTTATGGACCTGGTCGGCGGCGTAGCGGTCGCCCTCCATCGCGCATTCCAGATGCGTGACGAAGGTCGGGCGCTCGATGGTGAGGTTGTCGTTGTCGTGCACGGGTTCTTCCCTTTTCTTGTTTTACTCTGTTCCTGTCGAACCCGTCACCCTGAGGTGCGAACCAAGCGGCGCAGCGCGCCGTGCGGTGAGCCCCGAAGGGCGACGGGCCCCGCTGTAGCATCTCGGCCGTTCATCCTTCGAGGCTTGGCCATCGGTGCTCCGCACCGCCGGCCTCGCACCTCAGGATGACGGGTTACGCGTGTTGCCCGCCGCAACAGGCTAGATATTCAGCACCTTTCCGTAAGCATCCAGCACGGCTTCCTTCATCATCTCCGACAGCGTCGGATGCGGGAAGACCGTGTGCATCAGCTCTTCTTCCGTGGTCTCCAGGTTCATGGCGACGACATACCCCTGAATCAGCTCGGTGACCTCGGCGCCGATCATGTGGGCCCCCAGAAGCTGCCCGGTCTTCTTGTCGAAGATGACTTTGACCAAACCCTGGTCCTCGCCAAGCGCGATCGCCTTGCCGTTGCCGACGAAGGGGAAGCGGCCGACGCGGATTTCGCGGCCGCCTTCCTTTGCCTTGGCCTCAGTGAGACCAACCGAGGCGACCTGCGGATGGCAATAGGTGCAACCCGGGATCATGTTCTTGTCCATGGGATGCGGGTGCAGGCCCTTGATCGCCTCGACGCAGATCACGCCTTCATGCTCGGCCTTGTGCGCCAGCATGGGGGGACCTGCGACGTCGCCGATGGCGTAGATGCCGGGGACATTGGTCTTGCAGAGGCCGTCGATCACGACGCAGCCGCGATCGGTTTTGACCCCGAGCTTTTCGAGGCCTAGGTTCTCGATATTGCCGACGACGCCGACGGCGGAGATCACGCGCTCGAATTCGGTCGTGACCGGCTTGCCCTTGCCGTCGTCGATGGTGGCGACGACGCTGTCGGCCTTCTTGTCGAGCTTCGTCACTTTGGTCGAGGACATGATCTTGATGCCCATCTTCTCAAAGCGTTTTCGCGCCAGCGTCGCGATCTCAGCGTCTTCGACGGGCAGGATCTGCGGCAGCACCTCGACCACGGTCACCTCGGAGCCCATGGTGTGGAAGAACGACGCGAACTCGATGCCGATGGCGCCGGAGCCGACCACCAGCAGCGATTTCGGGATACGATCCGGCACCATCGCTTCAAAATAGGTCCAGACCAGCTTCTTGTCGGGCTCGAGCCCGGGCAGCACGCGCGGCCGCGCGCCGGTCGCGATGATGATGTGCTTGGCCTGATAGCTCCCCTCGCCGAGCGTCCCCTTGGGCGCCTCGACATCGGACTTCTTCACGGTGACCTTGCCGGGCGCGTCGATCGAGGCGGCACCCCATATCACCGAAACCTTGTTCTTCTTCATCAGGAAGCCGACGCCGTCGTTCAGCCGTTTGGAGACGCCGCGCGAGCGCTGCACCACCGCCTTCGGATCGAACGAGATCTTCTCCGCCGACAGGCCGTAATCCTTGGCGTGCTGCATGTAGTGGTAGATCTCGGCCGAGCGCAGCAGCGCCTTGGTCGGGATGCAGCCCCAGTTCAGGCAGATGCCGCCGAGATAGGATTTTTCGACGATCGCGACCTTGAAGCCGAGCTGGGCGGCGCGGATCGCGGTGACGTAGCCGCCGGGACCGGAGCCGATGATGATGATGTCGAAGGATGTGTCGGCCATATGTTACGCACCTGATCTGTTCGCGGACCTAAAGAAGCGCCCCAAATACAGAGCGACGACACCCAGGGTCGGGAAGAGGATGAGCCGGAGCGTACCATCGTGTCTCAACGTGTACCAAGTCGAAAGGCTTGCGAGCCAAAAGAGCAAGCCGGCTATTCCTAAGGAACACAGCCCGAGGAACAGCAGCAATCTCATCCAAGAATGAAACTGCCGCGAGATGGCGTCGGCAACGGAGACAAAAGCGACGATTGGTAGTGCCCACAGGCTCGCGAAAAATGCAGCAGCGAGTATCATTTCCCCCGAACCAGCTAAAGCTGCTGGCGACCCGCTTAAGACCATGAGAGCAAGAAGGTCCCACAACAGAACGCCGAGCAGGAAAAACAAAAAACCCATCACACCATCATCATGACGGGGTTTTCGATCAGCTGCTTGAATGCGCCGATCAGCTCGGCGCCGAGCGCGCCGTCGATGGCGCGGTGATCGCACGACAAGGTCACGCTCATCATATGCGCGATCTCGATCTTGCCGCCGCGCACGACCGGGCGTTCCTCGCTGGTGCCGACCGCCAGGATGGTGGCATGCGGCGGGTTGATCACGGCGGTGAAGTGGCTGATGCCGTACATGCCGAGGTTCGAGACGGCCGTGGTGCCGCCCTGATATTCCTCGGGCTTCAATTTGCGCGAACGGGCGCGCGCGGCAAAATCCTTCATCTCGTTGGAGATGGTGGACAGCGTCTTGGTCTCCGCCTTGCGGATGATCGGCGTGATCAGGCCGCCAGGCATCGCAACGGCAACGCCGACGTCGGAATGATGGTGCTTGACCATGCCGCTTTCGGTCCAGCTCACATTGCAGTTCGGGATTTTTTGCAGCGCGACCGCCATCGCCTTGATGACGAAGTCGTTGACCGAGATCTTGTAGAGCGGCTTCTTCTCCTTGTCCTTCGGCGCGGCCGCATTGATCTCCTCGCGCGCGGCCATCAGCTTGCCGATGTCGCAGTCGATGGTGAGGAAGAAGTGCGGGACGTTCTGGATCGACGCGGTCAGGCGCTGCGCGATGGTGCGGCGCATGCCGTCATGCGGGATGATCTCGTAGGAGCCGGGCTCGAACAGCGACAGGATCTGCTTGTCCGACATGGTCGGCGCGATCGAGGACGCGCCTGAGGGCGCTGCGGCGGGCGCCTTGAGGCCCTTGCCGGATTTCGCCTGCTCGACATCGCGCGCGACGACGCGACCATGCGGGCCGGTGCCGTTGATGGCCGAAATCTGGATGCCGGCATCCTTGGCGAGCCGGCGCGCCAGCGGCGAGGAGAACACGCGGCCGCCCTGCCCGTTGGCTTGCGCGGCGGGAGCAGCAGCAGGTGCCGCGGGCGCGGCGGCAGGAGCCGGAGCAGCCTTCGGTGCGGCCGGCGCTGCAGGCGCAGCGGCGGGAGCCTCGGCCGCCTTCGGCGGCGCGGCGGATGCGCTGGGTTTTGCGGCACCAGCAGCTTTCACGTCTTCGCCTTCACCAGCGAGTACCGCGATCACGTCGTTGACCGGCACGTCCTGCGTGCCCTCAGGCACCAGGATCTTGGCGATTGTGCCTTCGTCGATCGCCTCGACCTCCATGGTGGCCTTGTCGGTCTCGATCTCGGCGATGACGTCGCCGGATTTGACCTTGTCGCCTTCCTTCTTCAGCCACTTGGCGAGGTTGCCCTTCTCCATCGTCGGCGAAAGAGCGGGCATCAGGATGTTGATGGGCATGCTGACCTCACGAAAAACTTTTCAAAAGCTTGAATGCCACGCGCTCAGTGTCCCTTCTGACCACGTGGTGTGGTGGTGCCGATGTCGGTCGGCCGCTGGATTTCCGCCTCGAACATCTCGAGGATTCGACCCAGCGCCTCGTCCTCGGTGTATTCGCTCTCCCGCGCATAGGCGCGCGCGGCATGGCGTGCGAGATCGACGAGCAGCAGGCCCCACATGTCGGGCTCTTCAAAGGCCCGCTGGAACGCCATCGACAGCCCGCCGTCGAGCACGAACACGCGCAGGATCTCGATCGCATCCTCGCGGGCCATGACGTCGGGCGGCAGTGGCTGCTCCTTGGGCCCTGCCATGGTTTACCTGTAGCAGACGGCTTTGGCGGCCTCGACGACTTCGGCCGCCGACGGCAGCGCGAGCTTTTCCAGGTTAGCGGCATAGGGCATCGGCACGTCCTTGCCCGACACGCGCGTCACCGGCGCATCGAGATAGTCGAAGGCGTGCTCCATGATGCGCGCGGCGATCTCGGCGCCGACGCCGCTCTGCGCCCAGCCCTCCTCGACGGTGACGGCGCGGCCGGTCTTCTTGACGGAGTTGATGATGGTCTCGGTGTCCATCGGGCGCAGCGTGCGCAGGTCGATCACCTCGGCCTCGATGCCGTCCTTGGCGAGCTCGTCGGCGGCCTTCAGCGCATAGGTCATGCCGTTCGACCAGGAGATGATGGTGACGTGCGAGCCCGCGCGCACGATGCGCGCCTTGCCGATCGGGATCACGTAGTCGTCGAGCTTCGGCACTTCCCCGGTATGGCCGTAGAGCACCTCGTTCTCGAGGAAGATCACCGGGTTGGGATCGCGGATCGCGGCCTTGAGCAGGCCCTTGTAGTCGGCGGCCGAGAACGGCGCGATGACCTTGAGACCCGGGATGTTCGAGTACCAGGACGAATAGTCCTGGCTGTGCTGCGCGGCGACGCGCGCAGCCGCACCGTTCGGTCCGCGGAACACGATCGAGCAGCCCATCTGGCCGCCGGACATGTAAAGCGTCTTGGCGGCGGAGTTGATGATCTGGTCGATCGCTTGCATGGCGAAATTGAAGGTCATGAACTCGACGATCGGCTTCAACCCGGTCATGGCCGCGCCGACGCCGACGCCCGCAAAGCCGTGCTCGGTGATCGGCGTGTCGATGACGCGCTTGGCGCCGAACTCCTGCAACAGGCCCTGGGTGACCTTGTAGGCGCCCTGATATTCGGCGACCTCTTCGCCCATGACGAAGACGTCCTTGTCGCGGCGCATCTCCTCGGCCATGGCGTCGCGCAGCGCTTCGCGGATGGTCTGCGTCACCATCGCGGTGCCCGCGGGCACTTCGGGATCGGGCTCGGCAACGGCCTGCGGCGCGGCAGTAGCCTTCGGCGCCGAGATCATCGGCTTGCCCTCGCCGACCGGCGAGCGGGATTCGGCAACCTCCTGCGCGACGCTCGGCGCGGGCGCGGCCGGCACCTTGGCGAGATCAGCGGCCGTCTCGCCATCGGCCAAAATGGTTGCGATCGGCGTGTTGACGGCAACGTCGGCGGTCCCCTCGGGGATCAGGATCTTGCCGAGCGTCCCCTCATCGGTCGCCTCGACCTCCATGGTCGCCTTGTCGGTCTCGATCTCGGCGATGACATCGCCCGACTTGATCGTCTCGCCCTCTTTCTTCAGCCATTTGGCGAGGTTGCCCTTTTCCATCGTGGGCGACAACGCGGGCATCAGCACTTGAATTGGCATATCGACTCCAAAAGAAAGCTTGCGCGCGATTAGCGGTAGACGTCGGTCCAGAGCTCGGCGGCATCCGGCTCGGGATCATGCTGGGCGAAGTCGGCTGACGCGTTGACGATGTCGCGCACCTCGGCGTCGATCGCCTTGAGGTCGGCCTCGCTCACCTTGGCCGCCAACAGGCGGTTGCGCACCTGCTCGATCGGGTCCTGGTCGTGGCGGACCTTTTCGACCTCCTCGCGCGTGCGATATTTCGCGGGGTCGGACATCGAGTGGCCGCGATAGCGATAGGTCTGCATCTCCAGGATGAAGGGGCCCTTGCCGGCGCGGCACCAGGCGACCGCCTCATCACCCGCAGCCTTGACCGCGCGCACGTCCATGCCGTCGACCTGCTTGCCCGGGATGTTGAAGGAGGCGCCGCGCTTGGAAAAGTCCTGCTGCGCCGAGGCGCGCGATACCGACGTGCCCATGGCGTAGCGGTTGTTCTCGATGACGTAGATCACCGGCAGCTTCCAGAGCTCCGCCATGTTGAAGCTCTCATAGACCTGACCCTGGTTCGCCGCACCGTCGCCGAAATAGGCGACGCTGACATTGTCGTTGCCGCGATAATGGTTGGCGAAGGCGAGCCCCGTGCCAAGCGAGACCTGGGCGCCGACGATGCCGTGGCCGCCGTAAAACTGCTTCTCCATGCTGAACATGTGCATGGAGCCGCCCTTGCCCTTGGAGTAGCCGCCGCGGCGGCCGGTGAGCTCGGCCATCACGCCGTTGGCATCCATGCCGCAGGCGAGCATGTGGCCGTGGTCGCGGTAGCCGGTGATGACCTGGTCGCCCTGCTTCAGCGCCATCTGCATGCCGACCACCACGGCCTCCTGGCCGATATAGAGGTGGCAGAAACCGCCGATCGCACCCATGCCGTAGAGCTGGCCCGCCTTCTCCTCGAAACGGCGGATCAGGAGCATGTCCCGAAGCGCCTTGAGTTCCTGTTCCTTGGTGAATTCCGGAGGAGAGCTGCCGTTGGTCTTGTCAGCGGCGGCTTTTTTGGGTGAGGCCATGCGAATTCCGGGTCAGAGAAAACTAAGTCCTCTCTAACCCAACTCAAACGCCGGTGAAAGCACCGCAGCGCCGCCATGCGATTTTCATTATGCCGCAGTGCAACGTGGCCGGAAATTTTGCAAAATCTTTTGCGCCGATCGGGCAACAAATCTAATCGCCGTCGCCGCGCGATCAGATTTGTGACCGCGTCAAGAACCTCCGATTGATGAAACAGGACGGGGCCGTGCATGAGCCGTGCCCCGCCAGTCCAGGACGGCGCAATGGGAGAAGATTTTTGCGCCGTCCTGTGTGCCGGATCAGAAGAAGCCGAGCTTCTTCGGGCTGTAGCTGACCAGCAGGTTCTTGGTCTGCTGGTAGTGGTCGAGCATCATCTTGTGGGTCTCGCGTCCGATGCCCGACTGCTTGTAGCCTCCAAACGCCGCATGCGCGGGATAGGCGTGGTAGCAGTTGGTCCAGACGCGGCCGGCCTGGATGGCGCGGCCGAAGCGGTAGCAGCGGTTGGCGTCGCGGCTCCAGACCCCGGCCCCTAAGCCGTAGAGCGTGTCGTTGGCAATCGACAGCGCCTCGTCGTCGTTCCTGAAGGTCGTGACCGAGACGACGGGGCCGAAGATCTCCTCCTGGAAGATCCGCATCTTGTTGTGGCCGTGGAACACGGTCGGCTGGACGTAGAAGCCGCTGGCGAGATCGCCGGACAGGCTGGCGCGCCCGCCGCCGGCCAGAACCTTGGCACCTTCTTGCTTGCCGATGTCGATATAGGAAAGAATTTTCTCCAATTGCTCGCTGGACGCCTGCGCACCGATCATCGTGGCGGCGTCACGGGGGTCGCCCTGAACGATGGCGGCCACGCGCTTCAGCGCCCGTTCCATGAAGCGGTCGTAAATGTCTTCGTGGATCAGCGCCCGGCTCGGACAGGTGCAGACCTCGCCCTGGTTGAGGGCGAACATCACAAAGCCCTCGATCGCCTTGTCGAAGAAGTCGTCATCCTCGGCGGTGACGTCCTTGAAGAAGATGTTCGGCGACTTGCCGCCGAGCTCGAGGGTGACAGGGATCAGGTTCTGGCTGGCATATTGCATGATCAGCCGGCCCGTCGTGGTTTCGCCGGTGAAGGCGATTTTTGCGATCCGCTTGCTGGAGGCGAGCGGCTTGCCGGCCTCGAGGCCAAAGCCGTTGACGATATTGAGGACGCCCGGCGGCAAGAGGTCGCCGATGATCTCGGCAAACACCATGATCGAGGCAGGCGTCTGCTCGGCGGGCTTCAGCACGATGCAGTTGCCGGCGGCCAGGGCCGGAGCGAGCTTCCAGCACGCCATCAGCAGCGGAAAATTCCAGGGGATGATCTGACCGACGACGCCGAGCGGCTCGTGGAAATGATAGGCGACGGTGTCCTCGTCGATCTCGCCGATAGTCCCTTCCTGGCCGCGCACGACGCCGGCGAAATAGCGGAAATGGTCGATCGCGAGCGGCAGGTCGGCGGCACGGGTCTCGCGGATCGGCTTCCCGTTATCCCAGGTCTCGGCGATCGCGAGCCGCTCCAGGTTCTCCTCCATGCGGTCGGCGATCCTGTTGAGGATCAGCGAGCGCTCGGCCGTGCTGGTGCGTCCCCACGCGAGCTTGGCGGCATGCGCGGCGTCGAGCGCAGCTTCGATGTCCTGCTCGTCGGAACGTGCGATCTGACACACCACCTTTCCGGTCACCGGCGAGGTGTTGTCAAAATACTTGCCCGCTTTCGGCGCGACCCATTTGCCGCCGATGAAATTGTCATAGCGCGCGGCGAAGGGAACTTTCGATACGTTGAGGAATTCGACCTTGTTCATGTTCACTCCCGGTGTTGCTGTGTGAGCAATTCGTCGCGGATGTTTCGCGTCCTTGCGACTTGCATCGAAAATGTCGCGGGAGCTGCCTGCTGTCAGCCCGGGCGGGCACGACGGTGCGACCGACCTGTCGCAGAACTGCGACAGATGCTGCGGCCGACATGAGCAATGAAGGAAACTTAGTGCGCGCGCAGCTCGAAGCGCTTGAGCTTGCGATGAAGCGTGGCGCGGCTGACGCCGAGCGCCTTGGCGGCAGCCGAAACATTGCCGCCCGCGCGCAACAGCGCCCGCTGCAACACGGACCGCTGACCACCGGCAAGATGATCGCACACCGTATCGCCACCGAACAGATCGGCTGCGGGCACCGGCTGCCACGGGCGGCCGGGCGCAATCCCCAATCCGACCCGGGCGGATCGGGTTGCGCCTATCACGAGATCGTCGGCATCGACGGCCACGAGGCCGCCGCCCTGCCCCTCCGCCGGCGGCATCAGCACGATGCGGGCATTGGCAAAGGCGTGTCGAAACAGGTCGGCCTCGATGCGCCGCGCAGCCTCGCCCGCGGCAAGCGCAATCAAATTCGAGAACGCGTCGGTGCGATCGGCACGGCAGGAGGAGACGTCGAGCACGCCGGCCAGCACCGCCTCATGGTCGTAGATCGGCACGGCGGTGCAGCTCAACAGCGTGTTGCGGGTGAAGAAGTGCTGGTCGCGGTCGATGGTCAGCGGCCGCTGCTCGACGAGGCAGGTGCCGATGCCGTTGGTGCCTTCGTGCTCCTCGCTCCACAGCGCGCCGGTCCACAGGCCCCAGGATTGGAACGTCGCGTCGTCGGCCGGCGTGCCGCGGCGGTCGACCGGAATGCCCTCGCCGTCGGCGAGCAGCACGCAGCAGCCGGCAGCGCCGACCGCCTGGTAGAGCCGGTCCATCGCACCCTGGGCTGCCGCAAGCAGCGGCGCGATGCGCTCGCGCGCGGAGATGAGCTCGGCGTCGGTGAGCCGGGTCGGCGATCTGTGGCCTGAGGGATCGAGGTGATGCAAACACGAGGAACGGCGCCACGAGGCCACGAGCGCGGAACGTGCCGCCTGGCCCGACGCGATGGCGGCCTCAATACGGGCCGCGTGATGCGGCATTTGCCCGTGCATCACTGTTTCCTCCGAAAGGCAGTCTAGGGTCGTGCCCGCACCGTCAGGTTGATCTGCGTCAACTGCGCAAGACGGCGCGCGTCATGCCATGAACCCGGCTCCCGGCAGCCGTCAAGACGCAACAGGCCTCCGCCGGTACCGACCTTCGACATAGACGACGCATCCGCGCCAGTTTCGTCGCGCGGCTTTCGGCATCAAAGCAGTACGAAAACGCTAGTTCTGGTTGATCAATCGAACCAGATCGTGCGGGTTGGCATATTGGAGCTGGAAGCGCGCCCGCTCGTCCAGCATGTCGGGGTCGATTTTATCCGCCCGCAACAGCGACACCCGCTGCTCGCCCTCGGCCCGCTCCCGCTTCAGCCGCGCCAGCTCGGAGGTCAGCGCGATGATCTCCTGGTCGAGCTCCTGGCGGGCATTCAGGCCGTATTTGCCGGTATAGGCGTTCATGCCGAAATAGCCGACGATCGCGGCAGCGATCGTATAGAGCGCAAGGCCGGTCAGAATCGATTTGAGGCGGGCACGGGTGACCATGACAGCCAAGATCGGCGAGGTCGGTTAACGGAGTGCTAACTCTGCGCACCCCTGTATCCCCTGTCATGCCCGGCCTTGTGCCGGGCATCCACGTTCTTCGCCTCCACAACCAAGAAAGACGTGGATGGCCGGG
>NZ_PPPT01000177.1 GCF_006483445.1 Bradyrhizobium guangdongense | reverse complement strand
TGGTGCTGTTCGGCACCGGCTTCGCAGCCGCGGCCGGCCTGTACGCGCTCGTCCACCTTCCGCTGGATGCGATTCCGGACCTCTCGGACACGCAGGTGATCGTCTACACCGAGTATCCCGGGCAAGCGCCGCAGGTGATCGAGGATCAGGTCACCTACCCCCTGACCACGGCGATGCTGACGGTGCCGAGATCGAAGGTGGTGCGCGGCTTCTCCTTCTTCGGCGTGTCCTTTGTCTACGTGATCTTCGAGGACGGCACCGACATCTACTGGGCGCGCTCGCGCGTGATGGAGTTTTTGAACGGCGCGGCGTCCCGGCTGCCGGCCGGCGTGACCCCGACCATCGGCCCCGATGCGACCGGGGTCGGCTGGGTCTATCAGTATGCCGTGATGTCCAGGGAATTGAACCTGGCCGACACCCGCACGATCCAGGACTGGAATCTGAAGTTCGCTCTCGCCAAGGCCGAAGGCGTCGCGGAGGTCGCCAGCATCGGCGGCTTCGTCAAGCAGTATAATGTGGTGCTCGACCCGCAGCGGATGCGCGACCGCGGCATCAGCATGCAGAAGATCCGGGAGGCGATCCGCGCCAGCAATGCCGACGTCGGCGGACGCACCGTCGAGCTCTCCGAGTTCGAATACGTCATTCGCGGCAAGGGCTACATCAAGGGCATCAACGACCTCGGCAACATCGTGCTGAAGACCTCCGGCGGCACGCCGGTGCTGCTGCGGGACGTCGCCAGCGTCGAGCTCGGGCCGGACGAGCGACGGGGTATCGCCGAGTTGAACGGCGAGGGTGAGGTCGCGAGCGGCATCGTGCTGCAGCGGTTTGGCGTCAACGCGCTCGACGTCATCGAGAACGTCAAGAAGCGGTTCAAGGAGATCGCGAGCAGCCTGCCGAAGTCGGTCGAGATCGTGCCGGTCTACGACCGGTCCAACCTGATCTATGCGGCGATAGATACGCTCAAGCACACGCTGTTCGAGGAGAGCATCGTCGTCGCGCTGGTCTGCATCGTGTTCCTGCTGCACGTCCGCAGCGCGCTGGTCGCGATCCTGATGCTGCCGGTCGGCGTGCTGATGGCGTTCGGCGCCATGAAGCTGCTCGGGCTCGGCTCCAACATCATGAGCCTCGGCGGCATCGCGATCGCGATCGGCGCCATGGTGGACGCCGCCATCGTCATGATCGAGAACGCCCACAAGCATCTCGAACGTGCCAAGCCCGATCAGTCGCGCATTCAGATCCTGATCGATGCGGCTTCGGAAGTCGGACCGGCGCTGTTCTTCAGCCTGCTGATCATCACCGTGTCGTTCATGCCGATCTTCACGCTGGAATCGCAGGAAGGGCGGCTGTTCAGCCCGCTGGCGTTCACCAAGACGTTCTCCATGGCTGCTGCAGCGTTGCTGTCCGTCACCCTGGTGCCGGCGCTGATGGTGATCTTCGTCCGCGGCAAGATCGTCCCGGAGCACCGGAATTTCATCAACCGCTTCCTGATCTGGATCTACCGTCCCGTGATCAAGGGCGTGTTGCGGGCCAAGACGCTGGTGATCCTTGCCTCGCTCGTCGTGCTCGCCGTCACGGTCTGGCCGGCCCGCCAGCTCGGCACCGAATTCATGCCGAGCCTGAACGAGGGCACGCTGCTCTACATGCCGACGACGCTGCCCGGCATCTCCGTCACCAAGGCGGCCGAGCTGATGCAGACGCAGGACCGCATCATCAAGTCGTTCCCGGAAGTCGCCTCGGTCTACGGCAAGGCCGGACGCGCCGCGACCGCGACCGACCCCGCGCCGACCGAGATGTTCGAGACGGTGGTCAATTTGAAGCCGAAAGACCAGTGGCGGCCCGGCGTGACCGTCGACAGCCTGATTGCCGAGATGGACAAGGCGCTGCAATTTCCCGGCGTCTCCAACGCCTGGACCATGCCGATCAAGGCGCGCATCGACATGCTGTCGACCGGCATCCGCACGCCGGTCGGCGTCAAGGTGATGGGCACCGACCTCGTCGAGATCGATCGGCTGGCGCGGCAGATCGAGCGGGTCATCAAGACGGTCCCGGGCACGTCGTCGGCCTACGCCGAGCGGGGCATCGGCGGCTACTATCTCGAGATCGTGCCGGATCGCGAGGCGCTCGCCCGTTACGGCATCCTGATCCAGGACGTCCAGGACACCATCGCGGCGGCCCTGGGCGGCCAGACGGTGACCACGACCGTCGAGGGCCGGCAGCGCTTCACCGTGAACGTGCGCTACCCGCGCGATCTCCGCGACAACCCCAAGGCCATCGCCAGCGACATCCTGGTGCCGATGCCGGCCGGTGGCGCCGTGCCGCTCGGTGAAGTCGCCAAGGTCGAGCCGGCGCGGGGACCGACCTCGATCCGGACCGAGAACGGGCAGCTCGCGACCTACATCTATGTCGACATCCGCGATCGCGACATCGGCAGCTATGTCGCCGACGCGCAAGCCGCCGTCACGCAGAGCATCCAGTTTCCCGCCGGCACCTACGTGGTCTGGAGCGGCCAGTACGAATACCTCCAGCGCGCGGCAGCGCGCCTCAAGATCGTGGTGCCGGTGACGCTCACGATCATCTTCCTGCTGCTGTACCTGAACTTCAGGGCCATGACGGAAACCCTGATCGTGATGCTGTCGCTGCCGTTCGCGCTGGTCGGCGGCATCTGGATGATGTGGTGGCTCGGCTTCAACCTGTCGGTCGCCGTCGCCGTCGGCTTCATCGCGCTTGCCGGCGTCGCCGCCGAGACCGGCGTCGTCATGCTGATTTATCTCGATCATGCCTTGGCGGAGATGAAGGCGAGGCGGGGCGCCGAGGGACGCGCTTTGTCCCGGCGAGATCTGCATGATGCCATCATGGTCGGCGCCGTGGAGCGCGTCCGGCCCAAGATGATGACTGTCGTCGCCATCATGGCGGGCCTGCTGCCGATCATGTGGAGCACCGGCGCGGGGTCGGAGATCATGCAGCGCATCGCCGTGCCGATGATCGGCGGAATGACCTCTTCGACGCTGCTGACGCTCGTCGTGATCCCGGCGATCTTCGGTCTCGTGAAGGGACGGGGACTGCCACCCGGCGAGCAGCCCGTCGTGGAAATACGCGCTGACGAAACGGCGGGCGGATCGTCAATCCCGCAAGCAGCCGCATAGAAGGCAACACCAGTCGTCGTGCCGCCGTGGCGGGATTCAATCCAGGCAGTTCACCGCGGACTTCGGGCGCCCCGACCTGCATATGTGTTGACGCCCGCAGCTTGCGCTCATTCCTGACCGCGTCGCCATCGCCTTTGCTTCGCGCGGTTGCCGCAGTTCTGCATGCTGCACCATTGGCGGCGACGCGCCTTGCTCGTGTCGAGAAAAAAGACTTCGCAGTCATCGGCGCAGCACTTGCGGATGCGGCTCCAATCGGCGGAGACGAGCAGGCTCTCGATTGCGAGCGCGCAGGCATGGAGAGGAACCTCGGGTGAGGCGGGGGATATCCAACGCTGCGCGACGACGCCCGATCGGGACGTCGACACAAACGTCCGCGCCGCGTGCGCGCGCCGAACCTGCAGGGCGATCGCATCGAGTGCGGCAGGCTTGATCGGGCGACCGATCTCGTTCGCCGTCAGCACGGCATAGAGGCTCTCCCGGAGTTTTTGCGCGCCGCGCAAGGCGTTGGCGCATGCGGGGCCATCGAGGGGGCGGAGGTTTGCTGCGACGGACGATCCGATCAGTCCCGCGGCCTCGGTGAAGCGCACCAGGTTGCAATAGACCGCGAGGTTCTCGACCGGCGCTTGCGAGGGGCGCTCATCCAGCGTGTTCACGAGATCGAGGGCAGGGTGTCCTCCGCTCCAATCGAACGGGCCGCTTTTCGTGGTCATGCCGGGCCTTGCCTCGCATCTCGGTGCTAACCTATAATAACAATTATAAGGGTTATGCGCCACACCGAAGCCGAGGCGGCCTCGACGATGTCCAGCGTTCGCCATTCCCCGCAATATCTTCAGGGCGCGCTCTGCGGCATTGCGGCCGTCAGCATCTGGTCGGGATGGATCGTCGTGGCGCGCCTTGGGCTTCGGACGAGCCTCACGCCATGGGATATCGCGGCCTTGCGCTTCGGCGTCGCGGGCGTTCTCCTGCTGCCTTATGTCTGGCGACGGGGGCTTGCCATCGACCGCCTCGGATGGAGCGGCCTGGTTGCGATCGTGCTTGGCGGTGCGGCGCCGGTGTTTCTCGCCAATGCGGGACTGCTGTTTGCCCCGGCGGCGCACGCGGGCGCGTTCTTTCCCGGCGTGATGCCGCTGATGGTGGCGCTGCTCGCCGCGGGTCTGTTGCAGGAGCCGTTTACGCGGACGAAGAGGATCGGCTTCGCGTTCATCCTGCCCGGCGTGCTCGCGATCGCCTGGGGCTCGGGCGGCGAGGTCGGCTCGCTGCAAAATCTCGGGCACGGCCTGTTCCTCGGTGCCGGACTCGCATGGGCGCTCTACACGATTGCCATGCGAAAGGCGCGGCTGGATGGATTGCATGCCGCCGCGATCTCCGCAGTCGGATCCATGTGTCTGTACCTGCCTGTCTTCGCGCTCTTGCCGGGCAGCAAGCTCGCCAGCGCGCCGTGGGGCGATCTGGCGTTGCAGGCCGTGGTGCAGGGCGTGCTCACGGCGATCGTCTCGCTACTTCTGTTTGGGCGGGCCGTCAGCATCCTCGGTGCGTCGAGCGGCGCGGCGTTTGCCGCACTCTGTCCCGCGATGACCGCGGTGTTGGGGATTCCGATTCTCGGGGAATGGCCTTCGCTGCTCGACTGGGTCGCAATCAGCTTGATCTCCGCCGGAGTCTACATCGTGAGCGGTGGTCCGATTCGGTTGCGTGCGCTGCCGCTCATGGCAGATGCAGCGCGCGATCGGAGATGATGTTTCTCAACGCGTGCGCCCAAATGTGGCGACAATGCGGAAGCGAAATAGCGCGATACACAGAGAGCTCTGTGCACAGCGCGTGCGGGGTCTGCGTCATCGACATCGTTCGTGCGCAAACACCAATTTTTGAACGGGTTTTTACGTGGAAACGCGGCGCTCGCCGATGTCGCGGGTCCTTTCGAACGCAGTGTTGCGCCGAGGTTACAGCAATTGCATCTGTCGCTGTTAAGAGGTGCGCACTGGCCCGGGGGCCTTACTACGAAGAAACTGGAACGGGATTCAAAATGAACAAGACTTTGTTGCTGGTCACTGCAAGCCTCGTCGCGCTCGGCGCGGCTGCGCCGGCCGTGGCCGCCGACCTCGCAGCGCGCCCTTACACGAAGGCGCCGGCGATGGTCGCTGCGATCTATGACTGGAGCGGCTTCTACATCGGCATCAACGGCGGCGGCGCATCGGCTCGCACCTCGTGGGACCAGACGGCTCCGCTGGTGGCGGGCGAAGGTTCGCACAACGCGACCGGCGGCACGGTCGGTGGCCAGGTCGGCTATCGCATGCAGTCGGGTCAGTGGGTGTTCGGTGTCGAAGGCCAGGGCAACTGGGCTGACTTCTCGGGCAGCAACCTCAGCGCCGTCACCGGTCTCACCAACCGCACCAAGATCGACTCGTTCGGCCTGATCACCGGCCAAGTCGGTTACGCCTGGAACAACGTGCTCGTCTATGTGAAGGGCGGCGCGGCTGTGGTCGGCGACAAGTACGACGTCCTGACCGCCGCCGGCGTGGTGGCCGCGTCGGCCAGCGAAACCCGTTGGGGCGGCACGATCGGTGCGGGCCTCGAAGTCGGCTTCGCCCCGAACTGGTCGGTTGGCGTCGAGTACAACCACATCTTCCTGGGCGATTCGACCAAGAACCTGACCACCGCCGCCGGCATCGTGCTTCAGAGCGATCGCATCAAGCAGGACGTCGACATGGGTCTCGTCCGCCTGAACTACAAGTTCGGCGGCCCGATCATCGCGAAGTACTGAGACTGATCGCTTCCCAGCGAAGCGGTTGGCGAAAGCCCCGGCCTTGCGCCGGGGCTTTTTGTTTTGCGGGATCAGCGAGTTAACCATCAATTTCGAAGCGGGCGGGGAAATTCCACAGGTTGCCTTGACTCCTGGAACATAAATAGAACATTGTTCTCTCTATGTTCTGGTGAGGGAGCAAGGCCATGTTGAAGATCTTCGTTGAAGAAGCCGCGGCGCTGGCATCGATCACGCTGTTCGTCGGGATGATCGCGATCTGGGCGCAGGTGATTCCGCAGCTCTAGGGGATCCCGCGTTGGGGAAAAGCCGGATGGCGCGGCGAATGCGTGCCTCCACCGTGGACTCCGGCGGGGCAGGGCTTCACCATCGCTGAGCCGAGTCGGCCGCAGGGGCACGTGACGTGCCCGCTCCGCCGAACGGTTCCATCCCTGATGCGAGAGGCCCTGTTGCGACCATGCCGAGCGCCGGATTTGTCCATCTTCATGTTCACTCGGCCTATTCGCTGCTCAAGGGCTCGATCAAGATCGGCAAGCTTGCCGAGCTTGCGAAGAAGGACCATCAGCCGGCGCTGGCGCTGACCGACACCGACAACATGTTCGGCGCGCTGGAGTTCTCCGACAAGATGGCGGGCTCCGGCATCCAGCCGATCGTCGGCTGCGAGATCGCCATCGATTTCGGCGACCAGGATCCCAACGCGCGCAACACGATTCCGCACGCGCGCGTGGTGCTGCTGGCGGCGCAAGAGCGCGGCTATCGCAGCCTGATGCGGCTGAACTCGCGCGCCTTCCTCGAGACGCCCGATACGCACGCGCCACATATCAAGTTCGACTGGCTCGCGGGCGAGACCGAAGGCCTGATCGCGCTCACCGGCGGTCCGGACGGCCCGATTTCGCTGGCGCTGCAGATGGGGCACACGGAGTTGGCCGGCGTGCGCTGCGAGCGGCTGGCGAGCCTGTTCGGCGACCGCCTCTACATCGAGTTGCAGCGTCACGGCATCGACCGGGAGCGCCGCGTCGAGAGCGCCCTGATCGACATCGCCTATGCCAAGGGATTGCCGCTGGTTGCGACCAACGAGCCGTATTTCGCCTCGACCGACGATTACGAGGCGCATGACGCGCTGCTCTGCATCGCCGGCGGGCGGCTGATCGCCGAGACCGATCGCGTGCAGCTCACGTCCGACCACCGTTTCAAGACGCGCGCCGAGATGGCGCTGCTGTTCGCCGATATTCCGGAGGCATTGGCCTCGACGGTCGAGATCGCCGAGCGCTGCTCGTACCGGCCAATGACGCGCAAGCCGATCTTGCCGTTCTTCACGGTCGGCGCCGCCGCGAGCTCCGATGCTGCCGCGGTGGAGGCGGCCGAACTGAAGCGACAGGCGGAGGAGGGGCTTGCCAACCGCTTGCGCGTGCATGGCCTGTCGCAGGGCACGACGGACGAGGATTACGCCAAGCGCCTCGCGTTCGAGCTCGACGTCATCATGCGCATGAAGTACGCGGGCTACTTCCTGATCGTGTCCGACTTCATCAAATGGGCGAAGAGCCAGGGCATTCCGGTCGGTCCGGGCCGCGGCTCCGGCGCGGGCTCGCTGGTCGCCTGGGCGCTGACCATCACCGATCTCGATCCGATCAAGTTCGGCCTGCTGTTCGAGCGCTTCCTCAATCCCGAGCGCGTCTCGATGCCGGACTTCGACATCGACTTCTGCCAGGACCGCCGCGGCGAGGTGATCCAGTATGTGCAGCAGCGCTACGGCCGCGACCAGGTCGCGCAGATCATCACCTTCGGTACGCTGCAGGCGCGCGGCGTGCTGCGCGACGTCGGCCGCGTGCTGCAGATGCCTTATGGGCAGGTCGACAAGCTGACGAAACTCGTGCCGCAGAATCCGGCCGCGCCCGTGACGCTGGCCGCCGCGATCGAGAGCGAGCCGAAACTGCAGGCGTTCCGCGACGAGGACCCGGTGGTGGCGCGCGCCTTCGACATCGCGCAGCGCCTCGAAGGCCTGACCCGGCACGCTTCGACCCACGCCGCCGGCATCGTGATCGGCGATCGTCCCTTAAGCGAACTCGTGCCGATGTACCGCGATCCGAAGTCGGACATGCCGGTGACCCAGTTCAACATGAAATGGGTCGAGCCTGCCGGGCTCGTGAAATTCGACTTCCTCGGCCTGAAGACGCTCACCGTGCTCGACGTCGCCTGCAAGCTGCTCAAGCCACGCAACATCGAGGTCGATCTCGCGACGCTGCCGATCGACGACGCCGAAAGCTACCAGATGCTGGCGCGCGGCGAGGTGGTCGGCGTGTTCCAGGTTGAAAGCCAGGGCATGCGGCGCGCGCTGGTCGACATGCGGCCCGACCGTTTCGAGGACATCATCGCGCTGGTCGCGCTCTATCGCCCGGGTCCGATGGCGAACATCCCGACCTATTGCGCGCGCAAGCACGGCGACGAGGAGCCGGAATATCTGCACCCGGTGCTGGAGCCGATCCTGAAAGAGACGTTTGGCGTCATCATCTACCAGGAACAGGTGATGCAGATCGCGCAGGTGATGTCGGGCTATTCGCTCGGCGACGCCGACCTGCTCCGCCGCGCCATGGGCAAGAAGATCCGCGCCGAGATGGACAAGCAGCGCGACATTTTCGTCGCCGGCGCGGTGAAGAACGGCGTGCCGAAGGGGCAGGCCGAGACCATCTTCGAGCTCCTGGCAAAGTTTGCCGACTACGGTTTTAACAAGAGCCACGCGGCGGCCTATGCGCTGGTGTCCTACCACACCGCCTATATGAAGGCGCATTATCCGGTGGAGTTCATCGCGGCGTCGATGACGCTCGATCTCAACAATACCGACAAGCTTTCCGAATTCCGTTCCGAGGCGCAGCGTCTCGGCATCAAGGTCGAGCCGCCCAACATCAATCGTTCGGGCGCGACCTTCGAGGTCGGCGACAAGACGATCTACTACGCGCTGGCCGCGCTCAAGGGCGTCGGCATCCAGGCCGTCGAGCAGATCATCGCGGAGCGCAACCGGAAGGGTGCCTTCACTTCGCTCGCCGACTTCGCGGCCCGCGTCAGCCCGCGCGCGATCAACAAGCGCATCATCGAAAGCTTAGCTGCCGCCGGCGCCTTCGACACGCTGGAGCCGAACCGCGCGCGCGTCTTCGCCGGCGCGGATGCGATCCTGGCCGCGTGCCAGCGCGCCAATGAGGCGGCGACGATCGGCCAGAACGACATGTTCGGCAATGCCGCCGACGCGCCGACCATCATGCTGCCGCAGATCGATCCCTGGCTGCCGGCGGAAAAACTCCGTCGCGAATATGACGCGGTCGGCTTCTTCCTGTCCGGCCATCCGCTCGACGATTACGCGACCGTGCTGAAGCGGCTGCGCGTGCAGTCCTGGGTGGAGTTTTCGCGCGCCGTCAAAACGGGTGCCACAGCCGGCAAGGTCGCTGCGACTGTCGTGTCGCGCATGGAGCGGCGCACCAAGACCGGCAACAAGATGGGCATCATGGGATTGTCCGATCCCACCGGCCATTTCGAGGCGGTGCTGTTCTCCGAGGGCCTCGCGCAATATCGCGACGTGCTCGAGCCCGGTGCGGCCGTGCTGCTGCAACTCGGCGCGGAATTGCAGGGCGAGGACGTGCGCGCGCGCGTGCTGCATGCCGAGCCGCTCGATGACGCCGCCGCCAAGACGCAAAAGGGCCTGCGCATCTTCGTGCGCGATACCAAGCCGCTGGACTCGATCGCCAAGCGTCTGGCGGGACCGGAGGCTGCGGCGCCGAAAGTCAGCGTCCCTGCGCCGCGTTCCAATGGCGACGGCGAGGTCTCGCTGGTGATGATGCTCGACCTCGAGACCGAGGTGGAGATGAAGTTGCCCGGCCGCTTCAAGGTCTCGCCGCAAATCGCGGGCGCGATCAAAGCGGTCGCCGGCGTCGTCGACGTGCAGCAATTGTAAGCTGGTAGCCGGCGCTTCGCTGTCCACCGGTAGCAAGACCAGCGGTATTGCAACCAGGCGGTGATATTGGCTAGCATGCCCTCGGGGAAAATCTCTTGGGGGCGTAATGTTATTGCGTGGGTTGGTGCTGCTTGTGGCGGCGGTATTTCTCTGTGGCTGTGAGACGACGACTGCGAGAAGTGGGCGCGACTATTCAGAGACATTGCGAAAGATCGGGCCGCCAAAGGCGGGGCAGGCGCGGATCGTCGTAGTTCGCGAGAAGGGCTTTGGCGGCATCACCGACCCGGACTTCCCATTTGCTCTCGACGGGGTGCCGATCCGGGGCCTGAAGACCGGGACCTATGTCTATGCCGATCGCCCGGCGGGCCAGCACCAGTTCGTAGCCGAAGAGGTCGGCCTCGGCACCACGCGTGTCGACTTCTCGGCTCAATCCGGCCAGACCATCTTCTTCGTTGCGCGGATGAGCGAACGCAAGACCGCCGTGATTGCGAACGCGAGCACTGGATTGCTCGGCTATGGCCTCACGCTTGCGATGACCGCCGGCTACAAGAACCAGGGACCGCTGGATTTCATGCAACTCGAGGAGACTGCGGCGCGCACGACGATCGCTGAACTGCGACTGGCGGAATAGCAAGGCAATCCCTGCCGCGGCCTCTGCGAAGCGGCTCGATGTTGCAACCGTGCCGTGCTTTGGCTAATCAACGTCCGATCGATGCGGCAACAGCGGCGTTGCCGTTCGTGATGAAATGGCCGGGGCGTGTCGGGGTAGGGGAATTGTTGCAGTTTCGTGTCGGCGGGTTTTTTCGCGCGGTCGCGGTGTCGCTTGTCTTCGCTGCCATCACATCCGGCGCGGCGCAGGCGGCGCAAGAGGCATCGGGCGCCGAGCGTGTCTATTCGACCGCGCCGCCGCGCCTGCTGCAGATCCGCACGCTGGTCGGCGATGCCGGACGCCAGGCCTCGATCGGGTCAGGCTTCCTGGTGTCGGCCGATGGATTGGCGATCACCAATTACCACGTCGTCTCGCAGGCGGCGCTGGAGCCGAACATCTATCGGCTCGAATACAATGCCGCCGACGGCAGTCGCGGCGACGTCACGTTGCTGCGGGTGGACGTGCCGAACGATCTGGCGCTCGTGCGCGTCGACAAGAAGGACGCGCCGTTCTTCGCCTTCGATCGTGCCGCGATCGAAGGGCGCCTGCCCAAGGGTGAGCGCATCTACTCGATGGGCAATCCGCTCGATCTCGGCTTCACCATCATCGAAGGCACCTATAACGGGCTCACCGATCACAGCTACACCGATCGCATTCATTTCTCCGGCGCGCTCAATCCCGGCATGAGCGGCGGTCCGGCGGTCACCGCCGACGGCAACGTCATCGGCGTCAACGTCGCGACCCGCAGGGGCGGGCAGCTCGTGAGCTTTCTGGTGCCGGCGCGGTTCGCGGCCGCTCTGGTGGCGCAGGTCGGCACCGCCGACAAGCCGACCGATTTGCGCGGCGATGTCGGCAAGCAGCTCGTCGGATGGCGCTCGGAGCTGTTCAAGTCGCTGAGCGTTGCCGGTTTCCGTGCCAGCAATTTCGGCCGCTACCGCGCGCCCGAGACGCAGGCGCTCTGGTTCAACTGCTGGGCCAGCACCAATGCAGACGCGACGCCGAAACCGCGCGCGAGCGTCAACTCGACCGAATGCGGCAGCGACACCAGCGTCTTCGTGGCGTCCGATCTCAATATCGGCGCCATCAACATCAATCACTCGCTGGTCAAGACCATCGATCTCAACTCGTTCCAGTTCTCGACCTATCTCACGCAGCTCAGCCAGCCGCGCCTGAGCGGCGGCGGGCCGTTCAAGAAATGGTACACGCCGCAGCGCTGCCACGAGGATTTCGTCAACACCTCGCTGCAGCCGGAGCATCCGCCGCTTCGCGTGGTGTGGTGCGCGCAGGCCTACCGGACCTTCGAAGGGCTGTACGACGTGTCGCTGATCGCGGTGACGCAGGATCAGCCGCTCGAGGCGCTGGTCTCGCGGCTGAGCATGCAGGCGGTCGGCTATGACGATGCCATGGCGCTGGGCAAGCGCTTCCTCGAGGCGGTGCAGGTCGGCAAATGATCTGGGTCGAGATATTATCGCGCCAGCGCGAGGTCGCCGCACGCTTCCGCGTCGTGGCCTCCGAGGTCCGCATCGGGCGCGGCTACGACAATGACGTCGTGATCGACGATCCCTATGTGGCCGCAAAGCACCTGCGCGTGTATCGCCATGACGACGGACATCTCGTCGCCGAGGACGTCGGCAGTGCCAACGGCACGTTCCTCGACGGCAACCGGACGCGGCTGTCGACCTTTACCGTCGACGGCAAGCAGCCGATCCGCATCGGCCAGACCTATCTGCATATCCGCGACGTCAACCACGAGGTCGAGCGCGAGCGACTGGCGCCGACGGGGCGGCATGCGCTGCCGATCGCGCTCACGATCGCGCTTGCTTTGGTCCTTGTCGGGATCGATGCGCTGAAGATCTGGCTGACGCAGACCGGCGAGGCGCGGCTGTCGGCCTATCTGACGCCGCTCCTGACGGTGGCCTCGGCTCTCCTGGTCTGGGTCGGGCTGTGGGCGCTGCTCTGCCGCATCTTCGACGGGCGGGCGCATTTCCTGCGCAACCTCCTGATCGCGCTGATCGGAACGGTCGCCTTCTCCGTCTTCAACGAGTTCGCGCTCTACGCCGCCTATGCCTGGAACTGGCCGGATGGCGTCACCTACGGCTATGTGGCGGCGTGGCTGTCCTTTGCCGGGCTTTGCTTCTTCCATCTGCGCGAGGTCGGACGCAAGCGGCTGTGGCTGAAGGGCGCCGCGGTGGCCCTCCTGATGGCCGGCGGCATCGCGTTCACGACGCTGCAGCAATCCGAGGCCGCGTCTGATTTCGGCCGGGCGAAGACGGCGCATTGGCTGTTGCCGCCGATGCTGCGCGCCGTTCCGCTGAAGGACGAGGATGCCTTCTTCAAGGACATCGGCAATCTGAAAGCGCGCCTCGACAGCGACCGCAGCCAGGCGCAGCCGGCTGATGCGCGTCTCTGACGCTGCCAGGTACGTGGTGGACGTCCGGCAGTTGTAACGTTTTGCTGTCACCACCGATGCCGTATACTGGTCGCTCCAGCCACTGAAGCGGGCGGGGAGAAAACCATGTGCGACAACTGCTCCGATCATTCGATCCATCTGCGCGCACCGACGCGGCGATCCGCCATGCTGTTGACCGCCTCGTCCGTGGGACTGGCGCTCAGTGGCGCGGCCTTCGCCAAAGATTCCAAGGCGCCGCCCAAGCCCGAGAACGTGCTGTCGCCGGACGCGGCGCTGAAGCGGCTGATGGACGGCAATGCGCGCTATGTCGACGGCGTGAGCCGGCGTCACGATTTCAAGCATGAGCGCGAAGCGCTTGCCAGCGGGCAGAACCCGTTCGCCGCGGTGCTGAGTTGCGCCGACTCGCGTATCGCGCCGGAATATGCCTTCGACACCGGCCGCGGCGATCTCTTCGTCTGTCGCGTGGCGGGAAACTTTGCCGGCACCGAGACCATCGCCAGCCTGGAATATGCGGTCGCGGTGCTCAATTGCCCGTTCATCCTGGTGCTCGGACATGACGCTTGCGGCGCGATCGACGCGACGCTGAAAGCGCTGAAGGATGGCAAGCCGCTGCCGGGCCATCTTCCGTCCCTGGTCGAGGCGCTAGCGCCGGCTGCGAAGGCTGCACAGCAGCAGGGCGGCGACGTGCTCAATGCGGCGATCAGGCAGAACGTGCTCGACACCGTTGCCAGGCTGAAGTCGGCGGCGCCGATCCTCGAAGCAGCGGTCGGGCAGGGCAAGCTCAAGGTGGCCGGCGGCGCCTACCGTCTCGCGACCGGGAAGGTCGATCTGGTGTCGTGACGGGCGCGCTGCACGGCGCCATCCCACCGCCGCATTCGGCGCGCTTTCGTTCAAACGCTGTTCATCTGGCCGCGCGCCTAGTGTATGGCAGCGAGCTCAACGACAAGAATGGGCGTGCAAGCCATGCGTGGGACATACAAGGCCTTCCTCTTCACATTGTTGCCGGCGCTGCTATTTGCGGCCTGCGGCATCGTCACGCCCGTAAGCGCACAGCAGCAGGAAAAGCGCATCGCGCTCGTGATCGGCAACGGCGCCTATGCCAAATCGCCGCTTGCGACAGCGGCCAATGATGCCGGCCTGATCGCGCAGACGCTGCAGGCGGCCGGTTTCGACGTGGTCGGCGCACGCGATCTCGACGGCGATACGCTGCGCAAGAGCTTTCGCGACTTCATCCAGAAGGCGCAGACCTCGGGCCCGGGCACGGTGGCGATGATCTACCTTGCCGGCTATGGCGTGCAGCTCGCCGGCGAGAACTATTTCATCCCCGTCGATTCCAACATCGCGCGCGACACCGACATCCCGACCGAGGCGCTGCGCGTCAGCGACTATGTGCGCCAGCTCGCCGCCATTCCGCTGAAGGCTAACATCTTCGTGCTCGACGCCGGCCGCGCGCAGCCCTTCATCGAAGGCGGCCAGCCGATCGCAAGCGGTCTTGCCCTGGTCGAGCCGGACGCGAACATGCTGATCGCCTTCAACGCCGCGCCCGGCACAGTCGCGCCGGAAGAGGCGGGGCCCTACGGCATCTATGCCCAGTCGCTCGCCGAGATGATCCGCACCGGCGGGCTGTCGCTCACCGAATTGTTCGACCGGCTGCGGCTGCGGGTGAACGAGGCCAGCAAGGGCGCGCAGGTGCCGTGGGATGCACAGCGGATCTCTGCGCCGTTCTCGTTCTTCGAACGCGGACCCGACGCGCCCCCGCAGGCCGCGCCCGATCAGGTCGCCTCGATCCGCGACAAGCCGATCCGTGATCTCGGCGCGCAGGACGCCTATGCGGCCGCGCTCGCGCGCGACACGCTGCCGGCCTACGAAGATTATCTGGCGGCCTATCCCAACGATCCCATGGCCAAGCGGGTGAGGGTGATCGTCGCGGCGCGGCGCGAGGCCATCACCTGGCGGCGCACCTATCGCGCCGACACGCCGGATGCCTATTGGTCCTATCTGCGCCGTTATCCGCGCGGTCCGCATGCGGGCGATGCACGGCGCCGGCTTGCGATCCTCACCGCGCCGCTCGAGCCGCCGCCGACTTTTGCGATGCTCGACTATGACGTGCCGCCGCCGCCTCCGGAGGAGATCGTCTATGTCGATCGTCCGGTGCTGGCGTTCAGCGATCCTTATTTCGACTTTGCGCCGCCACCGCCGCCGCCGGTCTATTATCTGCCGCCGCCGCCGCCGGATTTCGTCGTGCTGCCGCCGCCGCTGCCGGTGGTCGGATTGTTCGTGCTGCCGCAGCCGGTCTTCGTGCCGATCCCGGTGTTCTATCGGCCGCCGCTCTATGTCGCGCCGCCGCCGAACAACATCATCTACGCCAACATCCACAACACGACTGTCATCAACACCGTCATCAACCGGCCGCCACCGTCCGGCCTTGCGCCGACCAGCCTTGCACCGGCGGTCTCGGGACGCCCGACACCGGCAGGCCCGGCCGTGCCGGCTGCGGTTGCGCAACGCGCTTCGCTGATCCAGCAGGGCAGGCTGCCGGTGCCGCCGAGTGCCGCGATCAATCCGACCGTGAAGCCGGGGCCGCTGCCCGCAACGCCCGCAGCCGTCACGCCCGGTGGTGCACCTGCGCCCGGTCCGCAAAAGCTGCCGCAGGCCAACACGCTGCCCGCGCCGGGTACGCCGCCGGTGCCTCCGGGTGCAGGGCCGACGCCGGCGCCTTCGGCTGCGGCGCCGAATGGCAAGCCTCCGGTTCCGACGGCAACGGCACCGACAACCACGACGCCACCGGCGCAAGCCAATGTGCCGGCAGGTGCGGTTGCACCCGGACAGCCGAAGCAGCCGGATGCTGCGCATGCCCTCCCGGTCCCGGGCGCGCATGGAACGCCGCCCGTACCAGGCCGCCCCGGTGGTCCGCCGACGTCAGCGGCGCACACGCCCCCGGGCCATCCTGCCGTGGGGCAACCTCCCGGTGGCAAGCCCACGCCAAATGCGCCGGCGCCGACCGCCGCGGCACCGACGACCGCGACACCGACGACCACAGCGCCGGCCACCGGCACGCCGCCGGCTCCGGGTAAACCGCCCGCATCGAGCCAAGCCAACGTGCCGCCTCCGGTGCCCCCGGCGGCTAAGCCCGCTGTCGCTCCGGTGAGGCCGGCTGCGGTTCCTCCGCCAACACCGCCGACGGTTGCCCGCCAGCCAATGAGGCCCGAACCGCCGCGGGCGGCAGCTCCGCCGTCGCGTCCGCCGGTCACGGTGGCGCGACCCGCGCCGGCACCGCCGCCGCCACGGGCTGCTCCGCCCCCGCCGCCGCGGGTGGCCGCACCGCCGCCACCGCGC
>NZ_PPPT01000176.1 GCF_006483445.1 Bradyrhizobium guangdongense | reverse complement strand
ACCGACTTGCCGGAGCCGGTGGTACCGGCGATCAGCATATGCGGCGTGCGCGCGAGATCGATGATGACGGGGTCGCCGCCGATGGTCTTGCCGAGGCACAGCGGAAGTTTCGCCACCGTGTCGGTGGCTTCCTTTGCGACCAGAAGCTCGCGCAGATAGACCTTTTCGCGATGCGCGTTCGGCAGCTCGATGCCGATGGCGTTGCGGCCGGGGACGACGGCGACGCGCGCCGACAGTGCGCTCATGGAGCGGGCGATATCGTCGGCGAGGCCGATCACGCGTGACGACTTGATGCCGGGTGCGGGCTCGAGTTCGTACAGCGTGACGACCGGGCCCGGATTGGCCTTCACGACCTCGCCGCGCACGCCGAAATCCCCGAGCACGCCTTCGAGCGAGCGCGAATTGGCTTCCAGCTCGGCCTTGCTGAGCGGCTGGCGATCGCCGGCCTTGGGCGCAGCCAACACGGAGACGGATGGAAGCTCGAACTTGTCGGAGTTCTTCTTGGAAGCCGCCTTCGGTGCAGACTTCTTGCGCGGAGCACGCGCGACCGGCTCTTCCTCTTCCTCTTCCTCCTCCTCTTCCGCCTCTTCCTCCTCGTAATCCTCGTCTTCGGCGTGCGGCGAGATCGAAGGAGCCTTGCGGCCGGCAAGCGACGGCTCCTGGCGGTCGAAGGAAATCCCGCGCGGCTTTGCGCCGCTCGACACCAGCGAGCGATAGGCTGCCCCACACAGCCAGACCAGCCGCGCTTTCGTGCTCATCAGGGCGTGGTACAGCCAGCCGAGCGATACCGAGCCGCGATCACCCTCTTCCTCGAACGGCGCGTCGTCGTCCTCGATCGGCGTGAGCTCTTCCTCATGCTCGCGCGCGCCAAAGCCGCAGGCGATCAGGAAGGTCGCGGCCATCGCGACGAAAAGCAGCGTGCCGAGGATGAGGCGATAGATCGTGCCGGCGGGCCCGAAGATCACGGCGGGCGCGCGCACCAGCGCATCGCCGACGACGCCACCGAGTCCGGTCGGCAGCGGCCAGGCGCCGCCATGCGGCCAGCAGCTGGCAAAACCCGCTGCAATCACGGTGCAGAGGACCCAGGAGCCGAGCCGCAGCGCCTCGCGGTCGAACGGGCGATGGGTCATAATGCGCCAGCCCCACACCGCGACGGTGAGGATCAGCATGATCGCGCCGAGCCCGAGGATCTGCATCGCCAAGTCGGCGCCGATCGCGCCGGCATAGCCGAGGATGTTGCGAATCGGGCGCGAGGTCGCGTGGCTGAGGCTGGGATCCTGCACCGACCATGTCATCAGCGCAGCCGATGCGATGCCGGTCAGTCCGATCAGCCCCAAACCCGTGAGCTCGCGCAGGCGTTTGGTCAGCGCTTCGCGGATCGATGGCGGCAGGTGGCCGACCAGGGGGATGACGCGTTCGATTGTCGACATGCTCATGGGCCCGCCTAACCCAGAGTTTCGACCAGCCGGTGCAGCGCCTGCGCCGTGGTCTCACTATCCTGCACCAGCGCCAGGCGAATGTAGCCGGCACCGGGATTGAAGCCGTCGGGCTGAACACGCGCCAGGTAGGAGCCGGGCACCACGCGCACGCCGGCCTCCTTGAAGAGCTTGAGAGTCACGGAGACGTCGTCGCCGATCTCGGACGTATTGAGCCAGACGCAGAAGCCGGCATCGGGCCGGCGATAGCCGTAACGATTGCCGATGATCTGATCGGCGAGATCGAACTTGATCCGGTAGAGCCGGCGGTTCTCCTCGACATGGGCTTCGTCGCCATAGGCAACGGTCGCGACATGCTGGAGCGGTACCGGAACCTGGGGCGCTGCGATATTGCGCAGCTCGAGGAACATGCCGATGAACGTCTTGTCGCCGGCGGCGAAGCCGACGCGCAAGCCCGGCAGGTTGGAGCGCTTCGACAGCGACTGGAATGCCGCCACGCGGGTGAAGTCCGGACCGGCGCATTCAAGCGCACTGCCCGGCGCTTCGCGCGTGTAGATCTCGGAATAGCACTCGTCGCTGAGGATCATGAAGTTGTAACGATCGGCGAGGCTCTTCAATCGCTTGAAGTAGTCGGGCTTGGCGACCGAGCCCTGCGGATTGGCGGGCGAGGCCAGATAGAACGCGACCGTGCGCGCCAGCGTCGCTTCGTCGATGGCGTCGAGATCGGGAAGGAAACCGTTTTCGACGGTCGTCGGCAGATAGATCGGCTCGCAGGCCGCGGCGCCGGCACCGGCGCCATAGACCGGATAGAACGGGTTCGGCATCAGGATTGCGGGCTTGCCGGGACGGGGGCCGACATAGCGGGCTGCCGCGATCGCGGCGAGGAACAGCCCCTCGCGGCTGCCATTGAGGACGAGAATCTCGCTCTTGGGGTCGAGTGGCCGCGGCAGCTTGAAGCGCGACGACAGCCAGGCGCTCGCCGCCTGGCGGAACGGCTCGGTGCCCTGGTTCATCGGGTAACGGCCGAAATCGGCGATGTGCTTGGCGAGCACAGGGCCGACGAAATCCGGCACTGGATGCTGGGGCTCGCCAACCGCTAGCGAAATCAACGGCTTACCTGGCTGATGCGGCGCCAGCAGCTCGTTCAGCCGGACGAAGGGCGAGCGTGCGTTGTCAGAGCTTCCACCAGCCAGCGGCGCACGGGATGAAGCGGTCATAGCCATTCTGGGCGCCAGCACTCTTGGAACAGCCGGTCGCGCGGGAGCGCCGGCGGGAAACGGTTCAGTTCACCATAGATAGGGCGAGGTTAAGACGCGATTAACCATCGGCCGGCCCGCCCGTCCAGCACCGAATAATTCGGCCGATAACAACGGGATGCGCGCGGCCGGTCGGGCCCGGTCCGGGGCATTTTAGGCAAGCGCCTCGCGTCTCGTTAACTGCCCCCGCCAAGATCGTTTTCGCCTTAGCGATTCGCTCGCTCTGCCGGTGCTATCAGCGCGCACGAGAGCGGGACGGGGCCGGGACAATGCAGATCAAGACGCACAAGGATGTGCTTCGCCATACGGCCAGGCGGTTGGCTGTGGCGGCGGGTCTGACCATTGTCATGACAACGACCTCGCTGCTCCTGCTGCTCGGCACGGATTTCAGCGCCACCGTGAGCGTCGGCTACGTCATCGCCTTCAGCCTCTGCATCGCGACCGGGATTTCGTCCATGATCTCAGGCGCGTTCAGCTATCGCTCCGGCTTGCTGATGCGTGAACTGATCCTGACACGCAGCGAATTGTCCCGGATCTCGCAAACGGATCAATTGACGGGGCTGTCGAACCGCCGCGGCTTTGATGACGCGGCCTGTGCGGCGCTGGCATCTGCACGCGCCCGCAACGTGCCCGTGGCGGTCTTCCTCTGCGACATCGACCACTTCAAATCCATCAACGATCGCTTCGGTCACGAGGCCGGCGACAAGGTGCTGGTCGAGGTTGCCGACGTGTTGCGGCAGTTGGCGAAGGTGGACGATGTGGTTGTCGGTCGCCACGGCGGCGAGGAATTTGCCGGCCTCATGGTCGGCGTCACCCGCGACCAGGCCGAGCAACATGCCGAGGCGCTGCGCACCGCCTGCGCCGCGCGCGCGATTTCGATCGGCGACGATGTCGAGCGCGTCACCATCAGCCTCGGCTTCACGGTCTCCTGTGCCGATGCGGAGCTGTCCGAGCTGATGCGGATCGCCGACCGCGCGCTCTACACCGCCAAGCGTCGCGGCCGCGACCGCGTGGTCCAGGCGGACGAGCGTTCGCTCGCCGCCTGATTCCGCGCACTCAGGCCAATCTTCGCACTTACCGTCCCGGCAGCTTCTCGAACGTCGCCATCCCCGCGGGGATCTGATGGAACGCCTGCTTATCGCAGGTGTAGATCGCCATCTGCGGCTGGAACTGCGCCGGCTCGTCCATGGTGCCGACCTTCACCACGACGGCGGGCAAGCCCGGCACTTTGGTGACCAGATGCGTGCCACATTCGGCGCAGAACTCGCGCGTGACGGCGCGCTCGAGGTCCTTGCGGGTGAATTGCTTTGGCTGCCCGGTGATGTAGGTGAAGCCGCCGGCCGGCATCGCAATGAAGGTGTTCGGCGCGCCGCCCGAGATGTACTGGCATTCGCGGCAATGACACTGCGCCTGCATCATCGGATCGCCTTCGGCGACATAGCGCACCTCGCCGCAGTAGCATCCACCTTCCAAACGCATGATGACCTCCCTTTTGTTGTTCGTTGAGGTTGGTATTTCTGCGCTGGTCGCCGCGCTTGGCAATCCCTTTCTTCAACCCCCGCGGTCACAAAAAGAAAGGGGCTCCAACTTGCGCTGGAGCCCCTCAACGGTCGGGGCATTGCCGGGTATGTGCCCAAACCGTAGGTCTGGATGCGATCCCCGAAGAGATCGCATCCGGGAGGAGAGGGTTACATGTTGTAGGCGCGCTCGGTGTGCTCGGCGATGTCGAGACCCTCACGCTCGGTCTCGACGTTGGCGCGCAGGCCAACGATCACGTCGACAACCTTGTAGAGGATCGCCGAACCGACGCCCGACCACACCAGCGTGGTGCAGACGCCCCAGATCTGGGAGGTCATCTGCGCCACGAAGTCGTAATCGGCGACCTTCGGCGGGATGGCGGAGTAGTCGATGACGCCAGCGCCGCCGAGAGCCGGGTTGACCAGGATGCCGGTGCCGAGAGCGCCGACGATGCCGCCGATGCAGTGCACGCCGAACACGTCGAGGGAGTCATCGTAGCCGAGGGCGTTCTTCACCACGGTGCAGAAGAACAGGCAGACGATGCCGACGACGAGGCCGAGGACGATCGCACCCATCGGGCCCGAATAGCCCGCTGCCGGCGTCACCGCCACGAGGCCTGCGACCGCGCCGGAGAGCGCGCCGAGCACCGAGGGATGACCCTTCAGGATCCACTCCGCGAACATCCACGACAGCGCGGCGGCTGCGGTGGCGACGAAGGAGTTGGTCATGGCGAGCGCTGCGCCGCCATTGGCTTCCAGGTTGGAGCCGGCGTTGAAGCCGAACCAGCCGACCCAGAGCAGCGAGGCGCCGATCATGGTCATGGTCAGCGAGTGCGGGGCCATCAGCTCCTTGCCGTAACCGACGCGCTTGCCGATCAGGAGAGCGCCAACGAGACCAGCGATGCCGGCGTTGATGTGCACCACGGTGCCACCAGCGAAGTCGATCGCACCCTTCTTGAAGATCCAGCCGGCGTCGGCGTTGATCTCGGCGAGCTTTGCCTCGGCCGCAGTCTTGGCCGCCGCGTCAGCCGCCGCGGCAACCGCCTTGGCAGCGTCCTGGATCGCGTCCGGACCGGCCCAGTACCAGACCATGTGCGCGATCGGGAAGTAGATCAGCGTGACCCAGAGCGGGATGAACAGCGCAATCGCCGAGAACTTCATGCGCTCGGCAAAGGCGCCGACGATCAGCGCGGGCGTGATCGCGGCGAAGGTCATCTGGAAGCAGACATAGATCAGCTCCGAGATGTTGGCGTCGACCGAGAAGGTCGCAGCCTTGGAGTCCGTCGTGATCCCCATCATGAAGGCTTTCGAGAAGCCGCCGATGAAGTCGGAACCGCCGGTAAAGGCGAGGCTGTAGCCGTAGAGGGCCCAGAGCACGGTGACGACGCAGACCGTGTAGAAGACCTGCATGAGGACGGAGAGCATGTTCTTGGAGCGGACGAGGCCGCCGTAGAACAGCGCAAGACCCGGAATCGTCATCAACAGCACGAGCACTGTCGATGTCAGCATCCAGGCGTTGTCTCCCTTGTTGACCGTTGGCTCGGCGTAGGCTGCGGTCGCAGCGAACATGCCGACTGCGAGGGCCGCCAATGCCGCGCCGTAGGGACGCTTAAACGTCATTGTATTTCTCCTGATTGAATAAGGTTGAGCGCGAAATCAAAGCGCCGCGGCATCGGCCTCGCCGGTGCGGATGCGAACCGCGTGGTCGAGGCTGATGACGAAGATCTTGCCGTCGCCGATCTGGCCGGTCTTGGCTGCGGATGTGATCGCATCGATGGTCTTGTCGACCTGGTCGGAAGCGATGGCGACTTCGATCTTGATCTTGGGCAGGAAGCTCACGGCGTATTCGGCGCCGCGATAGATTTCCGTATGGCCTTTCTGTCGGCCATATCCCTTGACTTCCGTCACCGTGAGTCCGTGAACGCCAATGGCGGTCAGGGCGTCACGGACTTCTTCCAGCTTGAATGGCTTGATAATCGCCATAACAATTTTCATGGGTCCTATCCCCGCTTGGGCCCGGTCCGGACGTGGCCGGGCGTTCTCGACTGGTTCGCCACGAGGGAGAAGTTTCACTACGCGGGCACAGCCGGGACCCGTAGAATCAAATGCCGTGCCAGATCGGCGGGCTTGCCTAACGGTTTATGAATGCGGGGCTTTTCACGTTTTGCGAGTATCGCAGTGCAGTGCGCCATTCTGCCGCGCTCAAAACGTAACCACGCCTGCTCAAAATGCAGGCATGACAACGTGCCGACACATTGTTGCTCATGTGTCGGGCAAAGAAACGGTATTTAGTTAAGGCGCGGGAGCTCTGCGGGGTCACGGACTATCGAGACCCCACAACTGTGCCCACCGGATACGCGCAACTGACCCAGCGCTTTAAATGGGACGAGGCTGGGCGGACAGCATCCTGCCGATACCATCAGGCTGCGTCTCGCCTTGCAAATACCCGGTCGACGAGCCCCCATTCGACCCCCTGCTGGGCGGTCATGAAGTGGTCGCGGTCCAGAGTCCGCTCCACCTCTTCCTCAGTGCGTCCGCAATGCTGCGCATAGAGCCGGATGATGCGCCGCTTGGTTTCCTGCATTTCGTTGGCATGGATCAGGATGTCGGACGCCTGGCCCTGAAAGCCGCCGAGTGGCTGGTGCACGTGAAGGCTTGCGTTGGGTAGGGCCACGCGGTGACCGGGCTCGCCGGCCATCAGCAGAAACGAACCCATGGAGCGCGCGGTGCCCATGCAGAGCGTATGAACTGGCGCCTTGATGAACTGCATGGTGTCGTACATCGCAAGGCCGGAGGTGACCACGCCGCCATAGGAATTGATGTAGAGATCGATCGGCCGGTTCGGGTTGTCCGCTTCCAGAAACAGCAGTTGCGCGCAGACCAGTCCGGACATGGCGTCATTGACCTCGCCATTGAGGAAGATGATGCGCTCGCGCAGCAAGCGCGAGTAGATGTCGAAGGATCGTTCGCCGCGGGCGGATTGTTCGACGACCATAGGGACGAGCTGAAGCATGTCGCGCATCGGCGACCTCCATGTCTGCAGGTGATGAAGCCTCTAGCGGCGAATGCGCGGTGAGATCAGGCTGCGCGCATCATGCAGCAATTGCTGTTGGCTGCTTGCGGCAGCTTCGTTCGCTCGTCGCCGGCTTGCTGGATGATACGAAAGCGTGTGCCGCCGGCATCGTTCGGTTCGATCCGGAAGATGACGTGGCTTTCGCGAAACGGCGGTTCGGAATCGCGAAGCCGGTAGCGTACCTCTTCGCCGTCGATCGACAATTCCGGCTCGGCGCCCGCGAGATCGCAATCCGGCAGCCAGCGCTCGCGCAGGGCTGGAACGGTCACGGCGCGCCAGACCTTGGCCGGCGGCGCATCGAATTCATATTCGAGCACCAGGTCTGCGTCGGCCGAATCAGGCTTCGCTGCGTCGCTCATTGATCCATATCCTTCAAGAGATCGGCGAGCGCTTCCATGCGCTTCGGCCAATAGGCGCGGTAGCGCGCAAGCCATGCGCCGATGGCGACGATGCCGTCCGGATCGACTTCGTAATTCACAAAACGGCCCTGCCGCTGTTCGCGCACGAGGCCCGCCGCGCGCAACACCGCCAGATGCTGCGACATCGCCGGCTGGCTGATCTCCAAGCCGTCGCGCAAGGCGCTGGCGTTCAGGCTTCCACTCGCAAGCTTCTCAAAGACCTTGCGACGGGTTGGGTCGGCCAGCGCCTTGAAGATGTTGGCTTCGATCATGGCAACACATAAGCATACACTTATGTGTTGCGCAAGCCCTTACTGCAGCGCCTCGCCATGTTGCGAGATATCCAGCCCCTCGAGCTCGTGCTCACGCGAGACGCGCAGCGGCACGAACAACCCGACCAGCTTGAGCAGGATGAAGGTCACCCCGCCCGCCCAGACGAAGGTGACCGCGATGCCGTAAAGCTGGATGAGGACCTGCTGCGGATGGCCCTCGAACAGTCCGGCAGTCCCGCCGATGGCCGAGGTCGCGAAGATGCCGGCGAAGAGCGTGCCGGTCAGGCCGCCGATGCCGTGGACGCCGAACACGTCGAGCGAATCGTCATACTTGAAGCGCTGCTTCAACCAGGTGCAGGCCCAGAAGCAGACCGCGCCTGCGACGAGGCCGATGACGATGCCATGCCACGGCTCGACATAGCCCGACGCCGGCGTGATCGTGCCGAGGCCTGCGACGGCACCCGAGATCATGCCGAGCACGGACGGCTTGCGCCGCGTCGACCACTCGAGTGCGCCCCAGGTGATGGCGCCGGCGCAGGCCGAAAGGTGCGTAGCGATGATCGCCATCACCGCGCGCGAATTCGCGGCATATGCCGAGCCGCCGTTGAAGCCGAACCAGCCGACCCACAACAGGCCGGTGCCGATCACCGCGAGCGACAGATCGAACGGCGAGAGATTCTCGCTGCCATAGCCGTGGCGGCTTCCCATCACTTTCGCCGCGACGAGGCCGCCGGTGCCGGCGGACAGATGCACGACGAGTCCGCCGGCGAAATCCAGCACGCCTGCGCTGCCGAGGAAGCCGCCGCCCCATACCCAATGCGCCAAGGGAATGTAGACGAAGATGAACCAGCCGACCGAGAACAGCAGATACGCAGAGAAGCGCATGCGGTCGGCGACCGAGCCGGCGACCAGTGCCACCGTGATGATCGCAAACGTCATCTGGTAGAGCATGAACAGCGCCTCCGGAATAGTCTTGGCGCCGGGATGCACACTGTCCATGGTCATGCCGGCGAGGAACCAGCGATCGAGCGTGCCGAGCCAGGGACCATCGCCGATGAAGGCCAGTGAATAGCCGAACGCCACCCAGAGGATGGAAATGATCGCCACCGCGGCGAGGCTCTGCGCCATCGTCGCAAGCACGTTCTTCTTGCGCACCATGCCCGAATAGAACAGCGCGAGCCCCGGAATCGTCATCATCAGCACCAACGCGGTGGCGACGATCATCCAGGCGGTATCGGCGGGACTGATGTCTGGCGTTGCGGCTTGCGCCGGCGTTGCCAATGATGTCGCAGATGCAAATGCGATCGGCGCAGCCATTTTGGCTGCGCGGCGCAACAATCCCGCCATGTCGTCTCCCCAGCAATGTTATTGCGGCCGCACGCGTTGCTCGGTGCGGCCGTCGGTCGTCAAAAAAATCAGAGCGCGTCGCTGTCGGTTTCGCCGGTGCGGATGCGCAACGCATGGTCGATCGGCGTGACGAAGATCTTTCCGTCGCCGATCTGGCCGGTGCGCGCCGTCGCCGTGATCACGCCGACGGCCTTGTCCGCGATCTCGGATGGCACCGCGATCTCGATCCTGAGCTTGGGCAGGAAGTTCACGACATATTCGGCGCCGCGATAGATCTCGGTGTGGCCCTTCTGGCGGCCGTACCCCTTCACCTCGGTCACGGTCATGCCGTGGACGCCGATCGACGTCAGGGCCTGGCGGACCTCATCGAGCTTGAAGGGTTTGATGATCGCGACGACGAGTTTCATGGTCAGGCCTTATCCCCGGGCTTCGCCACGCAGCGATTTGGTGGCGCTGTGTCAATTTGGCATCTTTCTAGGCAGATGGCATAAAAAAGTTGCAGAATGAAGTGGGAAAACGCGGGAGACGACAGGCCTGCGCCCTGTACTGTGCATGGGGTTGTTTTCAAAATCTCCGTTTGGGGCCGAAGCGGGTGAACCTGCCTGTCCCAATCGGTACAAAAGTAAGTCAGGAAGGGGGCGTCTATGGCGAGTTGGTTCTACGCATCCGAGGGCAAGCAGCAGGGGCCCTATCAAGAAGCACAATTCCGCGACCTCGTCGCACAGGGCGTCGTACGGGCCGACACGCTGGTCTGGTCCGAGGGCATGGCCGGCTGGCAGAAGGCTGCCGAGATTCCCGGCCTGATGGCAGGCGCCGGTGGCCCGCCGCCGATGATTCCGCAACCGGGCGGTCCGCCGATGACAGGCTCGGGCGGCCAAGCCGGTCCTGGCAGCGAAGGATCGCTTGCGTTTGATTTCGGCATCCTGGAGTTCACGTGGCGCAGCGTCGTGACGTTGATCGGCATGATCCTGGTCATCCCGGCGCCATGGGTATTCGTCTGGTACACGAAATGGATCGTGCCCTGCATCAGGGTTCCTGGGCGGCCGAACCTCAGCTTCACCGGCAATGCGATGACGCTCGTGCCCTGGTACTTCGGCTTCATCGTGCTGGCGATCGCCATCGCCTTCACCGAAATCCAGGTGCTCAACAACCTGCTGTTCATCGTGCAGATCGTTCTCTACTGGCTCATGATCAAATGGCTGGTCGCGAACCTCGCCTCCAGCGGACAGCCGCTCGGCCTCAGCTTCGTGGGCTCGGTCTGGGCCTATATCGGTTGGAACCTGCTGCTGGCGATCTCGCTCCTGACCATCATCGGCTGGGCATGGGTCATGGTTGCTCAGACTCGCTGGTTTTGCCGCAACATCCAGGGCACGCGGCGCGACATCGTGTTTAACGGCAGCGGGCTTCAATTCCTCTGGCGCGCGATCGTAGCTGCGATCCTGTGCGGCTTCATCATTCCGATTCCTTGGATGTACCGCTGGATGGGAAGCTGGATGGCGTCGCAGACCGAGCTCGTGCCGCGCGGATCTCGCTGAGCGATCAGCTCTTGCGCTGGCGCACGGAGCCTTCCTGCGCCACCGACGCCACCAGCGTGCCATCGGGCTTGAAGATCAGGCCGCGGGTCAGCCCGCGGCCGCCTTGTGCGCTCGGCGAATCCTGCGCGTAGAGCAGCCATTCGTCGGCGCGGAACGGCCGGTGAAACCACATCGCATGGTCGAGGCTCGCCGGCATCATGCGCTTGTCGAACAGCGTACGGCCGTAACGCGCCATCACAGCATCGAGCAGCGAAAAGTCCGACGCGTACGCGAGCGCGCACATATGCAGCGCCGGATCATCAGGCAGCGTCGCTGCGGTCTTGATCCAGACGTGGATTCGCCCGTCCTCGATCTTCTGGCCAAAATAGCGGCCGAGCTCGACCGGACGCAGCTCGATCGGACGATCGGATTCGTAGTAGCGGCGGATGAAGTCCGGCATCTCCTTGAACATCGGCTGCTTGGCCACTTCTTCGGCGGTCAGCCTGTCCGGCGGCGGCACGTCCGGCATCTTCTCCTGGTGATCGAACGCGGTTTCCTCCTCGGCATGGAACGACACCATGATCGAGAAGATCGCGTTGCCGTGCTGGATCGCGGTGACCCTGCGCGTCGAATAGCTCTTGCCGTCGCGCAACCGCTCGACCTGGTAGATGATCGGCACCAGCGGATCGCCCGGCAGGATGAAATAGCAATGCAGCGAGTGCGGCAGCCGCCCCTCGACGGTGCGGCAGGCCGCGACCATCGCCTGGCCAATCACCTGGCCGCCAAAGACGCGCTGCCAGCTCGTCTTCGGGCTGTTGCCGCGGAACAGGTTCACCTCGAGCTGCTCGATGTCGAGGATGGAGATGAGGTCGATCAGGCTTTTGGACATGGCGTCGCTTTCATGGGCCGTTTGGCCCTTGTTTCACCTCACTGTTTCGCCCAGCTATAACCTGCTAGCAAGACCAAGAATTGACCGGGATTTCGGATATGTCAGTACAGGGTAGCCAGGGAAGCATTGTCATTGGCGGCGGCGCGTTTGCCGGCCTTGCGCTGGCATTGGCGCTGCGCCAGGGCCTGGGTGCCGAAATTCCCATTGTCGTTGCCGATCCCGCGCTCGGCGTGCGGCCGAGCCGCGATCCCCGCGCCACCGCCATTGTCGCGGCCTGCCGCCGCCTGTTCGAGACGATCGGCGCCTGGGACGATGTGAAGGGCGAGGCCCAGCCGATCCTCGACATGGTGGTGACCGATTCCAAGCTGGAGGACGCGACGCGCCCGACCTTCCTGACCTTTGCTGGCGACGTCGCGCCCGGCGAGCCCTTTGCACATATGGTCGAGAACCGCCGGCTGATCGACGCGCTGGTTGCGCGCACGGAAGCCGCAGGCGTCGACCTGCGCGCCACTGCGGTGACGTCCTACGACGCGCGTCCTGACGGCATCGATGTGACGCTCGGCGACGGCAGTACGATTGCCGCGAGCCTTCTCATTGCAGCTGACGGCGCAAAGTCAAAGCTGCGGGAGCGCGCGGGCATCGCAACGCATGGCTGGGACTACGATCAATCCGGTATCGTCGTCACCGTCGGCCATGAGCGCGATCATGAAGGCCGCGCCGAAGAGCATTTTCTGCCCGCAGGTCCGTTCGCGATCTTGCCGCTCACCGGAAAGCGTTCCTCGCTGGTGTGGACCGAGCGACGCGCCGAAGCAGCACGCATCATCGCGCTCAGTGACGAAGAGTTTCACGGCGAGCTCGAACAGCGCTTTGGCCTGCATCTCGGCGAGGTGAAGGCGCTGGACAAGCCGCGCGCCTTTCCGCTGTCATACTTCGTCGCGCGCTCGTTCATCGCGGAGCGTCTCGCGCTGGTCGGCGATGCCGCGCATGTCATCCATCCGATAGCGGGGCAGGGCCTCAACATGGGCCTGAAGGATGTCGCCGCACTTGCGGAAGTCGTAGTCGACGCGGCGCGGCTCGGCATCGATATCGGCCAGGCCGACGTGCTCGAGCGCTACCAGCGCTGGCGCCGTTTCGACACCATGGCGATGGGGTTTGCGACCAACGCACTGAACTTCATGTTCTCCAACAAATCGACGTTGCTGCGCTCGTTGCGCGACATCGGCCTCGGTCTTGTCGACCGCGCGCCGCCGCTGAAGAATCTCTTCATCCGCGAAGCCGCCGGCCTCACCGGGGACGTGCCAAAACTGTTGAAGGGCGAGGCGCTCTGAGGCGAATGGTGAGTAGCGAATAGCGAGTGGGTCTATTCGCTACTCGCCATTCTCTATTCGCCATCTCTAATCGATCTTCCGCGCCTCTTCCGGCAGCATGATCGGGATGCCGTCGCGAATGGGATAGGCGAGCTTTGCCGAACGCGAAATCAGTTCCTGCCGGTTTGAATCGAACTCGAGCGGCCCCTTCGTGAGCGGACACACCAGGATCTCCAGCAATTTGGGATCGACGGTGTTTTCGGGGCGTTCGGTGGGCGTGTTCATTCCTGGCTCTCCGGCGGACGGGAAGCCCTTAGCACAAATATCTTGCTGGTGTCGCTACCCCGCGCGACCCGAGACCATCGCCAAAATCTCGTCGAGCAGCACATCCAGCCGTGCCGTAGGCAGCGATGGGCCCGAGAGCGCAAACCCGAGAAAGGTCCAGTACAGGATTTGCGCACGCGCTTGCGCTGCGGCCGGCGCAAGACCGCGCCGCTCGAGCATGCCCTCGATATAATCGATCCTGCGGCGGTCTATCGCACGTACCGCGGCCTGGGCGGCCGGCTCGAACGCCGCCCAGTTGCGCACTGCGCGCTCCAGGTCGAGCTTTGCGTTAAAGGTCCGGCGCAGCAGGGCCCGCAGCGGATCGCCGCTGCGGTCGGCTTCGACATCGGCGATGATCTGCTCGGCCGCGATCTCGCGCCAGCGTTTCAGGATTCCGGCGTGGAACGCGCCGAGATCGGCAAAGTGCCAGTAGAAGCTGCCGCGCGAGACGCCCATCGCCTTCGCCAGCGGATCAGCCTTGAGTGCCGTGAAGCCGTTTTTTGCGAGCGCTTTCAGGCCCTGGTTGATCCAGTCGTCGGCGGAGAGCTGTTCGGTCATGTCGGTTCCCCGGAAATCGACCATACACTAGTGTATTGACAGGCCGCAGACCAGCGCCTATCTCACCATACAGCACTGTATGGTTGGACAAGCGAGGACAGGCCGATGCGTGATCTGCTGCTGCAATGCGCCGGAGTCGCCGGGATCGTCGTTGCCCTCATCCACGGCTGGCTCGGCGAATCAAAAGTGTTCGCCAAGGCGACCATCACGCCGGAAAGCCTGCGCACGTTGATCCGGCTGGTCTGGCAGGCAGGCACGGTGGCCTGGATCGGCGGCGGCGTGCTCCTGATCGCAGCACCCAACTTGGGATCAGACAGCGCGCGACACTGGATCGTGGCGACGATCGTCGCCGTCTACAGCTTTGCCGCCCTCGCCAACGCCTGGTGGTCGCGTGGACGCGGTTTCGGCTGGAAGGCCCTCACCGCGGTGGTCGTGCTCGCGGTCGCCGGGTACTGAACTGCTACTGCAGTGGGGGATCGCCGCTGGTGCGCTTCTTGGCGAGATCCATCTCGGTCACCGCGATCAAAATCTCTGCGCGGGTCTTGAGATCGGGTGCCTCGAGCATGGCCTGCTTTTCCGCGGGGCCATAGGGCGACATCATCGCGAGTGCGTTGACGAGGGCTTCATTGGGGGCGCTCTCGACGCCTTCCCAATCGACCTTGAGATTGTTGGCCTTCAAGAACTCCGCCAGCGCGACCAGCAGCGCGTCGCGATTGACCTCGTCCTCGCCCTTGCGCGCCGTAAAATCGTCAATGAAGGCGAAGTAGTCCACCTTGCACTGCCGGTAGGCCGTGAGCACCTCGAGCTCCTCGACCACCTTGAAGCGCGCAACGCCGGTAAGTTCGAGGATGTAGCGGCCGTCGCCGGATTCGGCGAGCTGGGTGATGCGGCCGACGCAGCCGACATGGAACAGCGCCGGCTTGTCCGAATTCTTCGGCGAATGCGCCACGTCTGGCTGGATCATGCCGATCAGGCGATGGCCGTCGCGCAGGGAATCGTCGACCATCGAAAGATAGCGCGGCTCAAAGATGTTGAGCGGCATTTGGCCGCGCGGCAGCAGCAGCGCACCCGGCAGCGGAAATACCGGGATGATCTCGGGGAGGTCGGCGGGCCCGCGATATTCGATGTTGATCGGCATCTGGAGCCCGTCCCCAAAAACCCTAGGCGCGAGGATCGCGCTTAAGAAAACAGGATGGTCGACAGCTTCTTCCGTCCCTCGACGGTCGCATCATCGGTGCCGCCCCAGGCCTCGAAGAACTGCACGAGCTGCTTGCGCGCGCCATCGTCATTCCATTTGCGGTCGCGCTTGACGATCGCCAGCAACTGATCGGTCGCAGCCGCCCGGTTGCCCTGCGCGTTGAGCGCGGTCGCGAGGTCGAATCGCGCCTGATGATCGAGCGGGTTTGCGGCGACTTTCTGTTCCAGTTCGGCGACGGGCCCGAGCGATTCCGCCTGCTCGGCGAGGTCGATCGCGGCCTGCACGGCCTTCACCGCGGCGTCGTTGCGCTTGGATTCCGGCACCATGGAGAGCGTCTGCTTGGCCTGCTCGATCGCGCCCGAAACGACGTAGCATTTCGCGAGCCCGGCAAGCGCGGCGATGTTGGTCGAATCGTGCGAGAGCGCCTCGGCATAGATCTGGGCCGCCGCCGCGGCATCGCCCTCGGCGAGCACGGCTTCGGCCTCCTGGATGATCTCGGCGACATTGACCTCGCCGGGCGCCGTGACGCCCTTGGTCAGCCGCTCGATGAAGGCATTGACCTGGCTCTCCGGTACCGCGCCCATGAAGCCGTCGGCGGGCTGGCCGTTGACGAAGGCGATCACGGCCGGGATCGACTGGATGCCCATCTGGCCGGGAATCGCCGGATGCTGGTCGATGTTCATCTTGACCAGCTTGACCTTGCCCTTGGCGCCCTTGACCGCCTTCTCGAGCACCGGGGTGAGCTGCTTGCAGGGGCCGCACCATTCGGCCCAGAAGTCGATCAGCACCGGCTGACGCTTCGATTCCTCGATGACATCCTTCACGAAGCTCTGGGTGGTCGCGTCCTTGATCAGATCGGCCGGAGCCTGGCCCGTGGCTCCGTTACCCTGGTCGATGATCGTCACGGGGTTCCTCGTCTTATTCAAATGAACTGGGCGGTCTTTAGCACGCCGCCAAGGCGGATGCTGCCGGTCCCGGCTCCTTAATTGGGCCGGGACGGCCGATTTTCAATCCGCCGGAACCGATTCGGGGGCATCGAGGCCAGTTCGGCCTCGTTTTCTCCGATTCGAGGCCCATATAGGGTCATCGAATGCGATTCTATGCCGCCGGTAGCTGTTGCAATCGCCGGCGGCTTTTGGCATACGACAGCCGTTGCCGGCGCGTCATGCGACCGACACAGGACGCGGGTGTAGCTCAGTGGTAGAGCACGACCTTGCCAAGGTCGGGGTCGAGGGTTCGAGCCCCTTCGCCCGCTCCAATTTTCTCCCAAAGCGTCTGGCCTGACAGCGACGGATTTTCCGTCGGTCTTGCCGTTCGTCCGGGCCGTATGGAAGTGCGATGACGATTTTGGTCACCGGCAGCGCGGGCCATCTTGGGGAAGGCATTCTCCGGACGCTGCGCGCGGGCGGGTCTACTGTGCATGGGGTTGATTTGAAGGAATCCGAGTTCACCGACCAGGTGGGCTCGATCACCGATCCCGGCTTCGTGCGAACCGCGATGGCTGATGTCACCGCCGTCATCCATACCGCCACGCTGCACAAGCCGCATGTCGCGACGCATTCGAAGCAGGACTTTGTCGACACCAACGTCACCGGCACGCTCAACCTGCTCGAGGCGGCGGTGGCTGCCGGTGTGCGGAGTTTTGTGTTTACGAGCACGACGAGCGCGTTTGGCTCGATGCTCAAGCCCGACGCCGGTGGGCCAGCAGTCTGGGTCACCGAGGAGCTGCCGTCGGTGCCGAAGAACGTCTACGGCACTACCAAGCTGATGGCCGAGAACCTCTGCGAGCTATTCTTCCGCGAGCAGCGTCTGCCCGTGATCGTGCTGAGGACCTCGCGCTTCTTCCCCGAGGACGATGACGATCCGGTCGCACGCGCCAGCTATGCGACCGATAATGCTCAGGCGAACGAGCTGCTCTATCGCCGCCTGGATATCGAGGACGCCGTGACCGCGCATCTCGCGGCAAGCGAAAAGGCGCGCGAGATCGGCTTCGGACGCTACATCGTCTCGGCCACGAGCCCGTTCATGCAACATCACCTGGCGGCTCTTTCGCGCGATGCGGCCGGTGTGGTGCGCGAACTCTATCCGGATTGTGAAGAACTCTACGCCGCGCGCGGCTGGCGTCTGTTCGACGTCATCGACCGCGTCTACGTCAACGATCGCGCGCGCCGCGAGCTGGGCTGGCACCCCCGATTCGACTTTGCCCATGTTTTGGCCAGCCTGCGCGCGCGACAGGATTTTCGCAGCGAGCTGGCCCGTGACGTTGGCGCGAAGGGTTATCACGACGCCGTCTTTGAAAGCGGACCTTACCCCGTCCTTTCCTGAACGACGGATTGATTCCGCGATGCAGCGCATCTCGCCCAGGCATGCATCGCAATGCCGTGGGCAAAGCGAGCCGCGGGCGCAGCGCGTTGGCATCAAGCCTTGGTGACTGCACGAGCGTTAGCACCGGCCGGATATTGCGATGCAGCGCACGCTTGCAGCTTCACGATCAGGCAAGTCCACTTCACCGCTTTGATTTCCGTCTCAATTTTTTTTGAGACTAACCGCCACGCGCGGGGCGCGCTTTTCACCGCCTGCAGATGTGCTAACCTTTTTCGTATCTGTCGTTTCCGACAGACCTCCGAACTTCGTCTCTCGAACAGCCAAAACAAAATAACTGCCAGCCGCCACGGCTGGCTTAGGGAGTGACGCGATGAAATCGGTATTCTTTCAATCCGCTTTTCGATCCGTCCTGGCGCTCGCAGCGGTGGCCTTCCTTGCGGGGACCAGCGCCGGCAATGCGCAGCAGGACAAGAACCGGGCGCTGAAGAAGTATGAATCCGGCACCAAGGAATTCTGGACCCATCCGCCGGATGACTGGTTCCTCGGCGACGAGACCGAAGCACAGAAGGGCCTCGCACCGCCCTCGGGCCCGCCGACCGGCGCTTCCGAGGCGGAGCTCGCCAACATCGTGAAGAAGATCAAGCTGCCAGCCGGCTTCAAGATCGACGTCTGGGCCTCCGGCGTGCTGGCCGCTCGTCAGATGGCCTGGGGTGACAAGGGCACGCTGTTTGTCGGCTCGTTCGGCCTCGGCAACGTCTATGCGATCACGGACAATGGCGGCAAGCGTGAGGTCAAGACCGTTCTCAAGGGCCTCAACATGCCGACCGGCCTCGCGTTCCGCGATGGCGCGCTCTACGTCATCGCGACCGACAAGCTGATCCGCTACGACAACGCGGAGGCCAATCTCGGCAATCTCGGCCAGGGCAAGGTCGTCTATGACGACATGCCGTCCTATGCCGCGCATGGCTGGAAATACATCGCTGTCGACAAGGACGGCTGGTTCTATCTGCCGTTCGGACCGCCCTTCAACATCGGCATTCCGCCGACCAGCGTCTCGCAGATCCGCCGTGTCGATCCCAAGACCGGCAACGCCGAAATCTGGGCGCTCGGCGTCCGCAACTCGGTCGGCGGCGACGTCGATCCGCGCACCGGCAAGTACTGGTTCACCGAAAACGCCCGTGACTGGATCAGCGACGATCTGCCGAGCGACAAGCTCAACATGATCAGCAGGATCGGCGAGCATTTTGGCTATCCGTACTGCCACCAGGGCAATCTGCCCGACGACAAGTTTGCCATGGGCCACAAATGCTCCGAGTTCACGCCGCCTGTGGCGAATCTCGGCGCGCACGTCGCTCCGCTCGGCATGAAGTTCTATACCGGCGACCAATTCCCCGCCGAGTACAAGAACAACATCCTGATCGCCGAGCACGGCTCCTGGAACCGGCACAAGTACCAGGGCGCGCGCATCAAGCGCGTGATCGTCGGGCCCGATGGCAAGAACGCCAAGCAGGAGATCTTTGCGTCCGGCTGGCTCGAGGGCGACCAGGGCTATCTCGGCCGTCCCAACGACATCATCCTCGCCAAGGATGGTTCGATCCTCGTTGCCGACGATTGGGCCGGCGCGATCTATCGCATCAGCTACAGCAAGAAGTAACTGACGACGTAAATATGGGGCTGCGGCGTCCGAAGGGCGGCCGCAGCCCCATGATTTTTGGACAGTGTCATTCCGGATCGTGCGAAGCGAGAGTCCGGAACCCATAACCACGATCTGGGGTTATGGATTCCGGGTTCGCCCTTCAGGCGCCCCGGAATGACTCGAGAGAGTGGATTTCCGATCATGCCCCGGCCGCTTGCTTTCCACGTCATCAGCGCTCTCGCACTCATAGCGCTGACCTCGGCGCGCGCGGCCGACATCAAGGAGAAGGCCGCCGTCTGTGCCGGCTGCCATGGCGACAACGGCATCTCGCAGACCGAGAACATCCCCTCGCTCGCAGGCCAGCCCGATCAATTCCTGCAATGGCAGCTCGTGTTCTTCCGCGCCGGCTCGCGCAAGAACGAGCAGATGCAGCCGATCGCCGAAGAAATCACCAACGAGGACATCCGCAGTTTCGGCGCCTATTTTTCGCAGATGACGCCGCCCAGGGCAGCGGAAGACAAGGATCCCGACCTGTCGAAGAAGGGCGCGCAGGTCGCAGTCGGCCGCCGCTGCGCCTCATGTCATACGGACAGCTATGCCGGCACCAAGGCCGTCGCGCGGCTCGCCGGCCAGCGCGAGGAATATCTCGTGAAGGCGCTGCACGACTACAAGGCCGGCCAACGCGTCGGCGGCGGCGTCGCGGCGATGGCTGATGTTGCGTATCGCATGAGCGAGGAGGAGATATCAGCCGTCGCGCATTATCTGGCATATTTGAAGTAGCGCGGAGGTGCCGCGGCAAATTCAGTCGTCGTCCCGGATCTGCGCGCGCTTGAGGCGCGCTTGTCCGGGACCAGTTGAATGTGGGTCAGCCCGCCCGCTGCATTTCATATGCCTTGAGATGCGTATAGGCGATGCGCAGCTTTGGCACCGGCACTTTTGCTGCGTCTGCGCGGGCGATGAGGTCGCCGATGACGTGATCGGCCTCGACTTGCAGCCCGGCCTTGATGTCGCGGAACATCGACGCCGTCATCGGCGAACCCTCGGCGGTCAGATTGCCCTTGACCCGATCGAAGAACGGTCCGCCCGGCGGATAACCCGACGCGGTGGCGATCGCGCTGGTTTCATCCAGCATGCCAAGCAAAAAGTCCCGGCCGCCGGGCGCCGCGAGGATATTGCCGACGGAGGTGCGCATCAGGCTGGTGGATGCGGCGAGCGACGACAGGAACACCCACTTCTCCCACATGTCCTGCATGATGTGCTGGCTGGCGCTCGCACCCGCGATGCCGCTCTTGAAGGCCTCGTCGATCGCCTTCACGCGCTCCGACATTTTCCCGTCGCGCTCGCCGTAATTGAGCGACTGCATCGGCTGGAGCTGCACCACCTCGCGCTGCTCGTTCAGCGTTGCGGCGATCGCACAGAGCCCACCCAGCACCCGGTCGGCGCCGAACTTCTGATCGAGCACGTCGAGATGCCGCATGCCGTTGAGCACGGGGATGATCGCGGTCGAGGGCCCGACCGCTGGTGCAAAGGACTTGATGGCGTCGTCGAGATCGAACGCCTTGCAGCTCAGCAGCACGACGTCGAATTTTTCGCTGAGCTTGTCGGCCTGAACCGCCGGCGGGCTCTTCAAGGTCACATCGCCGTTCGGGCTCTTGATGACGAGGCCTGCGCTTGCAAGCTCCTGGGCGCGCCGAGGCCGCACCAGGAATGTGATATCGCGACCGGCCTGCAAGAGCCTGCCGCCAAAATAGCCGCCAATGGCGCCGGCGCCGACCACAAGGATACGCATGGGGAATGTCCTTTTTCTTATTGGCGAGTGGCGAATAGAGGGTAGCGAATAGCAAATCCAGCGATCATCCGCCATTCGCTACGCGCCATTCGCGCTCATCACTTTCCCATCACCATGTCCTCGACATCGCGCAACTGTTCCTTGCCAAAGAACATCTCGTTGCCGACGAAGAAGGTCGGCGAGCCGAATGCGCCACGGGCGACGGCATCTTCCGTGTTCTTGATCAGGATGGCCTTGACCTCCGGCTCCTGGGCGCGGGCGAACAGCTTTTGGGCGTCGAGGCCGGAGGAGGCGAGCGCCTTCATCGCCACGTCCGGGTCATCCATCTTCTTCGGCTCGCGCCACATGTGGTGAAAGGCGGCCTCGACATATTTTTCGAACACGCCTTCGAGCCGGGCGGCGCATGCCGCGCGCATCAGGTTCAGCGTGTTGACGGGAAAGTTGGGATTCCAGACATAGGGCTGAACGTGGAATCGCCTGAGGAAGCGCTCGGTCTCGACGGCGTGGAATTCGCGCTTGTTCTTGATTCCGGCCAGCGTCTCGGCCGGTGACTTGTTGTTGGTCGCCTTGAAGATGCCGCCGAGCAGGACGGGCACATACTCGAACTTCACGCCGATCCGCTTCTCGATCGCAGGGATCGCCTCATGGCTGAGATAGGCATTAGGGCTGCCGAAATCGAACAGGAATTGCGGGGCCGTACGCGTCAATGTCACCTCCTCGACGTGATCTTGGTTGCATTGTCGCGCACGGCCGGGCGAAGGTCCACCGTTTAATGATGGCCATAATATCTAAGCGGTCGGCGCCACATCAGATCAGCCGCCGGATCGCGCGTTTCCGCCAGACCAGTGTGTAATAGCCCATCTGCAAAATGAGCATGGCGGTGAACACGATCGGGTAGGCGGCCCAGATACCCTGGATGCCGATGTTGCGGCTGAGGACGATCGCTGCCGGCAGCTCGATCGCTACGATGGCCAGGATCGAAAGCAGCATCGGCGTCAGCGCGACGCCG
>NZ_PPPT01000175.1 GCF_006483445.1 Bradyrhizobium guangdongense | reverse complement strand
ATGTAGACCTGGATCGTCGAGGTGCCCTGCACCGACGACGATCCAGGTCTACATCAAGCTGAACTTCGATCCGAACCAGGCGCTGACCGAAGTTCTCGCCAAGACCAACTCGGTCAAATACCTGATCCCGAAGGAATCGAACGATCCGATCGTCACCAAGACGACGGGCCAGACCACGGCCGTGATGTATCTCGGCTTCTCCTCGGAGGAATTATCGGGCTCGGCGATCTCGGACTATCTGACGCGCGTGGTGCAGCCGGTGCTGTCGACCGTCGACGGCGTCGCCTCGGCCGACATTCTGGGCGGCCAGACCTTTGCGATGCGGCTGTGGCTCGACCCCGTGAAGATGGCGGGCCGCAACGTGTCGCCGGGCGACGTCGCGGCGGCCATCACCGCCAACAACTTCCAGTCGGCGGCAGGCCAGACCAAGGGCTATCTGATCGTCTCGAACATCAGGACCAACACCGGCCTGACCGATGTCGAGCAGTTCAAGAAGATGATCGTCAAGGCCAAGGACGGCGGCTTCGTCCGGATGGAGGACATCGCAACCGTCGAACTGGCAGCCCAAAGCACCGACGCCAGCGTCGCCTTCAACGGCGAGCACGCGATCTTCATCGGTGTGCAGGCGACCCCGCAGGGCAACCCGCTGACGCTGGTCAAGGGCGTGCGCGCGCTGTTCCCCGAGCTCGAGCGCAATCTGCCGCCGTCGATGAAGATGAAGGTCGCCTACGACTCGACCAAGTTCATCCAATCCTCGATCGACGAGGTGGAGAAGACGCTCGGCGAAGCCGTGATCATCGTCATCGTCGTGATCTTCCTGTTCCTGGCCTCGTTCCGCTCGGTCATCATTCCGGTCGTCACCATTCCGCTGTCGATGATCGGCGTCTGCACGATGATGCTGGCGCTCGGCTTCAGCTTCAACCTGCTGACGCTGCTGGCGATGGTGCTCGCGATCGGTCTCGTCGTCGACGACGCCATCGTGGTGGTGGAGAACATCCATCGACATCTGGAGGAGGGCAAGACGCCGGTGCAGGCGGCGCTGCAAGGCGCCCGCGAAATCGTCGGTCCGGTCGTCTCGATGACGATCACGCTCGCCGCCGTGTACGCGCCGATCGGCTTCCTCGGCGGTCTGACCGGTTCGTTGTTCCGCGAATTCGCCTTCACGCTCGCGGGCTCCGTGATCGTGTCCGGCGTGATCGCGCTGACGCTGTCGCCGATGATGTGCTCGGTGCTGCTGAAGAACACGGAGGAAGGGCGTTTCGCAAAGCTCGTCAACCGGGTGTTCGGCGCGCTGACGCGCTGGTACGGCCGCAGGCTCGACCGTTCGCTCGACTACAAGTTCATCACCGGACTGTTCGCGGCGACGATCCTCGGGCTCGTCGGCTTCCTCTACATGAACACCTCGAAAGAGCTTGCGCCCGAGGAAGACCAGGGCATCGTGTTCTCGGTGACCAAGGCGCCGAAATACGCCAACATCGACTATCTCGATTTCTACGGCGAAAAGCTCGACCACAAGTTCGCGAGCTTCCCGGAGACCGACCTTCGCTTCGTCCTCAACGGCATCAACGGTCCGCAGGGCGGCATCGCCGGCATGCTGTTGAAGCCGTGGGATGAGCGTAAGCGGTCCTCGATCCAGTTGAAGCCGCTGGTGCAGGCGGAGCTTTCCAAGATCGAGGGCGTGCAGGCGTTCGCCTTCAACCTGCCGCCGCTGCCGGGCGGTCCCGGCGGTCTGCCGGTGCAGATGGTGATCAACTCGACCGCCGGCTTCCAGGCCGTCTACGAGCAGATGGAGAAGATCAAGGCTGCCGCGCGCAAGAGCGGTCTCTTCATCGTGTCCGACAGCGATCTTGCCTTCAACCAGCCGATGGTGACCGTGAACGTGGACCGCGCCAAGGCGCAGGATCTCGGCATCAACATGCAGAACATCGGCGCCGCGCTCGCGGTTCTGGGCGGCGGCAATTACATCAACCGCTTCAACCTGGAGGGACGTTCGTATCAGGTCATCCCTCAGGTGCCGCGCGCCAAGCGGCTCTCGCCGGAGGCGCTTGGTAGCTACTATGTGGCGACCAACACCGGCCAGCAACTGCCGCTGTCGACGGTGGTGTCGATTTCGACCTCGACCGCTCCGAACTCGCTGACGCATTACAATCAGCTCAACTCGGCGACCTTCTCGGCGGTGCCGATGCCTGGCGTGACCGTCGGCGCGGCGGTCGATTTCCTCGAAAGCGTGGCCAGGGATATGCCGCAGGGCTTCAGCCACGACTATCTCGCCGACTCCAGGCAGTATGTGCAGGAAGGCAACCAGCTCGCGATCACCTTCGGCTTCGCGCTGATCATCATCTTCCTGGTGCTGGCGGCGCAGTTCGAGAGCCTGCGCGACCCGTTCGTGATCATGATCTCGGTGCCGATGGCGATCGTCGGCGCCCTGATCCCGCTGTTCTTCGGCATGGCAACGATGAACATCTACACGCAGGTCGGCCTGCTGACCCTGGTCGGCCTCATCACCAAGCACGGCATCCTGATGGTGGAGTTCGCCAACGAGCTCCAGATCAAGGAGCGGCTGGATCGTCGCTCGGCGATCGAGATGTCCGCGCGCATCCGCCTGCGGCCGATCCTGATGACGACGGCGGCGATGGTGACCGGCCTGATCCCGCTCTTGACCGCGACCGGCGCGGGTGCCGCGAGCCGCTTCTCGATCGGGCTCGTGGTCGTGGCCGGCATGTCGATCGGGACGCTGTTCACGCTGTTCGTGCTCCCGGCGGTCTATGTTGTGCTCGCGACCGATCACCGCGCCGAGCTGGACTCGGAGCGGAACAAGCAGATCGACGCGCTTGATATTGGCGACAAGGCGCTGCGGCCGACCTGAGGCCGTTCAAATTGAGATGAGGAAAGCGGCAATGGCTATCGCCACTGCCGCTTTTTTCTTGTCGCGTGCTAGACTTACGCCGTGTTTGTTCCAGCGCAGGATGGCCAGATGAGACGGCGCGATTTTCTGGGAGGTCTCGGCGCCGTCGCGTTGCTGCCGGGCCAGTCGGCTGCCCAGAGCAGGACCTTCCATTTGGGCACGGTGGCGCCGATCGCGCCGATCACGGCGACAAGTCCGGGCGGCAAGATTCTGATCAAGGTGCTCGGCGAGCGCGGATTCAGCCTAGGTCAAAATCTGACCCTTGAGGCGCGCGGAGCGGGTGGCGATGTCACAAAACTCCCTGGGCTGATCGCCGAGCTGAAGTCGAGAGGCGTCGATGCCATCGTCATCATCGGCTACCCGACTGCGATGGCCGCGAAGGCCGCGGGCGTTCCGACGGTGGCAGCCAGCGGTATCGGCGATCCCGTCGAGACCAGGCTCATTGAGACGCTCGCCCATCCCGGCGGCAACATCACGGGCATTTCCGACGTCGCCGCAACGCTCAGTGCCAAGCGGCTGACCCTGCTGAAGGAGATGGCGCCGAAGCTGAACAAGGTCGCCATGCTGTGGAATAAGGACGACCTCGGCATGACCATGCGATATCAGGCATCGGCCAAGGCCGCCCTGGCGCTGGGACTGACCGTACAGGCGCTCGGCGTCCGCGAGCCCGACGATTTCGACGAGGCCTTCTCCGTGATGGCTGGCGATCTGCCCGACGGCATCCTGATGGTCGCGGATGCGCTCACCAATCTGAACCGCCAGCGGGTCTTCGAATTCGCGGCCGCCCGGAAGCTGCCGGCGATCTACGAGTATGACTACCTCGCTCGCGATGGCGGGCTGATGTCTTACGGACCGGACTCGTCGGAATCCTATGAGCGGGCAGCGGCGCTCATCGCGCGCATCTTCAAGGGGGAGAAGCCTGCCGATCTGCCCTTCGAGCAGCCGACCCGGTATCCCCTGGTGCTCAACCTCAGGACGGCGAAGGCGACCGGGATCGAGATTCCGCCGACCTTGCTGGCACTTGCCGATGAGGTCATCGAGTAGCCTTGTGCGCTGCCGCAAGAGACAAGCCCGGGCCTTCTTGCTAGATACGAGGGGATGAGCATCTCCCTCCACCCCGATACGCCCCAGGCCGGGGCGCTGCCCAATGCAGCGACTGAGAGCGCCGCGTCCGGGGCTGAGGCGGGGCCGCGGGTTCGCAGCCGGCTTTTCACGAAGTATGTCGCCCTGTTCGTGGCCGTGGTGGCCGTCGCGCTGCTCGCCAACGGCATTTTCGAGGTCTTCTTCTATTATCGCGAGCACAAGGCGTCGCTGATCCGGATCCAGCACGAACAGGCCGAGGCGGCCGCCGCCAAGATCGGCCAGTTCGTCAAGGAGATCGAAAGCCAGCTCGGCTGGACCACGCAATTGCCATGGGCAGGAGGCTCGATCGAGAACCGCCGCTTCGATGCGTTGCGGCTGCTGCGGCAGGTGCCGGCCGTCACCGAACTGGCTCAGGTCGATTCCACCGGCAAGGAGCGGCTGCGCGTCTCCCGGCTCGCCATGGATGGCATCGACACCGGGGTCGACCTCTCGAAGGACCCGAAATTCACCGAGGCGGTGGCCAAGAAGGTCTATTACGGGCCGGTCTACTTCCGGCGCGAGTCCGAGCCCTACATGACCCTGGCGCTGGCCGGCACGCGCAAGGACGCCGGCGTCAGCATTGCGGAAGTGAACCTGAAGCTGATCTGGGACGTCGTCTCGCAGATCAAGGTGGGCGAGCACGGCCACGCCTATGTGGTCGGACCGGAGGGGCGGCTGATCGCGCATCCCGATATCAGTCTCGTCTTGCGCAACACCGACATGTCCAAGCTGGAGCAGGTGCGCGCTGCGCAAGCCGGCGGCGGCAGCATGCCCGACGCCTTGCAGGAAGCGAGCAACATCCAGGGGCAGAAGGTGCTGACCGCGTCGGCGCCGATCGCGCCGCTCGGCTGGACCATGTTCGTGGAATTGCCGGTCGAGGAGGCCTATGCCTCGCTCTATGCCTCGCTGCAGCGGCTCGCGATCGTGCTGCTGGCGGCGTCGATCTTCGCGGTGCTGGCGGGAATCTTCCTGGCGCGGCGCATGGTCGGTCCGATCCAGGCGCTGCGCAGCGGCGCCGAGCGCATCGGTGGTGGCGACTTCTCCCAGCGCATCTCGATCAAGACGGGCGACGAGCTGGAAGGGCTCGCCAACCAGTTCAACGACATGGGCGCGCGGCTGCAGGAGTCCTACGCGGATTTGGAAAGCAAGGTCGAGCGGCGCACCGCGGAATTGCGGGAATCGCTTGAGCAGCAGACGGCGACGTCGGAGGTATTGCAGGTCATCAGCTCCTCGCCGGGTGAATTGACCCCGGTGTTCCAGAAGATGCTCGAGAACGCCGCGCGTGTCTGTGGCGCGAGTTTCGGCGTGCTGAGCCTCTGGGACGGCCAAGGCTTTACCATCGCTGCGGATTACAACGTGCCGGCTGCGTTCGCTGACAGGCGAAGAGATGCGCCGATTCGTCCTCATCCCGACAGCGGCCTCGGCGAGGTCGTCAGGACACATGCGGTCGTTCACGTTCACGATGTGCGAAACACGCCAGCCTATCTTGCCGGCGGGCCCGACATGCGCGCGATATCGGACGTCGGTGGCGCCCGCACGATCGTCGTTGTGCCGATGCTGAAGGAAAACGAGCTGATCGGCGCGATCGCAGTCTATCGCAAGGAGGTCCGCCCGTTCACCGACAAGCAGATCGCACTGGTCGAGAATTTTACCAAACAAGCCGTAATTGCGATCGAGAACACCCGGCTGCTTCGGGAGTTGCGCGAACGCACCGAGGCGCTGTCGCGATCCCTCGACGAGTTGCGCACCGCGCAGGATCGCCTGGTGCAGACCGAAAAGCTCGCCTCGCTCGGCCAGCTCACCGCCGGCATCGCCCACGAGATCAAGAACCCGCTCAATTTCGTCAACAATTTCTCCTCGGTATCGACCGAGCTGATCGACGAGCTCAAGGAAGTGCTGGAAACGGCCAAGCTCGACGACAAGACCAGGGAAGAGGTCGACGAGCTCACCCACATGCTCAGGGGTAACCTCGAGAAGGTCGTGCAGCACGGCAAGCGCGCCGACTCCATCGTCAAGAACATGCTGCTGCATTCGCGCGAAGGCTCCGGCGAGCATCGCGACGCCGATATCAACGCAATCGTCGAGGAAAGCCTCAATCTCGCCTATCACGGCGCACGCGCCGAAAAATCCGGGTTCAACATCACGCTCAAGCGCGATTTCGATCCGGCGGCGGGCATGATCGACATCTATCCGCAGGAGATCACCCGCGTTTTCCTCAATCTGATCTCGAACGGCTTCTATGCCGCGGCCAAGCGCAAGGAGAGCGCAGCCGACGGTTTTGAGCCGACCCTGAGTGCCGCGACCAAAAACCTCGGCAACAAGGTCGAGATCAGGATTCGCGACAACGGCACCGGAATCCCGGCCGAGGTGAAGGAGAAGATGTTCAATCCGTTCTTCACCACCAAGCCGGCGGGCGAGGGGACGGGGCTTGGGCTGTCCATGAGCCACGACATCGTGGTGAAACAACACGGCGGCACCATCGATGTGGCGACCGAGCCGGGCGCGTACACCGAATTCATCATTACGCTGCCGCGGATGCTGGTGGCACAAGGCAATACCGGAGGCAGGAATTGAACGTCTATATCCTTGTCGTCGACGACGAGCCCGACGTTGAGGCGCTGTTTCGCCAGCAGTTCCGCCGTGATCTGCGCGCCGGGCGCTTCCAGATGGAGTTCGCGCCGTCGGCGCCGGCGGCGATCGAGCGCGCTGCAGACGTTCGTGATCCATCGCTGGTCCTGATTCTATCAGACATCAACATGCCCGGCATGAGCGGGTTGGACATGCTGCCGAAGGTGCGCGCCGAGCGGCCGGACGTTCCCGTCATCATGATAACAGCCTATGGCGATGCCGAGACGCGGAAGAAGGCGATCGAGCGCGGCGCCGACGGGCTCCTCACCAAGCCGATCGACTTCGCGTTGCTGCGGCAGGAGATCGATTCACGGCTCGGGCAAGCGGCATGACTGCGACCATCCTTTTCGTCGACGATGAGCCGGATCTGGAGGCGCTGGTGCTCCAGAAATTCCGCCGGCAGATTCGCGACGGTGCCGTCAGCTTCATGTTCGCCCATGACGGCGTCGAGGCGCTGGAATCGCTCGCGCAGAATCCGCATGTCGACATGGTCGTGTCAGACATCAACATGCCCAGGATGGACGGGCTGTCGCTGCTCGAGAAGCTGCAGGAGGCCGAAGACAAGAAATCGACCATCATCGTCTCGGCCTATGGCGACATGAGCAATATCCGCACCGCGATGAACCGCGGCGCGTTCGATTTCCTCACCAAGCCGATTGACTTCGCCGACCTCGAAACCACGATCCAGAAGACCATTCGCCATGTCGAGGTGCTGCGCGAGGCGCAGCGGCGCCAGGCCGAAGCCGAGCGCGCCCATGCCTCGCTGTCGCGCTATTTCTCGCCGGAGATCGCCAGGCGCCTCGCCGCGCATGGCGAGAGCAACGGCATGGAGGTGCAGTGGCGCGAGATCGCCACCATCTTCACCGATATCACCGGCTTCACGACGCTGGTCGAAAGTGCCGTGCCCGAGACGCTCGGCGAATTGCTCAACGAATATGTCGGCGGGATGACCGAGATCGTGTTCGAGCACGAGGGCACCGTCGCAAAGATCATCGGCGATGCCATCCAGATCCTGTTCAATGCGCCCGGCGACCAGCCGGATTTCGCGACGCGGGCGGTTGCCTGCGTCCACGATCTCGACGCCTGGGCCGAGGGGTTTCGCGAGCGCTGGAAGGTGAGGGGCGTGAATTTTGGCGCGACGCGCATCGGCGCCCATGCCGGTCCCGCGCTGGTCGGCAATTTCGGCGGCAACCGCTTCTTCGACTACACCGCCTATGGCGACACCGTGAACACGGCCGCGCGGCTGGAGGCCGCCAACAAGCATCTGGGCACGCGCATCTGCGTCAGCGCCAGCGTCGCCAAGGCTGCCGAGAACTTTCAGGGGCGGCCCGTCGGCGATCTCATGCTGCGCGGGCGCAGCGAGCCGTTGCGCGCGTTCGAACCGCTCAAGGCGCAAGAATTCGATGCGCCGGCAACCGCGCTTTACTCGGAAGCCTTTGCCAAGCTGGAATCCGGCGACGTGGCCGCGATGCCAGCCTTCGCTGCGCTGGTCGGCATGCATGCCGATGACGCGCTGGCCGGCTTCCACCTCAGGCGCCTGCTCAACGGTGCCAAGGGCGTCCGGATGCAACTGGAATAGGGAATTGAAAATGACGCGTGAGTTCTCAGCCGGCAATTACCGCTTCATCCCCTCGGTGTTCCAATATTCGGCCGGCGCCTGCGCCGATCCCGGCTACGAGATCGAGCGCGTCCGCTTCGATCGCTGGCTGCCGCTTGCGGAGGGCTTTGCGCGAGCCGCAAAATTCATCCAGGAGGCGGGACGGCCGCTGACGGCGTTCTGCGCCTGCGAGCTGCGCTCGCCGGCCGCCTTCACCGAAGAAGGCTTTCGCAACTTCAACCTGCACTATGTGAAGACGCTTGCCGAGTGGGGCATCTTTGACGGCAGCACCAATCCGGTGGCGCGCAGCAATGTCTGTCCCGAGATCGATCCGCCGGCCGAGCCGTCGTTCTACGCCTTCTCCTTCACGCGGCCGTCGCGCTCGACCACGCCGACCTTCGTGATTTCAGGCGGTGCCGAGGCGCGCGAGGGCGCCGGCAGCTATGTCGAGCGCACCGTGCGCTACCGCGACCTCAGCCCGGACGGAATCAAGGAGAAGGTGCGTTTCACCACGTCGCAGATGGAAAACCGCATGGCCGGGTTCGGCTTTGGCTGGAAGGACACCACCGACGTGCAGGCCTATTCGATCCGCGATTTCCACCATGCGCTCGCCGACGAGCTGGTCCGCCGCGGCGCGCTGCGCTCCGGCCTGACCTGGCACTATGCGCGACCGCCGGTGGTCGATCTCGAATATGAGATGGATTGCCGGCGGGTGGCGCGGGAGGCGGTGATCTAGCGCTGCCGCGGGTCCAGCGCGTCGCGCAGGCCGTCGCCCAGCAAATTCAGCGACAGCACCACCAGGAAGATCGCCAGCCCCGGCCAGATCGCCATCCACGGCGCCTGCGTGAGGAAGCGCTGCGCGGCGTTGAGCATGCTGCCCCAGGACGGCGCCGGCGGCTGCTGGCCGAGGCCGAGGAACGACAGGGCTGCTTCGGCGATGATTGCGGCGGCGATCGAGAGCGTCGCCTGCACCAGCAGCGCGGGCAGGATGTTCGGCAGGATGTGAGAAAAGGCGATGCGCCAGCCGGGATTGCCCAACGCGCGGGCGGCTTCGACATAGTCCTCGGCCTTGACGCTCAACACTTGCCCGCGGGTGAGACGGATGAAGATCGGCGTCGCCGAGATGCCGATCGCGATCATGGCATTGCCGAGGCTGGGGCCGAGGAAGGCCGCGAGCGCAATCGCCAGGATCAGGAACGGGCAGGCCAGCATCGCATCCGTGATGCGGCTGATCAGGGCGTCGGTAAAGCCGCCGCGATAGCCGGCGAGCAGGCCGAGCGGCACGCCGATGCCGAGCGCGATGGCGACCGAAATGGCACCGGCCATCAGCGACGCACGCGCGCCGTAGATCACGCGGCTCAGAACGTCGCGGCCGAGCTCGTCGGTGCCGAACCAGTGCGCCGCCGTCGGCGGCTTGCGCACGAGGCCCCAGCTTGTCGAGATCGGGTCGAAGGGGACGATCAGCGGCGCGAACAGCGCGAGCAGAATGAACGCGGTGAGCACGATAAGGCCGAGCACCGCGGCCTTGCGTTTGAACAGGCGGCGGCGGGCGCGGCGCGCCGGGCTCTCCAGCTCGTTGAGGTCCGCGATCGCATTGGCTGATAGCACGGCGTCGGTCATGGCCTAGCCCCGCAGCCGCGGATTGACGAGGATATAGGCGATGTCGGCGATCAGGTTGAGCGTGATGTAGATCGTGGCCGTGACCAGCACCACGCCCTGCACCACGGCATAGTCGCGGTTGAAGACGGCGTCCACGATCAGCTTGCCGAAACCGGGAATGGAAAAGATCTGCTCGGTGAGCACGGCGCCCGACAGCAGCGTTCCCAGCTCCAGCGCGCCGAGCGTGATGATCGGCGTCAGCGCGTTGCGCATGGCGTGCTTGAGGATGACGGTACGCTCCATCAGGCCCTTGGCGCGGGCGGTGCGGACGTAATCGCTCTCCAGCACCTGCAGCATCGCGCTGCGGGTATGCCGCATCAAAATCGCGGCGATGGCGTTGCCGAGCACGAAGGCGGGCATGATGGTGGCGGCGAGGCTGGCGCGCCAGTTCTCGGTGAGCGGGACATAGCCGGACGCCGGCAGCCAGCCGAGCTCGATCGAGAACAGGAAGATCAGCATGATGCCGAGCCAGAAGTTCGGCGTCGAGATGCCCCACAGCGCAAACAGGTTCGCGCCCCAGTCCCACGCCGTGCCCTTCTTCACCGCGGAGACGATGCCCGCGGGAATGCCGATGAAGAAGGCGATCAGGATCGCCATCGAGGCCAACTGCAGCGTCACCGGCAGTTTTTGCGCGATCAATTCCCGCACCGGGACCTTGATGCGCAGGGACTCGCCGAAATCGCCTGATAGCACGCCCTTGATCCAGTAGGCGTATTGCACCGGCAGCGGCTGATCGAGCCGGTATTGCTTCCTGATCTGCTCGATCACGGCCGGATCGCGCTCTTCGCCCGCCATCACCAGCGCCGGATCGCCCGGCAAGAGTTGCTGGAGCGAGAAGATCAGCACCGACACGAAGAACAGTGTCGGCACGATCTGCGCAAGGCGGCGGGCGAGGAAGTTCAGCATCCGCGCCGTGTCACTTCAGCTTGAGCCCGGTGACACGCACGAGCCCGTCGGGCATCTGCTTGTAACCTTCGAGCTTGGTGGAGTGCGCGATGATGATGCGGCGATGGTAGATGTAGAGGATGGCCTGATCGTCGAGCTCGAGCTTCGCGAGTTTTTCGTAGATCGCCTTGCGCTGGGCCGCATCCGACGTCAGCCGCGCATCGTCGAGCGCCTTGTCGGCGTCGGCATTGACCCAGGCGCTGTAGTTCTGCGGCGCGTCCTTGTGCAGGAACACATAGGCGTTGCCGTCGGGATCGATGCGGCCGCTCCAGGCCAGCATGTAGGCCTGGTACTCGCCGGCCTCCGCCTGCTTCAGCGAGGTCGCAAACTCGGTCACCCGGATCTTCATGTCGAAGCCGGCTTCGGCGGCCATGGACTGCACCACCTGGGCCACCGCCTCGGTCTCGGCGCCCTTGGGGACCATGAAGTCCACCGTGATCGGCGTCGTGACGCCGGCCTCTTTCAGCAGCGCCTTGGCTTTCGCAATGTCGCGGCCGTGGATCGGAAACTTGCTCTGGTAATAGGGATGGTCCGGATTGACCCATTGGTTGCCCGGCTTGAACTCGCCGTTGAACACGACCTGGTTGATCGCCTCGCGGTCGATCGACCAGTCGAGCGCCTGCCGCACTTTTGCGGACTGGCTGAGCGGCCCCTTGGCCTTGTCCTTGCCGATGTTGAGCGTGATGCCCTGGTAGCCGAGCTCGATCGCGGTCGCGACCTTCAGCCGGGAATCGCTGCGCACGTCCTTGAGATCGGTGGCGAGCACGCGCTCGATCAGATCGAGCCCGCCCGACTTCAGGTTGGCGAGGCGCACGGTGGCATCGACGATCGGCTGGAACACGATCTTGTCGATGAAGATATTGTCCTTGTTCCAGTAATCGGCGAACTTTTCGAACACGATGCGGTCCTGCTGCACGCGCTCCACGAATTTGTAGGGGCCGGCGCAGACCGGACGCAGGCCGAACTTGTCGCCGGCTTCCTTGGCCGCCTTCGGCGACACCATCATGCCGGCGCGGTCGGTGAGCTGGGCGAGCAGCGGCGAGAACGGCGCCTTCAGCACCAGGCGGATGGTGAGGGGATCGACCACCTCGACATGGTCGACGGAGGCGAGCTCGGGCTTGCGGAACGAGCCTGACAAGGTGAGGTGGCGTTCGATGGAGAATTTTGCGGCTTCCGCGTCGAGCGGCTCGCCGTCGTGGAATTTCACGCCGGGACGCAGCTTGATGACAAGCGCCTTGCCGTCATCGGCCGTCTCGCTCGACAGCGCGAGCTGCGGCACGATGTTCAGCTTCTCGTCGATGTCGAACAGCTTGTCGCAGAACGCGGAGAAGACGATGCGGCCGACATAGGTCCGCGCCATGGTCGGATCGAGGATGTCAGGGTCCTCCGCCAGCCCGATGCGGAGCGTGGTCTGGGCTTGGGCGGCCGCGCCGAGCGACAGCAGGAGGGTGGCGGCCGTGGCGGCCAGGCGAAATGGTTTCATCGGACAGTCCCCTTTGACGACGTCATTGTCGGCGTTGCACCTTGTATACCAACCCCGGAGGCCTCAGCGCCTTCCGTCTTTCGGCTGAAGGCCGCGACCAATTTTGCCAGCGCCGGCGAGAAGCCGCCGCTTTGGGGCAAGATCGCGCCTGCCGGCGGCAGTTCCGCCACGCGAAGGCAGGCGGTGGCATGGCCGGTCCCGTCGCCGACGAGCTGCGGCTCCTCGCTGCGGCAGCGGTCCGCCACGAAGGGGCAGCGGGTGTGGAAGCGGCAGCCCGACGGCGGATTGAGCGCGCTCGGCATCTCGCCTTGCAGCAGGATGGTGTTGCGCTTGGCCTGCGGCTGCGGCAGCGGGATCGCGGACAACAGCGCCCGGCTATAGGGATGGCGCGGCGCTGTGAACAGCGCGTCCGCCTCCGCCGTCTCGACGATGCGGCCGAGATTCATCACGGCGACGTTGTCGGCGATGTGCTTGACCACGGCGAGGTCGTGCGAGACGAAAATATAGGCGAGCCCGAGCCGGTCCTGCAGCTCGCGCAGCAGGTTGAGGATCTGCGAGCGGATCGAGACATCGAGCGCCGAGACCGGCTCGTCGCAGATGATCAGCTTTGGCTCGACCGCGAGCGCGCGGGCAATCGCGATGCGCTGGCGCTGGCCGCCGGAGAATTCGTGCGGATAGCGGCGCGCCAGCCGCGGCTCGAGCCCGACCAGCCGCAACAGCTCCTCGACGCGCCCGCGCCGCTGCGCGGCCGGCAGGAGATCGTGCAGCGCCAGCGGCTCGGTCAGGATCTGGCCGACCGTCATGCGCGGGTTCAATGAGGCATAAGGGTCCTGAAAAATGATCTGCGCCTGGCGCCGGAAGCCGCGTAGCGCCGTGGGATCGAGTGCGAGCAGGTCCTGGCCGTCGAAGCGGATGCGGCCGGCATCCGGCTCGATCAAGCGCAGCACGAGCCGGCTGACGGTCGACTTGCCGCAGCCGGACTCGCCGACCAGCGCCAGCGTCTTGCCGGCTTCGAGCGAAAAGCTCACGCCATCGACGGCTTTGACATGCGCGCGCGGGCGTCCCAGCAGCGAGCGCTCGGCGACAAAATGTTTGACCAGCCCCTCGACTTCCAGCAGCGCAGTCATCGTGGCACTCCGGTCTCGTGTCCCGGGCGCGGCGCAACGCGAAGTGGTGCGACGCTGAACCGGGACCCAGATTGTTGAAGCATGGGCCCCGGGTCAGCGGTGCACCGCTGCGCTTCGCTTGCGCTGCACTGCGCCCGGGGCACGAGATTGGAGAGCCGCAGCGCCATCACGACACCAGGCGTTCGAGCGGCGCGCGGATGCAGCGCGAGAGGTGGCCGGGGCCGACTTCGGCGAGCGGCGGCGGCGCCTTGGTGCAGGCGTCCACGATGAACGGACAGCGCGCGGCAAAGCGGCAGCCGGCGGGCGGCTGGGCCATGTTCGGCACCATGCCTTCGATGGTCGCAAGCTGCGCGGCGCGATGGTCGAGCCGGGGGATCGAGCCGAGCAGGCCGACGGTGTAGGGATGCTGGGGCGCCGCAAACAGCTCGTCGACGGCTGCGCGCTCGACGATCTCGCCGGCATACATCACCGCGACCTCGTCGCAGACTTCGGCGACGACGCCGAGATCGTGGGTGATGAGGATGATCGCCGCGCCGCTCGCGGCCTTCAATTCGCGCATCAGCTCCAGGATCTGCGCCTGAAGGGTGACGTCGAGCGCCGTGGTCGGCTCGTCCGCGATCAGGAGGCGCGGGTCACAGGCGAGCGCCATCGCGATCATCACGCGCTGGCGCATGCCGCCGGAGAGCTTGTGCGGATATTCGTCGATGCGCCGCTCCGGCGAGGGGATATGGACGCGGCGCAACAGCTCGATCGCGCGATCGCGTGCGCTTTTCCGCGAGCCGCCGCGGTGGCGCAAGATGCTCTCGATGATCTGGTCGCCGATGGTAAAGCTCGGATTGAGCGAGGTCATCGGCTCCTGAAAAATCATCGCCAGGCGATTGCCGCGCAGGTCGCGCAGGGTTGCGTCAGATGTCTTCAGCAGGTCAAAGCCGTCGAAGCGGATCGCGCCTGTCACCTCGGCGCTTCCCCTGGGCAATAGTCCCATGATCGCAAGCGACGTCACGCTCTTGCCGCAGCCGGATTCGCCGACGATGCCGAGCGTCGCGCCATTGGCGACGCTGAGGTCGATGGTGTCGACTGCGTGGGTGACGCGCCCGTCGTCGCCGTGGAAGCGGACGCGCAGGCCCTCGATCTCGATCAGCGGGCCCGCCGTCATGATTGCCGTGCGCGCGCCGCGGCGATGCGGGCGTCGATGACGCTGCGGTCGGTGATCCCGGCCGGGTTCTGCCGTGTCGGCATGGAGCTTCGGAAGTGAACCCAGAGCTCGTGGCTGACCTTCTCGAGCCGGTCGAGCTCGGCAAGCGGATCGGCATGGTCGTCGACGCGCAGGTCGAGCGCCGACCATTCCTCCTCGCCATGGATCAGAAGCGCGGCCGACTGCTTGCCGCGCTTGTCGCCACCGGCAGCTTCGCCACCGCGCATCGCCGCAAGCAGGCGGCGCGGGAAGGGCAGGCTGTCATTGGCGATGTAAGTCCTGGCGGTCTCGTCGAGCACGTCGGGGTCCGCGAGCATGTTGCCGGCGATCGAGAAGCCGCTGCCGGCGAGGTGGCCGCACCAGTCGATGCAATCGCGACCGGTATGCGCCGCGATTGTACCCGTGGCATCCATGATGTGGACCTGCCGGCTTTCGCGGCCGTCATCGGTCGCGAGCAGCGTGGCGAGGACGTCGTGCGCGTTCAGGCCCTCGCGCAGCAGCTTGATGCCGTCGATACCGTAATAGGGATTGACGAAAGCCTGCGTCGCGATGGCGCCGAGGCCGGCCGCGATGAAGGGGACGCGGGCGCCGACGGCGAAGAATTTTGTCGCAACGGCAATGCCGAACTGGCCTGTCTTGCTGTCGCGCGCGATGATCGACCAGGTCATATCTTGTCAGCGTCCCGCTGCGTAACCCTGCATGCCGCGTGGATTGGCGGCGGCGCGCCGGCGCACGCCGACGCGCGAGGCTGCGGTCAGGCGGCCCTCCGACCAGTCGGGGCCGACCTCGACGATGTGGCCGCGTTCGCGCAGGTTTTCGATCGTGGCCTTTGGCACGCGGTTCTCGACCACGAGCACGCCGGGCCGCGCCGTGCGCGGCCAGAACGAGATAGGAAAGTGCTCGGAGTGCCAGGCCGGTGCGTCGATCGCCTCCTGGAGGTTGAGGTTGCAGTGGACGTGGCGCAGGAAGAACTGCGTGATCCACTGGTCCTGCTGGTCGCCGCCCGGCGAGCCCCAGGCCAGATACGGCTCGCCATCGCGCAGCGCCATGGTCGGCGACAGGGTCGTGCGCGGCCGCTTGCCCGGTGCGAGCGATCCCGGATGATTTTCGTCGAGCCAGAACATCTGCGCGCGGCTGCCCAGACAAAAGCCGAGCTCGGGGATCACAGGCGAGGACTGCAGCCAGCCGCCCGATGGCGTGGACGACACCATGTTGCCGTCCCTGTCGATGATGTCGAAATGCACGGTGTCGCCGCGCACCTCGCCGAAGCGGCCGACCGTGGGCTCTCCGGCACCGAGCGCGCCGACCGCCTCGCGCTGGCCCTCGGCGCGGCGCAGCTTGACGACGCCGCCAAAGCCCTCGACCGAGCCGGGCGTGAAGTCGAGCGACGCCTTGTCGGTGACGAGCTTGCGACGCTCATTGTTGTAGGTATCCGACAGCAAGGTCGCGATCGGGATCTCCGTAAATTTTGGGTCGCCGTAGAACTTCTCGCGGTCGGCAAAGGCGAGCTTTGCGCATTCGATCTGAAGATGGATGAATTCGGGGCCTGTCGGGTCGAGACCGTCGAGCGCAAAGCCCTTCAGCAGCGCGAGCTGTTGCAGCGTCACGGGGCCCTGGCTCCAGACGCCGGCCTTGCAGACGGTGTAGCGGCCGTAGTCGTAGGTGAGGGGAGCTTCGACCGTCGGCTCCCAGCGCGCCATATCGTCGGCGGAGAGCACGCCGCGATGCGGCGAGCCGCTGACGTCCATGACCTCTTGCGTGCGGCAGAACTTGTCGATGGCTTCGGCCACAAACCCCTTCGACCATGCCTTGCGTGCGCGCTCGATCTCGGTGTCGCGTCCGCCGCTGCCACTCTCGGCTTCTTTCAGGATGCGCGCATAGGTTTCCGCGAGCGTCTTGTTGGTGAAGAGCGTGCCAGGTGTCGGCACCTTGCCGTTGGGCAGATAGACCGCGGCCGAGGTCGGCCAATATTTCCGGAACAAGTTTTCGACGGTCTGGATGGTGGCGCAGGCGCGCTCGACCAGAGGATAGCCGTCGCGCGCATAGGATATCGCGGGCTCCAGCACGTCGCGCAGGCGCAGCGTGCCATAGTCGCGCAGCAGCATCATCCAGGACTCGAAAGTGCCGGGGACGCAGGCCGCCAACAACCCGGTGCCGGGCACCATGTCGAGCCCTTCGCTCTTGTAATGTGCGATGGTGGCGCGCGCCGGCGCCGGGCCCTGGCCGCAGATCACCTCGGTGCGGCCGCGTTTCACGTCATGCACGATAATGGGCACGTCGCCGCCGGGGCCGTTGAGATGCGGCTCGACCACCTGCAGCGTGAAGGCGGTGGCGACACCGGCATCGAAGGCGTTGCCGCCTTTTTCCAGAATGCCCATGCCGACCGCGGTCGCGATCCAGTGCGTGGAGGCGACGACCCCAAAAGTGCCCTCGATCTCGGGCCGAGTCGTGAAGGGATCCGGATTGATGTTGCCCATTTTAGTGAGAGCCTTGTGGGTTCGCTTTTCTTGATTTCAGCGGGCGCAATTGATCACAGGCGGGGCCTGCTGCCAATTGTTCCCAAAGCATGGCTCGCGCGCGTCACGCCGGGACCGGCGCGGTGTTCACAGCATGGCAGGCGACGCCGTCGATCAGTTGTGGCGCCTCCTTGCGGCAGAGGTCGAAGGCTAGGGGACAGCGCGGATTGAAGGCGCAGCCGGGCGGCGGATCGATCGGGTTGGGGATCTCGCCCTTGACCGGGATGCGCTGGCGGCCGGACATCGCCAAATCAGGCACCGCACCCAGCAGCATTTTTGTGTAGGGCATGCGGGGACGTGCGAACAGCTCGCGGCCCTCCGCGATCTCGACGATGCGGCCGAGATACATCACGCCGACGCGGCTCGCCATGTGGCGGACGACCGCGAGGTTGTGGCTGATGAACATATAGGTCAGGCCGAACTTGTCCTGGAGGTCGCGCATCAGGTTCAGGATCTGCGCCTGCACGGAGACGTCGAGCGCCGAAGTCGGCTCATCGCAGACGATGAACTCTGCGTCGGAGGCAAGGGCGCGCGCGATCGCGATGCGCTGGCGCTGGCCGCCGGAGAATTCATGCGGATATTTGAGCCGGTCGTCGGGGTGCAGGCCGACGAGGCTCAGCAGTTCGCCGACGCGGGCCTGGATGTCGCGCTCGCCCTGGATCAGGTCGAAGGCGCGGATCGGCTCGGCGATGATGGCGTCGACCCGGAAGCGCGGATTGAGACTCGCATAGGGGTCCTGGAAAATCATCTGGATGCGGCGGCGCAGGCGCCGGCGCGCGGGAGCCTGCTTGGGGTCAGTCATCGAGACGCCGTCGATCAGCACCTCGCCGGAACTCGGCGGCAGCAGGCCGACGACCATCCGCGCCACCGTGGTCTTGCCGGAGCCGGACTCGCCGACCAGCGCAAAGGTCTCGCCCTTCCTGATGTCGAAGGTGACGCCGTCGACCGCCTTGAGAAATTCGAGATGGCCGCCTTCGAGCACGCGGTTGAGCCACGGTTTTGAGACGTCGAAGACGCGGCGGAGGTCGGTAGCCCGGACGAAGGACGCACTCATGCTGCGCTCTCCGCCGGCGCCTTGTCATAGAGATGGCAGGCGACCGATTGCGCGCCCTGGCGCAGCGGCTCGGGCCGATCGACCCGGCAGCGGTCGAAAGCGAGTGCACAGCGTGGATTGAAGGAACAGCCGCGCGGAATGGCCGACAGCCGCGGCATCGAGCCGGGGATCTGCACCAGGCGCTTGTCCTCGCCCGCGAGCGTCGGGATCGCACCCATGAGGCCTTTTGCATAGGGGTGCAGCGGGTTCTTCACGACGTCCTGCACCGGGCCGATCTCGGCGACGCGGCCGGCATACATCACCGCGACGCGGTCGGAGGTTTCTGCGATCACGCCCATGTCGTGGGTCACCAGCATCACCGCGGTGCCGTGGTCGCGGCCGAGGCGCTTGATCAACGAGATGATCTGCGCCTGCACGGAGACGTCGAGCGCGGTGGTCGGCTCGTCTGCGATGATCAGCTCGGGCTCGGCGCAGATTGCGAGCGCAATCACGACGCGCTGGCGCATGCCGCCGGAGAATTCATGGGGGTAGCCGTCGATGCGCTTGTCGGGCGCGGGAATGCCGACCTCGGCGAGTAAGTCGATGGCGCGCCGGCGCGCGGCCGTCTCGGAGAGGTTGAGATGGGTGCGGATCGTCTCCACGATCTGATCGCCGACCCGGTAGAGTGGGTTCAGCGAGGTCAGCGGATCCTGGAAGATCATGCCGATGCGCTTGCCACGCACGCGGCGCATCTCGTCCGGCGGCAGATTGTCGATGCGCAGGCCCGACAGATGGATCTCGCCGCCGGCGATGCGGCCCGGCGGATCGATCAGGCCGATGACCGCGAGCCCGGTGACGGACTTGCCGGCGCCGGACTCGCCGACCACGCCCAGCACCTCGCCCTTGGCGATGTCGAAGGAGACGCCGTCGATGGCGCGCAACGTGCCTCGGCGCGAGGCGAACTCGACCTGAAGATTGCGGACGGAGAGAACGGTATCGGTCATGAGGGAAACGTTCTCATCGCAGTTTCGGGTTGAGCGCGTCGCGCAACCAGTCGCCGAGCAGGTTGATGGAGAGAATGAGAGCCGCGAGTGCGATCCCGGGGAAGGCGACGATCCACCATTCGCCGGCGAACAAATAGTTGTTGCCGATGCGGATCAGCGTGCCGAGCGAGGGCATGGTGTCGGGCAGGCCGACGCCGAGGAATGACAGCGTCGCCTCGGTGATGATGGCGAGCGCGAGATTGATCGTGGCGATCACCAGGACCGGGCCCATCGTGTTCGGCAGCACGTGCCGCAGCATGATTTTTGGCGCCGGCAGGCCGATCAGTTGTGCGGCAGCGACATAGTCCTTGTTCTTCTCGACCATCACGGATCCGCGCACGGTGCGGGCATAGCCGACCCAGAAACTGAGGCCGATCGAGATCACGAGCACGACCAGCATGCTGTTGGCATCGAGCCGGTTGCCGAGGATCGATTTCGCGATGCCGTTGACCAATAGCGCGATCAGGATGGCGGGGAAGGTGAGCTGCACGTCTGCGATCCGCATGATCACGCCGTCGACCGCGCCGCCGAAATAACCGGCGATCAGGCCGAGCGCGATGCCGAGCACGCCGGCGAAGATCACGCCGGCGACGCCCACGGCGAGCGAGATGCGCATCCCGTAGAGAATTGCCGAGAATACGTCGCGGCCCTGCTCGTCAGTGCCGAGCAGGAACGGACTCTGGCCGTCGGCAGTCCAGAGCGGCGAGATCCGCGAGTTCATCAATTGCAACTGCGCCGGGTCGAACGGGTTCTGCACCGCGAGCACGGATGCGAAGATCGCAAGCAGGAAGAACGACAGGGCAATGGCCGCCGCGACCATGGTCAGCTTGGAGCGGCGAAACGAATAGAAGACGTCGCTGTCGAGCGCGCGGCTTAGCCAGCCGCGCGCGGCATGCGTCGCCGGTGTGCCCGGCTTGTCGGAATTGGTGACGACTGCTTCGGACATGCTTACGCGGCCCGGCCGACGGTCGCGCGCAGGCGCGGATCGACCACGGTGTAGAGAATGTCGACCACCAGGTTGATGGTGACGAAAATCAGCGAAACCATCAGCAGATAGGCGGCCATGATCGGGATGTCGACGTTTTGCACGGCCTGCACGAACAGAAGCCCCATGCCCGGCCATTGGAACACGGTTTCGGTGATGATCGAAAATGCAATAACCGAGCCAAATTGCAGTCCGGCCACCGTGATCACGGGGATGAGCGTGTTCTTCAGCGCGTGGCCGAAATGGACGGCACGGGTGGTCAGTCCGCGGGCGCGCGCGAAGCGGATATAGTCGGTGCGCAGCACTTCCAGCATCTCCGCGCGCACCAGCCGCATGATCAGGGTCATCTGGAACAGGCCGAGCGTGATCGAGGGCATGATCAGCGCCTTCAGGCCCGACAGCGTCAACAGACCGGTGGTCCACCAGCCGAGCCTCACCACCTCGCCGCGCCCGAACGAGGGCAGCCAGCCCAAGGTCACCGCGAATAGATAGATCAGGAGGATGCCGATCAGGAAGGTCGGCAGCGAGATGCCGATCAGCGAAACCGCCTGGAACAGCTTGGCGAGCACGGTGTCGCGCTTGAGCGCCGAATAGACGCCCATGAGGATGCCGAGCACCATGGCGAAGACGGTAGCGCAGATCGCAAGCTCCAGCGTCGCCGGCATGCGCTCCATCAACAGCGCCGAGACCGGCTGGCGGAACTGGTAGGAGACGCCGAACTTGAATTGCGCGGCATCGGCGAAATAACGCACGAATTGCACCGGCACGGGGTCGTCGAGGCCGAGCGATTTTCGCACGGCTTCGCGTTCGGCAGCCGGCGTGTCGATCGAGACGATCTGGTTGACGGGGTCACCGGCGAAACGGAACATCGAGAACGCGATGATGCCGACGGCGAACATGACGCCGATGGCCTGGACGGCGCGGCGAAGAGTGAAAGCGAGCATGCCTTCCACTTTCCTTGGGTCTGCGTCTGGCCGACGTCCTTGTCAGCCGAAAAAGGAAAGGTCCCGGAAGCCTGATGCTGCCGGGACCCTGTGTTCAACCGAGGCTAGTCGTTCTTGGTCGCCCAGTGGAACATGACCAGATTGTCGGCACGTTGCGGCAGGTTGACCTTCTTCGACACGCCCCAGGCCAGCGCCTGCTGGTGCAGCGGGATGTAGGACCAGTCCTTGTTGCCGATTTCGTAGGCCTGCTTGATGAGCTGGTTGCGCTTGTCGGCGTCGGCTTCGACCAGCACCTTGTCGGTGATGGCGTCGAACTCCTTGTTGCAGTAACCGCCGAGATTGGCCTCGCCCCGCGAAGACTTCGCGTCGTCGCGGCAGCCCATGATGTCATAGAGCACGTTGTGGGAGTCCATCGTGCCGGGCGTCCAGCCGAGCAGATAGAACGAGGTCTGGTAGCCGCCCTGCTTCAGCACCTTGGCGAAGTATTGGGCCTTCGGTTGCGCCAGCAGATTGATCTTGACGCCGACGCGGGCAAGCATGCCGACCACGGCCTGGCAGATCGCGGCGTCGTTGACGTAGCGATCGTTCGGGCAGTCCAAGGTGACCTCGAAGCCGTCGGGATAGCCGGCTTCGGTCAGGAGCTTCTTGGCGCCATCAGGGTCGAATTTGGGTCGCGTGAAGTCCTTGGCCAGCGGGAATAGCTGGGGCGCGATCATCAGCGCCGACGGCGTCGACAGCCCGCGCATCACGCGCGTCTTGATCAGCTCGACGTCGATCGCCTTGTAGAAGGCTTCGCGGACCTTGGGGTCCTTGAACGGGTTCTTGCCCTTGACGCTGGAGTAGAGCAGTTCGTCGCGCGTCTGATCGAAGCCGATGAAGATGGTGCGCAGCTCCGGCCCCTTTAGCACCTGGGCGTTCGGGCTCGAATCGACGCGGGAGATGTCCTGGATCGGCACCGGCTCGATGACGTCGACTTCGCCCGAGAGGAGCGCTGCGACACGGGTGGCATCGGAGGCGATCGGGGTGAAGACGATCTCCTTCAAATTACCTTCCATCTTGCCCCAGTAATTGGGGTTGGCCTTGAACACGGTCTTCACGCCGGGCTGATGGCTCTCGATGGTGAAGGGACCGGTGCCGTTCTCGTGCAGCGAGGCGTAGCTCGGCGTGGTCGCGGACACCGGGGTCGGCTCGACGGCGTTGTTCGCCTCGGCCCACTTCTTGTCCATGATGTACCAGACGTCCCACGCATAATGCAGGATGGGATTGGGCGAGGGCAGGATGAAATCGACGGTGTAGTCGTCGACCTTGACGACCTTGATGTTGGCCGCAAGCCGGGTCTGCATGTTGGAGTTCTTGTTGCGGACGCGGTCGGCAGAGAACAGCACGTCGTCGGCGGTGAAGGGATCGCCGTTGTGGAATTTGACGCCCTTGCGCAGATGGAAGCGCCAGCGGGTCGGCTCCGGCGTCTCCCAGCTCTCCGCCAGCGCCGGGATGATCTTCAGATCCTTGTCGCGCGCGGTGAGGCCCTGGTAGACGTGGCCGAGATGGGCGTGGGTGGTGGATTCGTTGAGCGAATAGGGATCCAGCGACTTCAGATCGCCCTGGTTGGCATAGCGCAGCGTTTGACTGGACGCCGGCGAGACCGCGAACGCAAGCATACCGGCGAGCGTCGCCGCAAACAGACTTCGACCTAAAGACATTCTGACCCTCTCCACGCCGGCGTGCCCTGATTTTTCATTGTTCGGCCGGCCAACCAAACCATGTTGCCCAGAGTTCTCGACCCGTGCAAGCGCGATTCCAGCAAGGAACGCGCCAACTTGCGCCGCTGTGCAGCAATGCTGACCTGTGAGGTTAGAGGCAGGCCCGAGCGCGCGACATTCGACTTTCGCCGTGCGGAACGCGGGGGCGGAAGTGACGCCGCCTGCCGTCGATCCCCGGTCGCGCGGCACGTTCCGGAAGGGACGATTTGATTGACCATATCGGACAATTGGGGGGAGGGGCGCATTGGGCCGGCGTCAGGTCGCTTGCGTCGCACCACAACTCGCGGTGATACTATGTCCACGCCGCTCGAATCTGCTTTCTGGAGGGGACATGAAGGTTAACATCGAAATCGACTGCACCCCCCTCGAGGCGCGCCAGTTCTTCGGCCTGCCGGACGTGATGCCGATGCAGACCGCCGTCATGGACAAGCTGCAGCAACAGATGATGTCCAACATCGACAAGGTCTCGCCGGAATCGCTGCTCCAGAGCTGGTTCACCTTCGATCCGAAGCTCGCCGAACGGTTTCAGGACATGTTCATCACCATGGCCGGGCTCGGCGGCACGCGTAGCAGCGACAAGAAGAAATAATGCCGCCGGACCCCAACGAAGCGCAGGCCCCGAGCCGGCTTCGTCCGCCGAGCCTCGGTCTCATGCTCGCGGAAGCGCGCGGACTGTTCGAGCTCAATGCCAGCCTCGTGCTGTCGCCATTGCTGATGCGCGCGCCGCGCGGCGACGGTCATCCCGTGCTGGCGCTGCCGGGCTTTCTCGCAAGCGATCTCTCGATGGCGCCGATGCGCCGCTATCTCCGCGAGCTCGGCTATAACGCGCATGCCTGGCGGATGGGGCGCAACCTCGGCGGCCTGTCGCGGACGCGCGAGACGCTGCGGGCGCGTCTCACCGAGATCCATCAGGAGACGGGCCAAAAGGTCAGTCTCGTGGGATGGAGCCTCGGCGGCATCTATGCCCGCGATCTCGCGCTCCAGGCGCCCGACATGGTGCGCAACGTCATCACCCTCGGCAGCCCCTTTGCCAATGACGTGCGGGCAACCAATGCGACGCGGCTCTACGAGATGCTGTCGGGCGAGAGCGTCGAGGACCGCCCCGAACTGCGCGAGGCGATCGCGGGCGAATTGCCGGTGCCGGCGAGCTCGATCTATTCCCGCAGTGACGGCATCGTGAACTGGCGTACCTGTTTGTTGCATCCCTCCGACAAGGCCGAGAACATCGAGGTGCTGTTCGCCAGCCATATCGGCCTCGGTGTGAACCCGGCGGCGCTTTGGGCGGTGGCCGATCGCCTGGCCCAGCCTGAGGGGGAGTTCTGGCCGTTCGACCGGGCAGGTCCGTTTGCCATTGCATATGCTCCGCCGGACTCTAAAGTACCGGCTTGAGAAGAAGCGCCGCAAAGGCGCCGGTTGAGTTTTTCGGGAGGGAACTATGGCTGACGGTAAGAAGCTGTCGTCGCTGGACGCGTCATTTCTGTATCTGGAAACGCCGGAAATGCCGATGCATGTCGGAAGCATGGCGATCTTTCGCCTGCCTGACGACTACAAGGGCGACTTCTTCGAAGACTTCAAGGCGATGATCGTATCGCGCCTCCACATCGCGCCGATCCTGAAAGCGCGCCTGGAGAAGGCGCCGCTCGACATCGACCATCCCTCCTGGGTCGAGGACGACCAGTTCGATATCGACCGCCACATCTTCCGCGCCAGCCTGCCGGCGCCGCGCGACCGCGCCACGCTCGAGCGCATCGTCGGCTGGATGCATGCAAAGCTCCTCAACCGCGCGCGCCCGCTCTGGGAGTTCTACGTCTTCGAGGGCATGAAGAACAACGAGGTCGGGCTCTATTCCAAGATGCATCATGCCGCCATCGACGGCGGTGCCGGTGCGGCGCTGACCAGCATGATCTACGACATCTCGCCTGTCCCGCGGACGGTCGAGCCGCCGACGGTCGGCGCCAAGACCGGACAGGAGCCGCGCGACATCGCGGCCAACCTGCTCGATTCCTATCAGCAGCTTTTCACCCAGCCGCTCGACGCCTCGGCGGCGGCGAAGAACCTGCAACTGCCGCGCACCGGCAAGAGCGACATCGGCTCGATCCTGTTCGACAATGCGATGTACCAGATCGAGAGCGCGGTGCGCTTCGCTGGCAACATCCCGACCATGGTCAAGAGCGTCTCCGACGTGCTCGGCAAGATTTCCGACCCCAGGTCGCGCGAGAGCCTCGCCAGCATGGTGTCGCCGCCGACCATCCTGAACAAGACGATCTCGTCCGAGCGCAGCTTTGCCGGCGTCTCGATCTCGCTGTCGCGCGCCAAGGCGCTCGCCAAGCAGGCCGGCGGCAAGCTCAACGACGTCGTGCTGGCGCTCGCCTCCGGCGTGGTCCGGCGCTACCTCAAGCAATACGGCACGCTGCCGGCGAAATCGCTGACCGCGGCCGTTCCGATCTCGCTGCGCGAGGAGGGCAACACCGAGGCCAACAACCAGGTGTTCGGCATGATCTGCGCGATCGCCACCAATATCGAGGACCCCAAGGAGCGGCTGGAAGCCATCATCGCGCAGTCGACCAAGTCCAAGGAGATGTCGCATCCGCTGCGCGCGCTGATGCCGCAGGTCTCCAACATCTCGATGCTGGGCGCGCCGATCATGGTGCAGATTTTGGCGCTGCTCTACAGCCGCTCCAACCTGTCTGATGTGCTGCCGCCGGCGGCCAACATCACGGTCTCCAACGTGCCGGGGCCGCGGCAGACTTTGTACGCAGCGGGCGCGGAGCTCTTGCACATCTTCCCGGTGTCGATCTCGACCCATGGGCAGGCGCTCAACATCACCGTGCAGAGCTATCGCGACCAGCTCGATTTCGGCTTCATCGTCGGCGCCAACATCATCCCGCATGTGCAGGTGATGTGCGACATGCTGCCGGAAGAGTTCGCCGCACTGGAGGCGGCCTACAACCCGCCCGCGGCCGATATCAAGGGCGCCGCCGAATAGGACATCAGGACGCTTGCAATGATTGAAATGCCGCCGCTCAGGTTCGTGCAGACGAACGGAATCCGCATGGGCTATTACGAGGCGGGCCCGAAGACCGACAAGCCGCCGATGGTGCTGTGCCATGGCTGGCCCGAGCTCGCCTTCTCCTGGCGCCACCAGATCAAGGCGCTGAGCGAAGCCGGCATCCGCGTCATCGCGCCGGACCAGCGCGGCTATGGCGCGAGCGACCGGCCTGAGGCAGTCGAGGACTACGACCTCACGCATCTCACCGGCGATCTCGTCGGCCTGCTCGATCACCTCGAGATCGACAAGGCGATCTTCGTCGGCCACGACTGGGGCGGGTTCGTCGTCTGGCAGATGCCGCTGCGTCACGCCTCGCGCGTCGCAGGCGTCGTCGGCGTGAACACGCCGCATTGGGATCGCACGCCGGCCGATCCGATCGAGCTGTTCCGCCAGCGCTTTGGCGATCAGATGTACATCGTGCAGTTCCAGGATCCCGCGCGCGAGCCCGACCGCATCTTCGGCAGCCGGGTCGAGCAGACTTTTGACGCCTTCATGCGCAAGCCGCTCGGCAAGCCCGAGGCCAAGCCGGACCAGCCGCCGGTCGCCGGCGTCGGCGCGTCCTCGAAAACCAATCTCGCATTCCCGCAGATGATCGCGGCCTATGACGCCAAATACGATCCGCGCACGCCGATCCTGTCGGCGGAGGAGAAGAAGGTGTTCGTCGATACCTTCACCAGGACGGGCTTCACCGGCGGCATCAACTGGTACCGTAACTTTACCCGGAACTGGCACTTCTCGAAGGGTATGGACCATACGGTGCGCGTGCCGTCGCTGATGATCATGGCCGAGAACGACGCGGTGCTGCCGCCCTCGGCCGCCGACGGCATGGAGCGGCTGGTGCCGGATCTCGAGAAGTATCTCGTGAAGGACAGCGGCCATTGGACGCAGCAGGAAAAGCCGGAGGAGGTCAGCAGCAAGCTGATCGAATGGCGTAGAAGGCGGTTTGGATAATTCGTCATTGCGAGCGAAGCGAAGCAATCCAGGAATGTCTCCGCTGTTACAGTCTGGATTGCTTCGTCGCATCAGCGCAAAATTGCTTCGCAATTTTGTCGCGAGCTCCTCGCAATGA
>NZ_PPPT01000174.1 GCF_006483445.1 Bradyrhizobium guangdongense | reverse complement strand
CGGCTCGCGGATCGTGTCGGTGATCGATTCAGTATAAGCGCACGCGCCGCGAAGCTTCGCCTCCCCCGCCTTCAGCGTCGAGATATCGGCGAGGTTGATGACCACGCCCTCGATCCGGTCCTCCTGGGTCCAGTAAGGAGAAATACTGCAAAGATACCAGGTTCCGGACGCGCTCTGCACGTCAGCCTGAGCGCCTATCTTGCGCTCACGGTCGAGCGACTCCTGAAGCTGACTATTGACCGTCGTAAGTTCTTCGTTGAGCGACTGCAGTTCGTTCCTCCCGCAACGACTCCAACTCCTCGTTCGTCGACTGGAATTCCTCGTTCAGGGAAACGGCTTCTTCGTTCAGCGACGTCAGCTCCTTGGTTCGAGGCCTGCAGATCGCGGATCGTCATCTCGAGCTCCCTGCGGTCCGTCTCAAGCTCCTGTTCGAGTTGCTCGATGCGCGATGCCTCCGCCGGCGATTCGGCGGCCCTGGCCGTCCAATGGGTTTCGCACGTCGTGGGCATGGCCTGCGAGCGCGCCGGCATCAGCGGCCTTACGTGTCAGGACCTGCGCGGCACGGCGGTGGTTCGGTTGGCTATCGCCGGCGCCAGCGTGCCGCAGATCGCGGCCGTCACCGGCCACTCGCTGAAGGACGTCGAGGCCATCCTCGATGCGCACTATCTCGATCGCGACATTCAGCTTGCCGAAGCCGCAGTGCTGAAGCTCGAAGCGAGAACAAAACTGTAAAGGGTGGTGTAAACGGCGCTGGTTTCGCCGCTCGTGAAAACCGCTAAGTGTTTGATTTAAATGGTGGGCGCACCAGGGCTCGAACCTGGTTTGCGAGAGTCAAAGCGCCGCCACGGTTGCAAAGCCGTGCTCCGCTGCCTCGAGGGCAACGGCGATGTCGGCCTCGGTATGGGCGGCGCAGAGGAACATGTTGTGCTTGGGATGGAAGTAAACGCCCCTTGCAAGCATCGCGCTGCAGAAGGCCGTACCTCTCCGATAGTCCGGGTCTCCTTCAAACAAAAGGGTCGGCATTTGCACGGGCCCGGATTGACGGATTGACAGACCGAACTGACGGGAGCGCGTCTCCAGGCCATCACGCAGCGTTTGCCCGAGCTGCGCAAGACGCGTCGGAACGTCGTCCCTGCGCACGATCTTCAGCGTCGCGACGGCAGCAGCCATGGCGACGGCGCCAGCCCAGAATGACCCCGTGACAAAAACCTGGGACGCCGCACGGCGCAGCCAATCAGCTCCGGTCACAGCCGCCAGGGAATGTCCATTGGCGATCGCCTTGCTCCAGGCCGACAAGTCGGGCCGAACACCAAGCCCTTCCCAGCTACCTGCGGCGTTGAGGCGGAAGCCGGCGCGAACTTCGTCGATCACAAGCGCGGCCCCCTTGCTGTCACAGATGCGGCGCGCCGCGCGCGCGAACTCTGCGGTGGGGAGTTCCTGGTCGAATCCGAGATCGTGGCGGAACGCCGAAATCAAAATTCCGGCAAGATCATCGCCCGCTGCGTTAGCCGCCGCCTCAAGACTCTCGACGTCGTTGAAAGTGAAGTATGCGAGATGGGCGCGATCCTCCGCGGTCACACCGAAAAGCGACGGTGAGCACCACGGCACGGCGCCATGGTAGGCTCCCTTGGCGACGAGGATCTTTCGCCGGCCTGTTGCAGCCCTCGCGATCGTGACGCACGTCGTCGTCGCATCGGTGCCGTTCTTCTGAAACTGCGTCCAATCGGCATGTCCGACCATGTCCACGATGAGCTCGGCCAACTCGACCATGACTTCGGCCGGGCCATTGAGGCAGTCGCCGTCGCGCCGCTGACGCTCGGCGGCTTCCTCCACCTCGGGATGGTGATGGCCGAGCAGATTGGGACCCCAGCTGCACATGAAGTCCACGTAGCGGTGACCGTCGACATCCCAGAGCACGCCGCCCTCGCCGCGGCTGAAGAATTGCGGATACGTCTCCGGCAACTTGGCCGCGTGGAGATGACCCCACATCCCGCCTGGCACAACCTTTTCGGCTCGCGCCCGCAGGGCAGCATCCCTTGTCCTGATCAATTCCGGCATGCCTTCTCTCCTCTAACAATGATATATCATATATTATGTTGTTAGTGACAAGGGAATTGTTGCTTTGCCGGCCCGGGACCGTAGACCTCGTGAGGCCACGGTCCGATTCCGAGCTAACAAATTTGGGGTTTCGAGAGGCGGCGAACCTTCAAGGTCCTGTCGCTGAACAAGGCGCAGACGATCAGTGCGCAGGAACGACATCCTATATTATATATGAAGTGGATTCGAACCCGTATCGGCGCGGATTGCCGAAACGGCCCAGACCTTTCGGGGACCGAGCATGGCTGACGTTGAACAGAGACATGGCGAGGGCGGCGTGGGCCCGGTCGCGCGCGACAGCCTGACAAGCCTGGTCTACAACAATCTGCGCCAGGCGCTGATGGAGGGCCGGTTCTGGCCGGGCCATCGCTTCAAGATTCGCGATCTTGCCGCGACCATGAACGTCTCGGAGACGCCCATTCGCGAAGCCCTGATGCAGCTCGTGCGCGGCCGTGCGCTGGAGATGCAGGCGGGACGCTCGATCATGGTCGCGCACATGACGGCCAAGCAGTATATCGAGCTCAGGACTGTCAGGTTGTTTCTCGAGGGACTTGCCGCCGAGCACGCCACCACGCGCATCTCGGAAGCCGATATCGACAGGATGGAGGCCACTCACCGCGAGCTGATCAGCGCCGAGAAGGAGCACAGATGGTCCGACGCGGTTCGCGCCAACTGGCAATTCCACCGCGGCCTCTATGATGGATCGGGTCTTCCCGAAGTGCTCGCCATCCTTGACGATATCTGGATGCGCAACGGGCCCTTGTTGAATTTCCATTATCCGCACGCCCCCCCGACCTATCCAAACGAACATCAGCACTTATCCGTTCTCAAGAATCTGCGGCAGCGCCGACCGGACAAGGTTCGCGAGTCGATCCAGGCGGATATGATGGAGGGCGGCCAGAATCTTGTCCGGTTGCTGGAGAAGCATGGCGGCACACGCTTCATGACTCCCGAGACGGCCATTGACGAAGACGTCGAGACTGAAGCGACGAAGACGCGCGCCCCACCACCTGCCAAGGCCGCACGCACGAAATCCCGGCGTCGCTGAAAGTTGCTCACGCGGAGCGAGGCACGGTGAAGCGATCGAGGATGTTGCGGGTGATCCGCTGCGTGAACGGGTCGCCGCGCTTCAGCCCCATCACCCATTCGCAGGTCGCGGCTGTCAGCACCTCGCCCTTGCCGCGGGTCATGTGCACCATCATGCCTGAGCCGTATTTGTAGCGGGCCAGCCCCTCGGGCGTGACCTCGCCGGTGATGCATTCCACCAGGCCTTCGTGGTCGCTGCTGCGTACGTAGTAGCGGAAGCCCTCACCCTGCGGCTCGTCTTCGGCCAGGACGGCCGGCGCCATCGCCAGGATCTGAATGGTCTCGGGCTGCCCCTCGGCCGGAACCGGAAACGGAAGACCGTTGCGGAACGTGTAGTCCAGCCCGTCGACCTCGTAGGCGAAGATGTGCTGCTTGTCGCCGAAGATATCCGCATAGTGCAGTCCGGTGCCGGCAAACGCCCAATGCTCGGGGCGATAGACCGTAAAGCCTCTCTGGCCGTTCGGCGCGAAGCCGCCCCAGGACGCGTAGAGGCCATGCGCGCCATTCACGCCGACCGTCGAGGCGCCGGGCCAACGGACGTTGCGATCTTCCCAGGCTGATGTCATCAGGCGCGCGCGGTCCGTGCCGACGATCGGGTCCTTGTGGACGGCCTTGAACTTGTAGCAGACTTGACGCTTGCCATCCTCCTCGAGCCGGATCTGCCACAGGAAGTTGGCGCCGAAGCGCGCGAGCCGCCCGCCGCCTTCCACATAACGTTCGATCGCCTCGCGCATCTCCCACGTCCAATACTCGTCATGGCCGACGATGGTGACGCACGGATAAGCGTCGAGCAGCTCTGGCCGGTAGTGAAGATCGGTCTGGGTGATCATGTCGAGGGCGTAGCCTTCCTTCTGCGCCCAGAGCACGAAATGCCGGTCGAACTGGGCCCAACCCGCTGCCGCGTAATACTGGCCAAAGCCGTTGGAGAACGCCCACTCCTTCATCTGATAGCGCGGCGCGTCACCCATCCCGGGGGCAGGATCGGCGCAGATGCGCGGCGCGCCGGGGGGCAGCCAGACCACGCCGCGCGTCCATGGTCGCTGCAGCGACAACACCGGCGACGGCTCGTCGCTGTCAGGACCTTCGACGCCGAAATAGTGATTGGCTCCGCCGAAATCATTGTAGGCGGTCCAGGTGCCTGTCGGCAGGATCATCAGAATCTTCGCGCGCCGCGTCTTCTCGGTCGGACGCACGACGAAGAAATGATGCTGGACGAAGCGGGCCCCGTTCGCCCGCTCGCACGACGAGACCACGCGATAGAAGCCCGAGCGCAGATCCGGCGGCAATTTCCAGCGATGAGCGACGGGCCAGTTGCAGCCATTGCGATAGGCATCGGGCGGCGTGGCCGCGAACACGCCTTCAAGCGCATCGATCTCATGCACCATCTCGGGTTCGAGACCATCGCGATAGATCTGCAACCGCCATGCCTTTGCGGTTGCGGAGGAGCGAAAGACGATTTCGTCTCCTGGGTCGTAAGACATCGCATCGGTATAGGTGTAGACCTCCGCCACGGCGGGATCGCCGCGCGGGGCTTCGTACCAGGGCTGGCTGCCCCAGTGCTCATCCGCATGCATCGGACGCGCCCTGCGGGGAGCGACGTTGAGGGATCCCAACTCCGGGGGGTGAAACTCAGGCTTGTCCGACATGACAGCCTCCCTGGTTCGAGAGCCATCTCTGGCGACGAGATGGCGATTTTGTATGTTGGGCCGAAATCGAGGCAGCAGTCTAGGCTGTGGCAGGCATGACGAAAGGCCGTGGATCGAGAAACCTGTTCACGACGTTCCACGTGATGGTGCTGATATTGTTGTCGTAGTTGTTGTGGCCCAACGACATGCCGTAGGTGATCGATCCCGTCGCAAAGACGGCGCCACCATTGATGGTCTCGAAGAACACCATGTCGGCGCGCACCAGCGCATTCTGCGTGCCGTCAAGGCCGTCGACCACGGTGCGAAACTCCTCCGGCGTCGGCAGCGCGCCCGCGCCCAATCCTTCAGATGTCGCGATCCGCAACGCGTGCGGCGGCGTTCCGAGCTCGAGATCGTAGCGATCGATCTCGCTGCCGACGGCGCCATTGTAGCGAAATCCAAAATCACCGAATTTTTCGTGACGGCCCGTGCCCTCGAAGATGAACGTGACGCGCGCATCCTCGCTTTCGGCGGTGCGCAGATAGTAGCCGCAGGTATCGTTGATCATGGCCGAGAACCCGACGCCGACGAGCTTTTGCGGCGCAAAGCCCGAATGCCGCCACAGCGAACCCGGCTCGCCTGTGCCGGCAAGGTGCACTTCACCCGGCTCCGATTCCCAAGTGCGCGTTCCGGCCATGCCGCGGCGGACCTCCAGCGCGGCGGGCGCGGCCGGATGAAAGCCGCAGCGCCAGTAGAATGCATTGCCTCCCATCGAGACATGCCGCCCACCGGCGTTCTGATACGCCATGATCGCGTTCATCATGTTGAAGCTGTAATATTCGGGGTGGGTCGGCGTCATCATGACCCGGTAAGGCGCAAGCGCCCGCGCTCCTTCCCGGTCAAGCTCGACATCCGTGATCAGATCGTAGGCGATCCCCTTCTCCTCGAGCCAGTCGAGGATATGGGTGTCGTTGATCAAATTGAACCAGTAGCCGCGCGGGCGCATGTTGAGGATGGGCCGCAGCCAGGAGCTGTACGCTCGCCCCGAACCGTCGACATGGCAATCATAGGTCGACTGGCCGATCTCCGGGTTCTCCTGCATGAAGACGTCATCTTGCGGCAGCCACAGAACGTGCTCCATCAGCGTCTCGAAGTGGACCTGATAGAGACGCAACGCACTGTTGGCATAAGCCAGATATGTCGCGACCGAAGCGACCACGACGAGATCCGCGCGCCTGGACGCCTTGCTAGGCGTCACGAAGAAGGTGACGTAGCTTTCGCAGTCCCGGTCGGGATTGTCGCCACCTGAAGTCAGCCGGAGCGCATAGACACCTGACCGCCAGTGGGCCGGCACATCGAGCGTGCAGGTGGTCTGCCACCCGCAATCGTAGATGTCGTCGCTGTGGAAATGAATCGCCGCATATTCCTGCGGCGACAGCCGCCAGTCGTGGACGGATCCAGACCAATGAAAGCCGGTCACGCCCCTGCGAGGCAACTGGCGGAGGCGGCCATGCAGGCCGTTCGGCGAAAGATCCTTGACCGACAGTGACGAGATTCCATTCGAGAAATCCCAGAAGGCGACAAGCCCGGCATCGCTCGCTCCCGTCCGCTGCCGGCCGTCGAAGACACGCAGCGCCTCTGCGTCCAACGGCCGCGAAAGGACACGCGGAGCTTCGATCTTGCCGTCGAAGTGCGCGCTATATTGGCGATCGCCATTCAGATGATGGGCCGCGATCAGGAACGGCAGTCCGGAGTCGAGCGCGAGCGCTTGTGGTAGCGCGAACGATTTCGAATGGGCAGCGGCCGGCCGAACGCCGTCGGGCGGAACGATCAGTGACAAGGAGGCCGATCCCTGCGAAAGGTCGAGCGCGCAGGATACGAATGACCAGACACGCGGGCGCAGCTTGACGTCGAGGGCAAAGCGGGCTGGCGTACCGCTCGCCTGGCCCAGCACCAGGACAAGAGTCCCCTCCTCGTCGAGCTCGAGCGCATAGCCGCGCGCCGATCGCTCGCACCAATTTCCCATCACGGCCTTGGCGTTATCAGCGATCCGCGTCGGATACACATAGGCTCCGAAACACCAGTGCCCGCCGGTTGGGACCAGCGCACCGTCGTGATCAATGACCGCGTTGGATCCGGGCCGGATCGGTTGGTCGAGGCAGGCATGCTCACCGTCAATGCTGCTCGTCATCACCTCATATTTGAAGCCCGGGCCGTTGGCATCGACATCGCCACAGCGCAGCCGCAACACCTCCACCTTCACGCTTGGCCGCTTGCTGCTCAGCTGGAATCTGACGGCCTCGCCTGCCGGGACGCTGATACGATCGGGATAACCGAGATACTCGTTGGTCTTATAGATCACCGGAAACCTCCGCAGGGAGCGTCGTTCCCGTCATTTCCTGCCAGCGCAGCTTGAAGACGTGCCACTCCGCTTCGACGAGAGAGGTGAAGACGCGATCATCGACGAAAGGCATCGGATCGCCTCGACGCTTGGGGATGCGCGACAGCCGCCAGGCCTTGCCAGGTTCGAGCACGATCAGGACCAGCCGCCCTTCCGGCCTGCCCCATCGCATCCGCGCCAGCAGCTTGCGGAGCTCCGGACTATGCACGCCGAGCGGACTTGCGCGGAACTCCTCTACGAGATCGAGCCTTTTGGGATCGATCACGTAGCGCAGCGCAGCGGGGTCACTGGTGTGATCCATGGTCCGTCCTCATCTTGCAACGCGGATGGCGGAAGTGGGTGCGCGGATCACCGGGTCAGCCAGGCCATCCACCGCTCACGCAGCTCGTTACGATGCTCGCCGATCCAGGCGAAATCGGGCTTGACCAGCTTTTCGTAGTTCTCCGGCGAGGTCGCGTAGAGATTGCGCTCCTCCAGCTTCAACAGTTCGATGGCCGACTTGCTGGCCGTCGCATAGTTGACAGCGCGCATGAACGGCACATGCGCGTCGGAGCTTGCATAGAAGAAGTCGAGATAAGCCATGGCGGCATTGAGATCAGGTGCGCCCTTGAGAACAGCCATGTAGCCGGTGTCGCGAATGGCCTGGTCCCAGGACATGGCGGCCGGTACGCCCTCCTTCACGACAGCGAGCGCGCGGCCTGAATAGCTCATGGCCATGACGACCTCGCGGCTACGCATGATCTGCTGCACCTGGTCGCCCGTCTTCCACCACACCCCGACATTGGGACGGATCTCGTCCAGCTTCTTGTAGGCGCGATTGATGTCCAGCGGGAAGAGCTGCTCCGGCTTGACGCCATCGGCAAGGAGCGCTGCTACCGGCACCCACCAATCGCTGTCGCCGGTGTCCGGCAGGCCTCGCGGCCCGGGAAACTGCTTGACGTCCCAAAAATCCGCCCATGTCTTGGGCGCCTTGGTCTTGAACGTCTCGGTATTGTAGGTGATCAGCATGCCGCCGGTCGTGCGCGCAACACCGTAGGGCTGACAGGCGTCTGAGACGCCGAACTTCTGGACGCTCGGCAGTTTCGCACAGTCGATTTTTTCGAGCATGTCCGTGCGTCCGACCAAATCGGGACCCGTTGCCGTGACGATGTCGAACTCCACCTTGCCGGTTCGCTGCATTGCCTTGGCGCGCGCCCACTGGTCGGGGACCTCGATTGCGACCGGGACGATCTCGACGTTCTTCGCCTTGCTGAAGGGATCGTAGAAATATTTCGCAAGGGTGTTGCCCATCAGGCCGCCGGTGGTGGCAATCACCAATTGGTCTTCCAGTTTTTCAGCGGCGGCCGGCAGCGTTCCACAAAGAACCGAAGCAAGCACGAAAGCTGCCGGGCTCCACATCCAACCTGTTTTCAACATCGACGGTCTCCTCTCTGGCTATCAGCTGGCTCGCTACCGGGTGACGCTGCGGGATCTGAGGACATGGGCCCCCAGCAGAATCAAGATGGACAGGACGATCAGCAGTGTCGCGATCGCGGGAATCACCGGCGTCAGGTTCTGCTCGATGTCTTCGAACATTCGGCGCGGCAGCGTCTTCTGGCGCACACCGGACAGAAAGAACGACACCACCGGCTCGTCGAAGGAGATGATGAAGGCAAATAGCGCGCTGCTGGCGAGGCTCGGCAGGACGAGTGGCAGTGTGACCAGGCGGAAGGCCTGGAAGCGCGACGCGCCGCAGCTCATGGCCGCCGCCTCCAGATTGGCATCGACCTTTCCCAGGGCGGCGGCCATCGTGAAAACGACGAACGGCAAGGTGAGCACCGTATGCGCGAGCACGAAGCCGGGGATGGTGCCCGAGAGACCGATCGTCTGAAAGAACAGATAAAGGCCGACGGCGAGCGCGATGTGCGGCACGATGATCGGCCCGATCAGGAGGATCTGGAAAACGGTGACCAGCCGGCTGCGGCCGCGGATCATTGCATAGGTCGCGGCCGTGCCGATGACCGACGCGAAAAGAGCGGTCAGCAAGGCCACCTGCACGCTGAGCCAGGTGGCCGCACGCCATTGCCTGCTGTCAAAATATTCCGCGTACCATTTCAGCGTAAAGCCCGACGGCGGAAAGGCCAGATAGTCGTTCTGGCTGAACGACATCGGAATGACGATAACCAACGGCACGATGATGAAGGCCAGCACGGCATAGACGTAGGCCCCCAGCGCGAGCGATCCGCGGTCGGTCGGCGGCTTCATGAGGCATTCCCCATCAGCCGGTCGAACCGGAGCGTCTTGCTGAAGACGATCGCCAGCAACGTCACGAATACGGTCAGCACCCCGACCAGCGCGGCAGCGAAGGGCCAATCGAGGACCTCGCGGATCTGCTTCGAGACAAGCGTCGAGATCATCATCTCCTGCGGCGAACCGAGCAGCGCGGGCGTAATGAAGAAGCCGAGCGCCGTGAGGAACACGAGCAGCGAACCGGAGACGACACCCGGCAGGCTCAGGGGAAGGATGACCTCCAGGAAGGTCCGCAGGCGCGTTGCGCCGAGCACGGCGGCCGCCCGCCCATAATCATTCGGAATGCTGCGTAATGCGCCGTAAATAGGCAGGATCATGAACGGCAAAAGCACGTGGGCCATGGCGATGACCACGGCGCTCTGGGTATAGAGCAGCTTGAATGGCTCTGAGGTCAGGCCGAGAGCCATCAACGCCGAATTGATCAGCCCGTTGCGCTGGAACAGAAACGACCAGGCGGCGGTGCGGACCAGGACGCTCGACCAGAGCGGCAGGATGACACAGACCGCGACAAGGGCGGCGACCGTGCCCTTCGCCCGGCTCATGTAATAGGCCACCGGGAAGCCCAGAACCACCGACAAGGCCGTCACCAGCGTCGCGGTCCAGAGCGTGCGCATCAGGACGCGCATGTGAACCGGATTTTCGACGACGCGTGCGTAGTTGTCCAAGGTCGGATGCGGCTCGAGGACGCTGATCACCAGGAGTTGCAGGATCGGATAGACGAAGACGAAGGCGATGATCGCGAAGAACGGCAGGAGCAGCAGCAGCGTCGACAGACCGCTCAGCTGGCGGCCGTCGGAATGCCAGAAATGCGATCGGCCCGCCTCCATCATCACCGCTTCCCCCGATAGAGCAGCATCGCCTCCGTAGGGATCGTGAAGGACGCAACGTCGCCCGGGGCCAATGAGCTGAGCTGCGAGGCGCCGGGGATGCGCGCGCGCATCTCGGTGCCATCAGGCAGACGTCCGATCAGGAGTAGGGCTGACCCGGCATAGACAATGTCGCTCAGCGTCACGGTGACGACTTGCCCGGGAGATCCGGCGCCAAGTTGCAGCCGCTCGGGCCTCACCGCCAGCACCGCCGCCTCGCCGGCTGCAAGGCGCTCAACTGCCGCCGTGGCCGGCAGGCGCCATGTTTCACCCCATGGCAGCGCCACCGAGATGTCGTCGCCGACGCTTTGAACGGCAACGTCGACGAAATTCATCTCGCCGATGAAGCCGGCGGTAAAGAGATTCGTGGGCCTTTCGTAAAGCTGGCGCGCCGGCCCGATCTGCTGGATCTTGCCATCCCTCAGGACGGCGATCCGGTCGGCCATGGTCAGCGCCTCGCTCTGGTCGTGGGTGACGAAGATGACCGTGATGCCGAGCTCGGCATGCAATCGCTTGATCTCGAGTTGCATGTCTTCACGCAGGTTCTTGTCGAGCGCACTTAGCGGCTCATCCATCAAGAGGACACGCGGCTGATAGACGATCGCACGCGCGAGCGCCACACGCTGCTGCTGACCGCCGGAAAGCTCATTCGGACGGCGGTGGCCATAGCCCGCCAGACGCACGGTCGCGAGCGCGGCTTCGGCGCGCGCATGACGTTCAGCCGTCCGGAGACCGCGCATCTTCAAGGGAAAGGCGACATTGTCGAGGATCGACAAGTGCGGGAACAGCGTATAATTCTGGAACACCATTCCCAGATTGCGCCTGTTCGAAGGAACATAGGTCAGGTCTTCGGAATCGACGTGAATGGTGCCACTGGTTGGGAATTCGAATCCTGCAACACTCATCAGGATCGTTGTCTTTCCGGAGCCGCTTGGTCCGAGCAGGGCGACAAATTCACCGGCAGCAATATCGATATCGACGCCATCGACGGCAGACACGGCACCGAAGCGCTTCTCCAAGCGGCTGATGCGGATCGATGCGCCCGTCGCCGATTGTCTGGCCGATGCAATATTCACGGAGTTTCGCTTCCCTTCCGTTTGCCTTCGATGCGGGCCGGCCCTCGCACCCCAATCCAAAGTCCTGGCCCTTGATATAATATTTGATATATCAGGCTAGCGCGCGATGAACCCCGCGACAAGGGCCATCTGCGCATCGAGCATCGGCTTTCCGCCGATGACCTTTGCGCCCTGCGCAGCCGCCCTTGAAAGAAGCCGGGTCACTGCCGGATTGACGATAATGTCGCTGACAGTGGTGCCTTGACCGACACCTTCGATATCCAGCGGAAGCGGATCATCCGGCTTCATGCCGAGCGACGTCGTATTGACGATGAGATCGAATGCACGCGCCTCCGCGCGACCGGCGCTGACCTTCGTGGCGGGATAATGCGCAGCCACGGCAGCGGCAAGCGCGCGGGCTTTCTGGTCATCCCGATTCATGATCGTGAGTTCGCGCGCGCCGGCCTCCGCCAAGCCGAATGCGGTGGCGCGTCCCGCGCCTCCAGCACCGACCTGGAGCACCTTGCGATCGCGAACCGCAACGTCATGCTGAGCGAGGCTGGCGATGAATCCCCTCGCATCCAGATTGTCGCCAACGAGACGCCCTTCGGCCGTCCGCTTGACGAAGTTGACCGCGCCAATGAGCCGTGCCGCAGGCGTTATCTCATCCAGATACTCAATCACGCACGTCTTGTGTGAGATCGTCACGCCGAAGCCGAAGACATTGCCCATGAGCTTGATGCTTGCAACGACGTGGCCGAGATCGCCGGGCAGGACATGTATCGGCGACACCGCCAGATCGTCGCCGATCGCTCCGAAATAAGCATTCATGACCGCACTCGCCCGCACATGATCGATCGGGTCGGCGAGCACGAACATGATCTTGGTCCTGCCGGTGATCTCCATGGAATAGTCCTCCTCAGGCCGGCAGAGCAGCGCGGCCGTAACTGCCATAGCGCTCGACCACCCGCGCCATTTCGTCGTCGGTAAGGATCGCGGGCGCACCGGCCTGACAGGCAAGCAGATACTGCCGGGCAAGGGTTTCGAGCTTCACGGTGAGGTCGAAGGCCGCCTGCAGCCCTTTGCCGACGGCAATCATGCCGTGGTTTGCCAGCAGGCAGGCCTTGCGCTGTTTCAGCGCCGCGACGGCGCCATCGGCGAGAGCCCTGGTACCGAATGTGGCGTAGGGCGCACAAGGCACGTCGTTCCCGCCAATGCTGGCGACCATGTAGTGGAATGCCGGAATTGGCTTTGCGAGGCAGGACAGCGCGACGCAACAGTCGGCATGGGTGTGCACCACCGCGTTCACATGCGGATAGGCATTTAGAATCGCCAGATGCATGTGCCATTCACTGGAGGGCAAGCCGTTCCCAACCACCGTTCCGTCGCGCTTCAAATGGACGAGACCGTCGATCGTCGTGTTGCTGCTATTGCCGCCTGTCGGCGTGATGAGAATGTCTTCTCCCATGCGACAGCTGACATTTCCGCTGCTGCCGTGATTAAAGCCCTTGGCTTCCAGGCGCGCGACAATATCCAGCACGGATTGTCTGAGTTCGCGTTCGGTCAATGGACCCCCTCCGGATTCAACATCGCTTCGAGCGTGGTCGCGAACAGGTCGTCGGGGCCCAGCTTGCCGGACTTCAAACAGAGGGCCACCGGATCCTCGTCCTCGGTCACCGCGGTGCCGATGCCGGGTCCGCCATAGGGACCGACCCGCAAGCGTCGAATGCCGAGCTGCTCGACGATCGCACCGGACGTCTCGCCACCGGCCACGACGAAGCGTCGCACGCCGATGCTGCGAAGAGAGACAGCGAGCCGACCAAGTATGGCTTCGGCGAGCTGCGCCGCGCCTTCACGGCCGTATCGCTGCTGAGCCATCTTGACGGCCTCGGGCGCGCCAGACGTGGCGAAACCGACAGGACCGCGGTCCAGCCGTGGCCGCGCCCAGTCGAGCGCGTCGCCAACCGTCGCCGCCACATCTTCGGCATTGAGGAGATCGATGCGAAGCACGGGATGAATCTTCTCGAATTCAGCGAGTTGCTCCAACGTCCGCTCGGCGCAACTGCCGGCGAGAACCACGCCGCCGCCGCGAACTGGCCGCAAACCCGGCGGTCTGCTGGCAGGGGGGATGAGCTCCCGCGCCTTCCAGATGTCCGGGTAGTGCTGCACGATCGTCGCATTGCCCGTCATCAACTTCCAATCACAGGTGAGCGCGGCAAGCGTATCGAGATCCCGATCATAGATCGCGTCGGCAATGAAGTAGCGGATGCCCCCGGCCGCCGCGTCCGCGATCGCGCGTCCGGCCGAGTCCGAGCCGGCGTTGACCTGCGCATGCGCGAGAAGACCAACCCTGGCCCGCGTTTGGCGCTGCAGAATCCGGACCAGATCGGGATCGGTCATCGGCGTCAGCGGATCATAGCGTTTCGGGGAGTCCGAGATCAGCTCGGTCCCGAGAAAGAGATGGCCGTTGTAGACGGTCCGTCGAAGGACAGGAGAAGCCGGGCAGAAGGCGGTGTATTCGGCGCCGGTCAGCTGCATCAGCAGGTCGGAGACCGGGCCGATATTCCCCCGGTCGGTGGAATCGAACGTCGCACAATATTTGAAGAAGATTTGCCTGGCGTCCCGAGCAAGCAGCGCGCTTGCTGCCTTCGCCGTCATGCTGACGGCTTCGCTTGCGGGGATCACCCGGGTCTTCTGCGCGATCACGATCGCCGGCACATCCCCGCAGCTGCCGACGAGATCGGGATCCGTGACAAATCCGCATTCGATGCCGGCAGCGACCAGCACGGCGGCTGTTTCCATGCCGCCCGTCAGATCGTCCGCCACCACCCCGAAGATAAGCTTCGTCATGCGTCTTGCAGGTCCCGCGCAGTTGTCGGCATTTTGATACATGATATATCAAATATTTGCAATACCGGCCTGCCGTGCGAAGGTCGCCGAAACTTGTGGGCAAGACAGGACGTGCCCGATCGTGAGGTGCCCGGGAAGAGCCTTGGCGACAAAAAGGAAGCGCGTCGAACATCGCACCAAGTGCCTGACGACGCCGGCACAGGAATCGACTCTGACCGGATTTCGACACCTCTATCCGATAGGGCTTCTTTTCGACCCGACCCAATTGGTGCGTCGGCGAATGCGCAAGTGTAGCGCAGCGAACCTGGTCGAATTCCACGAAAAGCGCAGGAAATTCGGCGAATCTGATCGATATCGCGCCGCTCACAACAGTCTGGTTTCAGGTTCGAGTCCCGCCGGTGCGGCAGAGGCGCTTAGTTGCTTTCACTGCTGGGCAGCGGCTTCATATTCATGGGGTCATGCCCCTCAGGAGTCTTATTCCGTGCCGCAAGCTATCTTATCCGCGCAGAGTCGGCCTCATCGTTCGCCTGCCGAGTTAGCCTCCATCATTACAACCGCCTATGGGCGCATCGAGCGGGACCGGCACCGCAACTGCTGGATACATGTACGGCCCATGGAAGAAGCGCTGGCCGAGGCCGATACCCTCGTGCGGCGAGCGGCGGCCGGTGAAGTCCTGCCGCTCCTTGGCGTGCCATTCGGCGTCAAGGACAATATCGACGTCGAGGACATGCCGACGACGGCAGCCTGTCCGTCATTCGCATATGTGGCTGCGCAATCGGCCAGATGCGTCGAGAGATTGACGGCCGCTGGTGCGATCTGTCTCGGCAAAACCAACCTGGATCAATTCGCAACCGGACTGTCCGGCACCCGCTCGCCCTATGGCGCCTGTTCCAGCGCGGCCAACGATCTCTTTGTCTCCGGGGGTTCGAGCTCCGGTTCGGCTGCTGCCGTCGCATCCGGCCATGTTGCCTTCGCGCTCGGCACAGATACGGGTGGCTCGGGCCGGATTCCCGCAGGCTTCAACGGGATCATCGGGATCAAGCCAACCGTCGGCCTCGTCTCGTCCCGGGGGCTCGTGCCGAACTGTCCGACACTCGATTGCCCCTCGATTTTCTGTAATTCCATTGCCGAGGGTCGTATTCTGCTCGCCTTGATCGAAGGATTCGACGACAGCGATCCCCATAGCCGCCAACGGATTGCCTCGTCCTCGCCATTTCCTCGCAAATTCCGGTTCGGCCAGGTCGCTGGCGATCATCTGAATTTATTCGGCATGGCGGAATGCAATGACCTTTACGGGCAGGCCTGCATGAGGCTTTCGGGACTGGGAGGCCAAGCCAGGCAAATCGACTTCGCGCCTTTCGCCGAAGCCGGTGACCTGCTGTTTTCCGGGCCCTGGATTGCCGAGCGTCATGCGGCGATCAGCAAGCTCCTCGACATCGATCATGGAAACCTGCTTGACGTCATCCGCAACGTACTCGGCGCAGCTGCCCGGTTTTCCGCAACAGATGCGTTCGCCGCGCAACATCGACTTCTGAAGCTGCGACGCCAGATCCAATCGCTTTTCGAGAAGATCGATGTCCTGGTGGTACCGACCGCGCCACGCCCCTTCACGATCGCGGAGATGATGGAAGATCCCATCACGCTCAACAGCCGCCTCGGTTACTACTCCTATTTTGCCAATCTCCTGGACTTGTGCGCGGTGGCCGTTCCAAACGCAACGCTCGGCAACGGCATGCCGATGGGCATCACCTTGCTGGCGCCGGCATGGCGTGACCATGCGCTTCTCGACCTTGCCGAGCGATGGCTGCCCGATGCGAAGACCGGACTGTTCGATCTCAAGGTATATCCGAAGGCGAGGTTCTGAGACGCGATGGCGTTAGGTCGCTCCACATGGAGAGTCTCGATTCTGGAGACACCGCCTCCCCAACCCTCCCCCGCAAGCGGGAGAGGGAGCGCACCGTCTGCGCGGTTCGCAAGCGGACTTGATCCCGTCATGCTCTAGACGACTTCGAGATCGAGAGCGCGCAGATTGAGGATCACAATCAGGCCCCGGTGATAACGGATGATGCCCCTCGCCTGCATGCGGGAAAGCTGCACCGTCACCCATTGGCGGGTTGAGCCGATCAGATTGGCGAGATCACCATGCGTGAACGGGATCCCGATCACGATCTCGCGGCCCTGCGGCGAGCCGTAGATCTTCGAGAGGAAGACCAGCAGGCGATGCAACCGCTCGGTCACCGAGCGGGTCCCCAGCATCTGCGCCATGGCCGAGTAGCACCGCGCCTTGAAGGCGAGCGCATCCAGCAGCGCGACCGCGATGCTGGCCGATTGAAGCGCCAGCGTGCGCAGGGCCGGGCCGGGCAGGAACGTCACCCGGCTCCGTTCCACCGCAACCGAAGACCATACGTGGGCACCACTACCGAACAGATCCGGGCCGCCGACGAAATTGCCGGCGAACCAGTAGGCCAGCGTCACCTCGCGTCCGGAAGGCGCCGCATAGTAGCTGCGAATACGCCCCTCCTCGATCAGATAAATGCCGTTCTGCAAATCGCCCTGACGCCAGACATGCTTGCCTGCCGGCAAGACCTCCTCGCGGCCAATGGCGAGGACACGCCGCCGGTCAGCCTCACACAACGGATCCAGCAGACTGGGCAGCGCCCCGACCAGAGCATCCGATCCCGCCAACATGATGCCAGTCGTATTCCTGAGACTTGCCGCTGACATCTGCTCGCTCCCTTGCCGCCGCAAGGGAAAACCATTCAAGAGCCATGCCAGAGCTGTCGTCGGGCGCCTATGCCTTGACTTCCATTTGCTCGAAGGCCCGGCGGCCTTCCGAGCGGATCAGGTCAAGGCAATCCCGCTTGAGGGCGAGATAGGCCGCGTCCGCAACGATGGCGCTGGAGCGCGGTCGCGGCAGGCTCACCTGGAGATCCCTGAGGATGCGGCCAGGTCCCGCGCTCATGATCAGCACACGGTCAGAGAGCAGGATCGCTTCATCGATGTCGTGTGTGACGAAGACGATTGTTGCGTTGATCCGCTCGCGGAGCTCGAGCAGATTGTCTTGCATGACCGCCCGGGTCTGCGCATCCAGCGCTCCGAAGGGCTCGTCCATCAACAGCACGCGCGGCTGATTGGCGAGCGCACGGGCAATCGCAACCCGCTGTTGCATACCTCCCGATAGCGTGTGCGGATATGCCGACGCAAATCTGGTCAGCCCGATCATCTCGATGAGTTCGTCGGCAATCCGCAGCGCCTCCGCTTTCGGCTTGCCGAGGGCGCGCGGCCCGTGCGCGATGTTCCTGCGCACCGATTTCCACGGAAACAGATGTGGCTGCTGGAAGACCATCCCGATCTCGGGCCGTGGCACGCGCATCGCTTCACCGGCGATCAGCACCTGGCCTTCGAACGGCCGCTCGAGGCCGGCCATCGCATTCAGGAGCGTGGACTTGCCGCAGCCGGATGGACCGACGATCGAGACGAATTCTCCTTGCACGACCGTCAGGGACACGCGATCGACCGCGATGACCTGTCCGCTCGGCGCATCGAAGACGATGCTCAAATCCTCGACCCGGATGATCGCCTGATGCGCCGGGGCGGACGGCGGGAACGTATCCACGAGCCTGAGCGGCTGGTCCGGACGAAGCAGGCTTTTGGTCATCGCCACCACACGGCACGTTCGGCAAGCGTCGCGAAGGCACGGTCGGCGACAAAGGACAGCAACCCGAGAGCCGCCAACCCGCCCATGACCTGACCCGTTTGCATGTTCTGTTGCGCAATTTCGATTCGGTAGACGATGCCGGCGAACGCTCCCGCCAACTCGGCGGCGACCAGTGTGTAGAAGGAGATGCTCACCGCGGTCCGAAGACCGACCGTGATATAGGGCAGCGCGCCAAGAAGGACGATCTCCCACAGCATCTGCGGCTGCGGCGTGCCGAGCATCTGCGCGGCACGGATAAGTCCGCGATCGACTTTCTGCACCCCGATGTGGGTCGCAAGCCATACCGTGAAGAACACGCCCCAAACGACCAGGAAAAGCTTGCCTGTCTCCGAGAGGCCGAACCAGAGGATGACGATAGGCACGAAAGCGACGGGAGGAATTGGACGCAGGATGTGAAACAAGGGTGAAAGCAGGCTGGACACCAGCCGGAACCGGCCCGTCAGGACGCCGAGCACGATCCCGCCCGCCGCCCCGATCGCAAATCCCGCGACCACGCGCGAAAGGCTCGCCGTCAGGTCGGCGAAGAATTGTCCGCTGCGAATCCACTCGAGAATGGCGACAGCGACGGTCGAGGGCGGCGGAAACAGCACGGCGTTCACGATGCCGGAGCGCGCAACCAACTCCCACACGCCCGTGAAGGCGGGCACGGAGAGGACGGCGACCAGTACGCTCAGCCGTGCGGTCGCACTCGCGCTGCTGCGTCCTCCGCCGCTCACGGGCGCGCATCCAGTGTGACGCGAGCCGGATCGAGCGCCTTCAGCGGCGCCGTCACCAGGACTTTCGAGAAATCGGGCATGCTCGCTCCGGGAGGATGATTGCCGGTCTCGAGCCGCCAGGCGGCGTGGGTTTTCAGGGTCGTGAGAATCCGGTCGTCGAGGCGCACATGGTAGATATAGTCTGGCCAGATCGAAGCCAATTCATCGCGTTTCATCCCCGTCGCTGTGGCGATGACGTCGATCGCTTCATCCGGATGCGCCTTGAGCCAGCCCTCGGCTTCGATGAGGGACGCCAGGAACTTGCTGACGATCGCCGGGTTGGCCGCAAGGTAGGACTGCGTCACGACGATGTTGAAGGTCTCCGAGTAGAGACCTTTGGTATCAAGCGGGATCGCACCTTCGCCAAGAGCCTTCTTCGCATTCGAGACGTGCGGCTCCCAGGTATCGAACGCGTCGATGCTGCCGGCCGCCATGGCGGGCAGCATCTCCTGAGGTCGCAGGTTGACGAGCGTCACGTCCTTCGACGACAGGCCCGCCGCCTTCAACAAGACCGACGTGTAAACTTCGCTGCCGGTTCCGGCCGTAAAGGCTACGCGCTTGCCACGCAGATCGGCCTTCGTCTTGATCCCGGCAGAAGCCGCGGTCATGGTCTTGAGATCCGAATATTCCATCCCCGCCACGAAGGCGATCGGCTGTTGCGCCATTGCGGCCGCCGTGACCGGCGCCTCGGCGGTTGTCGCGAAATCCGCCCCTCCCCCAAGCACCGTATCGAGGCACTGCTTCCCGCTGGTGAAATTGGAGACCGAGATGTCGAGCCCCTGCCTGGCGAAAATGCCCTTCACATTGGCGACAATCGCCAGTCCCGAGATCGGCCCAAGATTCTGGGCAAGCCGCGCCTTCAGCAGTTCCTCGGCGGTCGCGCGCTGAGGCGTCGCAAACAGCATGGACGCAGTGAGCACGAACACGGCAGAGCGAAGAGCGGTTGTTGATCGCATGCCAAACCCCTGTAATGCCGGCGACCGGAGTGATCGACCGTGACGAGAGCGTCGTCTCAAGACGGGAGAGCGTGAAGCAATTAATCGACAAGGCTCGACGCTGTCCAAATTTTGAGCAAGCAGACCAGCTCCCGACTGCGACCGGGGTAACAAATTCATCAAGCTGCTCACACCTTGGGCGCATCGTGGCTGAGGCAATGGCACCCTGCTGGCTTTCGCCAAGCCCTGATCCCGATTCAATCAGAACCGATCGGACTTTCGATGCCGTTGCGTGCGCGGCGAAACCAGGCCCATGTCTGCCGCGTCACTGTGACGTAGCCCGGACCCCGGTAGACGATCTGATCGGCGACGATCCGGTTCAGTTTCGGCAGCGCATGAAATGGAATCGAAGGATAGGCATGGTGTTCGACATGATAGGGCATATTCCATGCAAACCAGCGCACGAACATGGCGGTATAGGTGGTGCGGGTATTCTGGAAGGCGCTGCGCGTGCGATCGCAACCGGTGTGTTCGGCAAGGAGATACGGACGCAGAAACAATTGACCGACGATCACGGGGACGACCCAGACCCACAACAGGATCAAGGTGTGCAGCGCGACCGATGCCAGCAGCAGCGCGACGTAGCCCGCCAGGTGGAGGCGCGCTTCCGTCACGACAATGTGGCGTTTGCTTTCCGGAATCCAGGGCGACGTGGCGTTTCCGGTCAACGCATGACGAAGCATAAGCCGCACCCGGAAGGCAACCTGCCGCAAGCCGCTGTAGACGATCAGCAGTTGCGCGTCCGAGGTCGGGATCGGAACCGACAGCAGTTCCGGATCCCTCTCTGGATCCTGCGTATAGCGATGATGATCCCAGTGGAACAGGCAGTAGTATTCGTAAGGCAAGCCGACCGCGAACGAGGAGAGATGACCGAAGGCGAGATTGAGCGCACGGCTGCGAAACGCCGTCTTGTGGGCGGTCTCGTGGACCACCATGAACAGGAATGCGACGAAGTAGCCTTGGACGACGACCAGCGGCAACGCCCAGACGAGACCATATCGCGACGAGACCAGCCAGATCAGCGCGCCCACAACGCCGATGACGCCGTAGTGGCTGGCCGCACGGACCAGGCCTTGCCAATCGGACCGCACGGACAACTCGCGCAGCATAGCCGGAGTCAGCGGCTTTTCTCCGGTGGCAGTGATCGCGTTACTCATGATCGTAGTCGCCTCCTTCCGGCATGATCGTGCTCGTGCGGACGCTGGAATTCGTCAAGCACGTACCGACCCTAGGAAGCGACGCCGCAATGCAGAAGCAATTAATTTCGCGGGCGTTGGCCGCCAGCAACCGAGATTGCGGCCCTCGCTTAACCGCATTGGCCGTCACAAGATGTTTCTGATCTCCCGGTGCACACGTCGGGCCCATGCAGTCTTCTCACCGATTGAAGAACATCCGGCCCAACGGACTCCCACCGGCCTTTGAGGGCCATATGGGCATGAATTGGAAGCGGAAATCACTTCTTAGGAAGTTGGCACCGGCTGACTGAATCGAACAGTCGACATCGGGTTTTGGAGGCCCGCGTTCTGCCACTGAACTAAACCGGTAAATGGTCCTGATTGGGAGATTCGAACTCCGCGTCTCCCGGTCCACAACCGAGCATCCTGCCATTGAACGAAATCAGGAGAGAGTGATCGCCGGCACCGGTGGCACTCGGTGCAGACAACGTAAAGATGGTCGCGGGTACGGGGGTCGAACCCGCCACTCCAGCCTTATGAGAGCCGGCCCCTTCCCTGCCGAGGCCCCGCGAGAACGAAGTGCCGAAACGATTGATTGGCGGAGAGTACAGGGATCGAACCTGTGCATCCCGAAGGACTCGACGCGTTAGCACTGCGTTGCCTTGCCGCTCGGCCAACCCTCCAATTCCAATCGCGATCCGGCGTGTTGGATGTCCTGGCCGGTGCCGTCCCGGCTCATGGCGGTTTTGCAGACCGCCGCGTTCCTGTTTCGCCACGGGACCAGATTGGCTGCGCGCACAGGAATCGAACCTGTCTCAACGGATTCAGAATCCGTCACCTCACCGATCGGCCAGCGCGCGAGAATGGTCAGCGTGGGTGGATTCGAACCACCGATCCCCTGCTTCCAAGGCAGGTGGGGACGGCCAGGCTCCCCTACGCGCTGATGATTGGCCTTCCCGGCAGGACTCGAACCTGCATGCCTTCGCGTTCGTAGCGCGCTACTCGTCCAGTTGAGCTACGGGAAGATGAAATTGGTACTGCCAGCGGGAATCGAACCCGCGTCGACCGGTTGAAAACCGGCTATCCTGACCGCTAGACGATGGCAGCATGTCGCTTCCGTTCAGCGGGCCTCGTGCAGGCCGGAGATCGGAAGAGATGAATTGGCTCCCGCCGCACGATTCGAACGTGCCTTCCTCCGTTAACAGCGGAGCGCCCTCTCCGAGATGGCTCGACGGGAATGAGATGGTGGAGCAACGGAGAGTCGAACTCCGGACGTCGATCTTGCAAGGATCAACTGCAGCCCGCTGCTTGCCCCGGTATGGTGCCCAGCGCCAGATTTGAACTGGCCTCCTGCGTCCTTCAAACGCGTGCAATCACCAGATTTGCTAACTGGGCGAGATGGCGCGGACGTCGGTAATCGAAACCGACTCTCCTGACTGGCGCTCAGGTGCTTGACCTTCCAGCTACGTCCGCATTGACGTTGCCGAGGCTGCAAACTCCTCAGCGGCGCCGGCGTACATCCGGCTTGGCGATCCTGACCGACGGGTATCGAATTTGGCCACCACGGCAGGACTCGAACCTGCATCCTCGACCTTCGGAGGGTCGTACTCATCCCGTTGAGCTACGTGGTGATGGGTCGCCGGCGGCCGCAAATGCGCCGCCGGCGCCGTTACTTCTCGAGCTCGACATCCCAATAGAGATAGTCGCGCCAGGTCTCGTGCAGAAAGTTCGGCGGGAACAGACGCTGGGCCGCCATCAAGTCGAACTGAGTCGGCTCGAACGGCTTGCGCCGCGGCTTGAGGTGAAGACGATCCTTGCGCGCGTTGCAAGGACCGCATGCCGCCACGATGTTTGTCCAGCACGTCTGGCCGCCGTCCGCCCGCGGGATGACGTGGTCGAACGTCAATTCGCCGCGAAAATGCTGATCGTCGCAATACTGGCAGCGAAAGCGATCGCGGAGGAAGACGTTGAACCGCGTGAAGGCGACGCGGGTCGGCGGCCGCACATATTCGCGCAGTGCGATCACCGCCGGCAGCCGCATCACCGTCGACGGGCTGCGGACGACCTGGTCGTATTCGGCGACCACGACATGCGATCCCTTCACGACCGCCCTGACGGAATCCTCCCAGTTGAACAGCGACAACGGGAAATAAGACAGCGGCTGGAAGTCCGCGTTGAGGACGAGAGCCGGGTTTGCTTCGAACATTGCCCTCTCCTCTGTTTGGTGGTGGGCGCCACCGGATTTGAACCGATGTGTGGACTGGAATTGGCGCCCATGACGAGGATCGAACTCGCCTTCCCGGATCGACAATCCGGTCCCTTCACCAGATGGGGACATGGGCCATTGGTACGCTCGGCCGGGGTCGAACCGGCATGGTCTCCCACCGCCCTCTCGAGACGGCGCGTCTACCAGTTTCGCCACGAGCGCGAGTGTTGTTTGGAGGACCTGGTCGGACTCGAACCGACGATGCTTTCGCGACGGATTAAGAATCCGCTCCCTTCGCCGCTGGGGGCACAGGTCCGTCATGTCTGGTCCTCCCGTGATGAATCGAACATCCGTCGATCGCTTATCAAGCGATTGCTCTGCCACTGAGCTACGAGAGGGAATTTGATGGTGCGTCCGGCAGGCTCTGCCCCTACCGCCTCCGCCGTGTCACAGCGGCGCTCTGCTGAAACGGGCGCAAATTGGTGCGCGCTGACCGGATCGAACGGCCGACATCCTGCATGTAAGACAGGCGCTCTTCCGCTGAGCTAAGCGCGCTAATGGATCTGGTGCTCCACGACGGATTCGAACCGCCAACGCACGGATTCTAAGTCCGTCGCCTCTGCCGATTGGGCTAGTGGAGCGAAACTCTACAAACGGCCGGGACGACCCAGCCAATCAAAAAACACTCGCTGCCTGAAACCACCGTTTGCCGCTCCACCAAAGGAGACCGGTACCGGTCAGCGGATCGCCTTATGTCCTTGCAGGGGCGATCATCCTGTAGTCGGGTCAATTCACGTCATCACGCGGCGATCACGGTGATCCGCCGACCGCGGTGATCGGTTGATGTAGTCGAGATAAATCTGGCGGGCTTCGGCCTCGGAAATCCCCCGCAGCGCCACGACGGTGCGCACGAAGGCGATCACGACCGGCGAGGAAAGAATCCTCTCGCGGGTACGCTTCTTGAGTCCTGTCTGGGTCGTGCTGTTGCGGGCCATGTTGCCCTCCGCCTTTCGGCAGAGGGTGGATTCCCACTGCCTGCTACGCTCTGACTGCTATCCTGGTGGCCCCGAGACAATCGGGCTTCGTCAGGTAGCTCGAACCTCGTTCCGTCGCGGACATGCGCGACCAATCGCACGGCCGATTAACCGGCAGCGCGGCGGCGGCATTCGCGACGATATGTGAGCGCATTCGCAACACGGGTTCGGTCCTCAGAGAGCGCCAGCGAATTCGCCGGCGTTTTGTGGGGCAGCGGTATGCACAGAGATTTGGGACTTCGTCAAGAGCACTCGCCAAACAATTTTAAAGCGAGCGCCCTCTGCGGGCAGCGTTAACGAACGTTTTTCGCAACGCCAACATGTTCCAATAATACATCTATTCAGTCGGTCGACGGCCGTCGGCGGCATGAAGGTTGCGGGCCAACAAATTTGCGCTGTCTTCGTTTTTGACCGGTCTGGACCACACGGGGTACACGCGGTTATGTCACCGGGCGAACCGCCCCAGGAGAGCCTTCATGGCCGCTATTGTCATCCCAGCCCGGTACGGCTCAACCCGGTTTCCGGGCAAGCCGATGCACCCGATCAGCGGCATCCCGATGCTGGAGCGGGTCTGCCGGATCGCGCGTGCCGTCAGAAATTGCAGCAGGGTCGTGGTCGCAACCGAAAGCGATCCCGTGGCGGATTTCGCAAGAACCTTTGGGGCTGAGGTCGTGATGACGTCCGATCGCCCGCGCAACGGCACCGAGCGCGTCTTTGAAGCTGTCAGTGCCGCTGACATCAGGGACGACATCGTCGTCAACTTGCAGGGAGATGCCGTCCTCTCGCCGCCATGGGTGCTCGAGGCCATGATCGAGGAGATGGTACGGGATTCCCACATCCAAGCCATCACGCCGGCGGTCAGGCTGGACGAAACCGCGCTTGCTAGCTTTGCCGCGCACAAGGCGAACAACAAGTCGAGCGGGACGACCGTGGTCTTCGATGCCAATTCCAACGCGCTCTACTTTTCAAAACAGATCTTGCCGTTCGTTCGCACGCCCGGATTCACGCATGTGTACCGTCACATCGGACTCTACGGATACCGCCAGAAACCGTTGGCCGATTACTGCCGTCTCGCGCCCTCGCCGCTCGAACAGACCGAGGGTCTGGAGCAGTTGCGGCTGCTTGAGAATGGCATGAAGATGCGGGTTCTCGAAGTCGACTATCGCGGCCGGACCCATGCGTCCATCGACACCTATGACGACGTGAAATTCGCCGAGGACATCATCGCGCGCGAAGGAGAACTGTTCTGACAATGGATCGAGCAGCCACCCGCATCATCCTGTTGCGACACGGGAACACTTTTGCGCCCGGCGAGGAGGCCGTTTGGGTTGGCGCGCGATCGGACCTCGCCTTGGTGGAAAAAGGACGATGGCAGGCCGAGGAAGCCGGCAGGCAGATCCATCGGGCCGGGCTTGTCGTCAATTCCATTGTCACTGGTCCGCTTCGCCGGACGACTGAAACTGCAACGATCGTTGCGGCGATCGTCGGCTTTCCCCCAACGTCCATTGTCGTTGATCGTCGCTTGACCGAGCTCGATTACGGCGATTGGGAAGGACTGTCGTCGGCCGAGATACGACGACGATTTGGAGACGACGATATCGATGGATGGGAGGCCCGCAGCCAATGGCCGCGCGGCGCAAACTGGCCCTCAACCAAGGACGAAGTGCTCGAGCGGTTGCGCAACGTTTTCGACGAGATCACGCAACGGCCCGCCACGCAGGACAACGCGATCAACCTGGTCGTCTCCAGCAACGGCATCTTTCGCTTGGTGGCAGAGACGCTCGGATTGCCTGCCGCCGACCGGAAAATGGCAACCGGCAACATATCCGTGTTGGGATGGCGGTCCGGCACGTGGGAGGTCGACCGGTGGAACGTCGCGCCTGCAAGCCTGACTGCTGACGATTCAGCAGCGGCCCCCGGCCGGCGTTGAGATCGCCTCCACCGAGCCTTACCTTTCAGCGCGGGATGACCGCGGTCGCCTCGATCTCGACCCGGGCAGACGGCTCGACAAGGCGCACGACCTGCACCAGTGCCATCGCGGGATAGTGCGTGCCGACGACCTCGCGATAGACCTTGCCGAGCGCCTTGAGGTTGCTGACGTACTCGTCCATGTCGACGACGTACCAGGTCAGGCGCACCAGATGATCCGGTCGCGCTCCGCCTGCGGCGAGGATCGCGACGATGTTCTCGAGCGTCTGGCGGACCTGCCCGACGAAGCCATCGGCGAATACGCCCGAGATGTCCCAGCCGACGACGCCGCCGGTGACGACGTAGCGCCCCTCCGCCATCATGCCGTTGGCGTAGCCTTTCGGCTGCGGCCAGCCACTCGGCTGCAGCACATGCAAGCCGTTGCCGGTGGCGGGCGCAATGGCGCCCGGCTGTCTCATCGCACTCATGATCTCTCTCTATGGTCTCAGCGCGGCTTCAACAGCTCGCGCGCAACGATCAGCTTCTGGACTTCGGTTGCGCCTTCGTAGATGCGCAACGCGCGAATTTCACGGTAGAGGCTCTCGACGATTTCGCCCTTGCGCACGCCGCGGCCGCCGAACATCTGCACGGAACGGTCGATGACGCGCTGCGCCGTCTCGGTCGCCGTCAGCTTCGCCATCGCGGCCTCCCGGGTGGTCGGCAGCTTCTGGACGTCGCGGCGCCACGCCGCGCGATAGGTCAGTAGGGCAGCCGCGTCGGTGTCGGTCGCCATGTCGCCGAGCGCGGCCTGCGTAAGCTGGAGGTCACCCAGCGTCGCCCCGAACATGTGGCGGCTGCGTGCATGCGAGAGCGCCTCGTCGAGCGCGCGGCGGGCGAAACCGAGAGCGGCAGCCGCAACCGACGCGCGGAAAATATCCAGCGTCTGCATCGCAAGCTTGAAGCCGCCGCCGGGCGCACCGAGGCGACGGCTTGCCGGGATACGACAATTCGTAAAGCGCAGCGTCGCAAGCGGATGCGGCGCGATGACGTCAATGCGCTCGGCAATGCCAAAACCGGGATCATCGGGAAACACGACAAAAGCCGAGATACCGCGGGCGCCCGGCGCCTCGCCGGTGCGCACGAACAGGGTATAGACGTCGGCGATGCCGCCATTGGAGATCCAGGTCTTCTCGCCGTCGATGACATAGTCGTTGCCGTCGGCGCGCGCTATGCAGGCCATTGCCGCAACGTCGGAACCTGCCTCCTTCTCCGACAATGCAAAGGCCGAGAGCCATTCCCCGGATCGCACCTTTGGCAGCACCGCCTTGCGCAGCTCCGCAGAACCGCCGAGCGCGATCGCGCCGGAGCCGAGGCCCTGCATCGCGAAGGCGAAATCGGCCAGGCCATCGGCATAAGCAAGCGACTCCCGCGACAGGCAGATCGAGCGCGAGTCGATCATATCAGCATCGCCATCGCTCGCCGCGACCGCGCAATCGAGCAGGCCCGCCTCACCCATCGCACGCACCAGCTTGCGGCAGGCAGCGTCGACATCGCCGTGGTCGATCTTGTCCAGCGCGCCCGACTGGACGAAGCGGTCGAGCCGCTCGCCGATCGCATGGTGACGCTGGTCGAAGAACGGCCAGTCCAGCCAGTCGCGCCTGATGACTTTTGCAACGGAGCTCATCGGTCGCCTCCCCTGCTCACTGCGCGGCCGCCGCGGCGGCACGCGCGAGATTGGCTTCGTACTGTCCCTTGGCGGACTGATATTGTTTTGGCCATTCCACCGCCGAGATACCGATGCGCGCGGCCTCGTGCAGCGTCCAGGCGGGATCGGCCAGATGCGGCCGCGCGATGGCGCAGAGATCGGCACGGCCGGCGGCGAGTATCGAGTTGGCGTGGTCGGCCTCGGAGATGGCGCCGACCGCGATGGTCTCGATGCCGACCTCGTTGCGGATCAAATCGGCAAACGGCGTCTGGAACAGCCGTCCATAGACCGGCCGCTCTTCCTTCCACACCTGGCCCGACGAGCAGTCGATCACGTCGGCGCCGGCGTCCTTGAACATCGCGGCGAAGATCGCCGCGTCGGCCGGCATGTTGCCGCCCTCGGTCCAGTCGTGGCACGACAGGCGCACTGACATCGGCCGCTCCGACGGCCAGACATCGCGCATCGCCTTGAACACTTCGAGCGGAAAGCGCGCACGGTTCTCGTGGCTGCCGCCATATTCGTCCGTCCGCCGGTTGGTGAGCGGCGACAGGAAGCTCGACAGCAGATAGCCGTGAGCGCAATGCAGCTCGAGCCATTCGACGCCGGCTTCCGTCGCGCGGCGGGTCGCGGCAACGAAATCATCGCGCACGCGGTCCATGTCAGCACGGTTCATCGCCTTCGGCACTTGGCTGTGCGGCAGGTACGGCAACGCCGACGCAGAGATCAGCGGCCAGTTTCCGGCTTGCAGCGGTTGGTCGATCCCCTCCCATGCAAGCCTGGTCGAACCCTTTCGTCCGGCATGGCCGAGCTGAATGCCGACCTTGGCATGTCCGAGGCTGTGGATCAGATCGACGAGGCGACGCCACTGCGCGGCCTGCGCGTCGTTCCAGAGGCCGAGGCAACCCGGCGTGATCCGCGCATCCGGCGAGACGCACGTCATCTCGGCAAAGATTAGCCCAGCGCCGCCCATGGCGCGCGCGCCGAGATGGGCGATGTGGAAGTCGTTGATCAGCCCGTCCTGCGACGAATACATCGCCATCGGCGAAACCATGATGCGATTCGCAAGCTGCAGCCCGCGCACGCGGTGCGGCGTCAGCATCGGAGGGGGCACGCGCTCGCCATCGCGCAGATTGATCCCCGCACGCGCGGCGAACCAGCGCTCAAAGCCTTCGAGCCAGGCCCGGTCGCGCAGGCGCAGATTCTCGTGGCTGATGCGCTGCGAGCGCGTCAGCATCGAATAGAAGAACTGCGGCGGGTCCAGCGTATCGGCGTAGCGCCGGCCTACCACCTCGAACCATTCCATGGCATTGCGTGCGGCGTTCTGGATGCGCGCGACGTCGACGCGACGCACTTCTTCGTAGGCCTCCAGCACGGCCGGGATGTTGGCGCGATCGTGACCGTGACGGTCGAACTGGTTGGCGAGCTCGATGGCGTCATCGAGCGCAAGCTTGGTGCCTGAGCCGATGGCAAAATGCGCAGTGTGCGCGGCATCCCCCATCAGCACGACATGCGAGCGGCCGTTGAACACGCTCCATTTGCCGCAGATCAGGCGGCTGAAATTGAGCCAGGCCGAACCGCGCAAATGACGCGCATTGGTCAAGAGCTTTGCGCCGTCCAACGTCTCGGCAAAGATCTTCTCGCAGAAGTCGATCGAGCCCTGCTGATCCATGTCGCCGAGCCCGTGGGCCTGGTACGCCTCTTCCGTGGTCTCGACGATGAAGGTCGATGTCTCCGCGTCGAACTTGTAGATATGGGCCTGGAACCAGCCGTGCTCGGTCTTCTGGAAATCGAAGGTGAAGGCGTCGAAGGCCTTCTTGGTGCCGAGCCAGATGTAGCGGTTTGGCCGGATCACCATGTCCGGCTTGAATTGCTCTTCATAGCGGGCGCGAATGCGCGAATTGACGCCGTCGCATGCGACGATCAGGTCGGCCTCGGGGAATTCGAGATCGGATTCCACATCCTTCTCGAACACGAGCTCGACGCCGAGCGCTTCGCAGCGCCGCTGCAAAATGTTGAGCAGGTGCTTGCGGCCGATACCGATGAAGCCGTGGCCGGTGGTGCGCTGGCGCGTGCCCTTGAAGACGAGCTCGATGTCGTCCCAATGGTTGAAGGCGTCCTCGATCTCGGCAGCGCTTTCGGGATCGGCGACCCGCATCGCCGCCATCATCGCGTCGGAGAACACCACGCCCCAGCCAAAGGTATCGTAGGGCTTGTTGCGCTCGACAACGGAGACGACATGCTCGGGGTGACGGCGCTTCATCAGGAGGCCGAGATAGAGGCCGGCCGGGCCGCCGCCGATACAGACTATGCGCATGATCCCCCGCTTTCGCGCGTCGCGCCGTGTGCTGGCTGGAATTACTTTAAGCTTAAAGTATTTCCTGAAGGAGCCGATTGTCAAGGCGCTTCTCGGCGACTCCCCCAGCGAACGGCCCGACGCGGCGCGTGCCAGCTAATCGGCTTAAAATTCCGGACACCGACCCCCGGATCGGTGGCCGCGATGGACGAGCCTTGAAATTACTTTTGGCACGAACTATCTTGCTACCCAGCCACCTCAGGCATGTCGCCGCCAGGGCAGGAGATTGATTTGGCAGTCGCAAAGGAATCCCCGCCCGTTTCACCCAGGAACGGCGCCGATCAGGAGGCCGAATACCGGGGCCAGACCCGGCTTTGGTTGCGGCTGCTGGCTTGCACGACGCTGATCGAGGGTGAGCTGCGCCGCCGGTTCCGCGAGGAATTCGACTTCACCATGCCCCGCTTCGACGTGCTCGCCCAGCTCGATCGCGAGCCGAGCGGACTCGTGCTGGGCGAACTGCCCAAGCGGCTGATGGTGTCGGCCGGCAATCTCACGCCGATCGTCGATCGCTTGGTCGAGGACGGATATATTACCCGAACGCCGTCGACCCTCGATCGCCGCGTGCAGATCGTCTGCATGACGGTCGAGGGCCGAAAGGCTTTCCGCCGCATGGCCAAGAGCCATGGTTCGTGGCTCGCCGAACTTTTGGCCGAATTTCCGGCTGAACGGCTCGACGGGTTGATTGGCGAGCTCGACGAGCTCAAGGGTTCGGTCCGGGACGCGCTGCAAAAGAGCTAGCGCCGCACTTTGACACCGGCGGCCTCGCGGTCCCAGGTGTCGCCAGCGACACCCGCGTCGCGCAATACGCCTTTCTTGATCTTGCCATTCTCCGTCAGCGGCATTTCCTTCACGATCCGCACATAGCGGGGAATGGCAAAGTAGGCGATCTGGCCCTCGCAATGTCGGACGATATCGACGGGTTCGAGCGACTGGCCCGGCTCCAGCAGAATCGCGGCGGCGACCTCGTCCTCCCCCAGCTCCGATGGCAGCGGATAGATCGCACACGACGCGACCGCGGCATGCGACTGGATGATCTGCTCGACCTCCCACGACGACACATTCTCGCCGCGCCTGCGGATCGAATCTTTCATTCGGTCGATGAAGCGATAGTGCCCGTCGGCATCGCGCACCACGCGATCGCCGGAGTGGAACCAGAGGTTTCGCCACGCCTCGACCGTCTTCTCCGGCATTCCAAAATATCCGGTCGCAAACGCAAACGGCTCCCTGGCGCGAAGCACGAGCTCGCCCGCCTGCCCGTCCGCAAGCTCGGAATCGTTCTCATCGACGATGCGGGCCTCGATGCCATCGGCGAGATAGCCCATCGTCCCCGGACGGTCCGAAGGGATGGTGCCTGCGAACACAAAGTTGGTCTCGGTCGAGCCGTAGCCATCGACGAGCGGCACGCCGAACCGCTCGAGGAACGGCTTGTGGATCTGCGGCGGCACCCCGCCGCCGAGCGCGACACGAAGGCCATGCGCCCGGTCATCTGCCGTGCCCGGCTGTGCTAACAGCATCGAGGCCATCGCGCCGAGCAGATAGCCGACAGTCGCATTGTGCCGCCGTGCGGCGGCCCAGAAGCCCGAAGCGGAAAACTTTGGCTCCAGCACGTAAGTGCAGCCGTTCAGCATCGCCTGATAGAACGCATTCAGCGCATTGGTGCGAAACAGCGGCAGCGTCGTAAACAGCACGTCGCCTTCGCGGATGCCAAGCGCGCGCGCCGAATAGATGCCCCACCAGAACAATTGCGCTTGCGGACAGCACACGCCTTTCGCTGGTCCGGTGGTGCCCGACGTGTAGAGAATAGCGACGGTGTCGCCGGGCCGCACCGCGCCGGGCGGGGCTTTTGGACCGAGCGTCGGCAATGGCACCGGCAAAACCTTGATCGCCTCGGCTGCGGCCGAACCGATCAGCCATACCTGCGACGGGAGCCCAACCTCCGGATCGACCGTATCGAAGGCGGCCAGGAACGGTGTCTCGACCACAAGCAACGCGGGGCGCGAATTGCGCAGGATGTGCGAGAGCTGGAAGCCACGCAGCGCGGTGTTGATCGGCACCACGATCGCACCCAGCCACGCACAGCCGAGATAGACCTGCAAAAATTCCGGCCGGTTCGAGCACATCAACGCCACCCGGTCGCCGGGCTTGATGCCGGCATCGATCAGCGTGTGCGCAGACGCGGCGGCAATCGCCGCAGTCTGCGCGTAGGTCCAGCGGGTCTCACCAGCAACGAGCAGGACGCGGTCGCCGTAGCGCTCGGCCTGCCGCGTGAGGATCGTGGGGAGGATACGGTCAGCCGGCGTAAACAATTCGACCGCGCGTGCCCAGGCCGGCGTCCCCGTACCCGCTCCGCTCGGTGCCTGCGCATTGCTCTCCGTCATGGGCTTCGCTCAGGGCAGCAGTTTATACTTTCCATCCTCGATCTGAACCAGGATGCGCGAGCGCTCGTCGACGCCGTGCCGATCCGCCGGCGTGTAGGTGTAGACGCCCTGCGTCCCCACCACCTCCTTGGTCGTGAACAGCGCCTGGCGCAGCGCGGTGCGAAACTCTGGCGTGCCCGGCTTGGCAGCCGTCGCCATCGCGCGCTTGGCGGCATCGGCAAACACCAGCCAGCCGTCGAACGAGTAGGACGAGAACGAGTCGGTCGGCACCTCGCCATTCGCCTTCTCAAAGGCTGCGCGAAACGCCAGCGCCACCTTCTGGATGGGATTGCTCGCCGGCAATTGCTCGGCCGCAGTCACCGGCCCGGTCGGGCAGATGATGCCGTTGGCCGCCTTGCCGGCCAGCCGCAGGAAGTCGGCGCTGATCATCCCGTGATTGCCATAGAGCGGACCCTTGTAGCCGCGTTCAGAGAGCGCAATGACCGGCAGCGCGCCGGGCGTGCCGGTGCCACCGAGCATGATGGCATCGGGCTTGGCTGCGACCGCGCGCAACACCTGTGCCGTCACCGAGGAGTCTGATCGCGCGTAACGCTCGTTGGCGATGACCTTGATGTCGGCGGTCTTCGCAGCTTGCTCCAGCGAATTGTACATGAGGTCGCCGAACGCATCGGAGAAGCCGATGAAGGCGACGGTCTTGAGGCCCTTCGCCTTCATGTGGTCGATGATGCCCTGCACGAGCAGCGGCGTCGGCTGCGGCGTCTGAAGCACCCACGGCCCACCCTCGCCTGGCGACACGGGCGCGATCGGCGACACCGCGATCATCGGCACCTTCATCTCGACGGCAGCAGTCGCCATCGCCAGCGTCTGCGGCGCGCCCGATGTGCCGATCAGAATATCGACCTTCTCCTGCTCGACCAGCTTGCGCGCGTTGCGTGTCGATGCGGTCGCGTCCGAGGCATCATCAAGCTGGATGACGCGCAGCTTCTCGCCATCGATCTCGCCGACATAGGCCTGCCCCGCCGCGATCCCCTTGCCGTTGGGAATGCCGATCGACGACACCGGTCCGCTCAGCGCAGTGACGAAGCCAATGAGAATCTCCGCTTGCGCAGATTGCGGAATGGCAAGAAGCAGCGCGGTCGAGGCCAGCAAGGTCTTCAGCGAGTTCATGGCACCTGTCTTTCGTGAGGGTTTCTTGTTTCGATCGGCAAGCGCCATCGTTTCGCGTCAGCTCGCGCCGACCAGGGCGATCACGCGGAGCGGACTGCCGGAGCCGTTCTGGATCTTCAATGGCGAGGCGACAATGACAGCGCCGGTTGGGGGAAGCTGGTCGAGATTGCAGAGACACTGCAGACCGTAGCGGCCGGCGCCGTGCAAAAAGTGATGTGCTGGATATGGCGGATCCATGTGCCCGGCTTGGCCGGCATCGGTGCCGATGGTCTCGGTGCCGAAGCCGATGACGCCGCGCTCCTCGACGAGCCACTTCATGACGGCCGGGTTCGGTCCCGGTGTATGCGCGCCGTCGTCCCTCAGGTTCGCATAGTCGCGCCAGCCCTTCTTGGACCAGTCGGTCCGCAGCAGCACCCAATGACGGGTGGGAATCTTTCCATGCTTCGCTTCCCAGGCCTCGACGTCAGGCACGGTCAACAAGAAGTCCGGATCCTTTGCGGCCTGCCCGGAGCAGTCGATCACGCAGGCCGGCGCGATCATGTCCTTGGCGGGCATGGTGTCGACGGCGTTGTTCGGCAGGTCCTTACCGGTGAACCAGTGAATCGGCGCGTCGAAATGCGTGCCGGTGTGCTCGCCGAAGGTGACGTTGTTCCAGTACCAGGCGGGGCCGCGGCCGTCGTAGCGCGAGATTTCCTGGATGCGCACGGGGGCGGCCTGGCCGAACTCCGGGGGCAGCACGATGACGGGGAAATCCGGACTGAGCGTGAAGGTCAGGTCGACGACGCGCACCGCGCCGGAAGAAACAGCATTGGCCATCTCCAGGAGACTCTTGGTCGACATCGTCACGTCCTCCGGCTTGGTTGAAGTTTCGATCTTACCTGTCGAGCTCGCGCTCGAGCGCTTTCGGGTTGGCCGCGAGACGCTGCCGGATTTCTTCGGCGACATCCCCGACATAGATCTCTTCAAGCCCGTTCTTCAGGCCGGACACGATGGCCTGCGCGATGGCACGCGGTGCCACTTTCGGCGGCGGCACGGTCTGGAACCATTCGGTATCGACCGGCCCGGTGAAGAGGTTCATGACCTTGACGCCGCCGGGCCTCAGTTCGCTGCGAAGACAATGCGACAGCGACAGGCAGGCTGCCTGTGAAGCAGAGTAAGCGCCGAACGTCGGCCAGTTCGCAAGCGCATAGACCGAGAGAATGTTAACCCAGGCGACGCTGTTGTTAATGCCGTCGGCGCCGCGCATCCGCATCGCCGGGCCAAAGGCCTGTGCAAGATTGATGAAGCCGAGATAGGCCTGATCGACTTCGTCCCGCGCGATGCTCGTGCCCTTGCGGTCAAGCAAACCGCCCGGCCGCACATACTCGGTCGTATTGACGAGGATATCGACCTTGCCGCCGATATCGGCCGCGAGATCGTTGGCGGATTTCTCATCCGATGCATCGAGAGCGACGATCTCGATCCCGTCCTGCCCGCGCAGCAGTTTTTCACCGGCAAACGGCCGCCACGGCTCGGCGACGCCGACGAACACGGTCTTGGCGCCGGCAGCCTTCAGCGCCGCGACGGCTTCCTGCCCGACCACGCTTCGGCCATTGGTCACGAGCACGCGCCTGAATTTTGGATCGGCCGTCATTTCCCGCCACTGCTTGTCGTCTGCCATGTTGGGCGTTTCCTTCTCCGGTCGGGCAAAGGCGACTGCCTGACCGCTCTTGTCGAGTTGAAGCGACATGCTGATCGCCGCACCTTCGCCACAGTCGGCATGGAGATGCGCCACGATGGTCGGCCCGCAATCCATCTTGACGAGGCCGACACGCCACGGCGCTCGCTCGCGAAAGTAGACGTCGCTCGGCACGCGCGCGGTGGTCTCCGCAAGCAGCATGCCCCGGCGCGGCGCATCGACGAAGGCGAGATCGGCCGACAGGCACGATGGGCACGCCTCGCGCGCCGGATAGGCAAAGCTGCCGCAGGCCTCGCAGCGCTGCAGCATGAAGCGTCCTTCGGCGGCGGCGCGGGTGAAGCCATGCGATCGCCGGCTGCGCGGCCGCGGCGGCGCGGTCGGCAGCTGCGTCCGCAACAGCGGATTCTTGCGCTTGGGCGGCTCAATCGGATCGATCATCGCGAAGGCCCTGCAAAGATTGCGGCCCCTGACGCCAGACCGCGATCGTAATTGATCATACCGAAACCCGAGGCCAAACCGAGGCTCGCATTCTTCACTTGCGTGGGACCGGCGGTTCCCAGCACCT
>NZ_PPPT01000173.1 GCF_006483445.1 Bradyrhizobium guangdongense | reverse complement strand
GACCTCGGGCTGCTCGGCATGACCGCGCCGGAGGAATATGGCGGCTCCAACATGGGCTACCTCGCCCACATCGTGGCGCTGGAGGAGCTTTCGCGAGGCTCGGCCGCGATCGGCCTGTCCTACGGCGCCCATTCCAACCTTTGCGTCAACCAGATCAACCGCAACGGCAATGACGCGCAGCGCAAGCGCTATTTGCCAAAACTGATCTCGGGTGAACATGTCGGCGCGCTCGCGATGTCCGAGCCCGGCGCCGGCTCCGACGTCGTGTCGATGAAGCTGCGCGCGGACAAGCGCGGCGACCGCTACGTGCTCAACGGCTCAAAAATGTGGATCACCAATGGCGGCGATGCCGACGTTCTCGTGGTCTACGCCAAGACTGATCCCGAAGCCGGTCCGCGCGGCATGACCGCCTTCCTGATCGAGAAGGGATTTAAGGGCTTTACCCACGGCCAGCATCTCGACAAGCTCGGCATGCGCGGCTCCAACACCTATCCCTTGTTCTTCGACGAATGCGAGGTGCCGGAAGAGAACGTGCTCGGCAAGGTCGGCGAGGGCGTCAAGGTGTTGATGTCCGGCCTCGACTATGAGCGCGCCGTGCTGTCAGGCGGACCGCTCGGCATCATGGCGGCCTGCATGGACGTGGTGGTGCCCTACATGCACGAGCGCAAGCAGTTCGGCCAGCCGATCGGCGACTTCCAGCTCATGCAGGGCAAGCTCGCCGACATGTATTCGACCTGGCAAGCCACGCGCGCCTATGTCTACGCCGTCGGCCGCGCCTGCGACCGCGGCGGCCACGCGCGCACGCTGCGCAAGGACGCGGCGGCTGCGATCCTCTATTCGGCCGAGAAGGCGACGTGGATGGCGGGTGAGGCCATCCAGGCGCTCGGCGGTGTCGGCTACACCAGCGAATTTCCGACGGGACGCCTCTGGCGTGACGCAAAACTCTATGAGATCGGAGCGGGCACCTCGGAGGTGCGCCGCATGCTGATCGGTCGCGAGCTGATGGCGGAAACGGCGTAAGCGTCACGATCGCTAACCATTCAACCGCATCCCACCCAGTCCAAGAGAAACGCGGGACACATGCCGCTCCATTCCACGATCGATCCGTCATCCCCTGACTTTGCGCGCAACACCGAGGCGATGCGCTCGCTGGTCGCCGATCTGCGGGAAAAGTTGAGCCAGGTCGCCGGCGGCGGCGGCGAGGCCTCGCGCAACCGCCACACTTCGCGCGGCAAGATGCTGGCGCGAGAACGGGTCGACCTGCTGATCGATCCCGGCACCTCGTTCCTGGAACTGTCGCCGCTTGCGGCTTACGGCCTCTATGGCGGCGACGTGCATTCGGCGAGCGTGGTCACGGGCGTCGGGCGCATCTCGGGCCGCGAATGCGTCATTGTCGCCAACGATGCCACCATCAAGGGCGGCACCTACTATCCGATGACCGTGAAGAAGCATCTGCGCGCGCAGGACGTGGCGCGGCAGAACAATCTGCCCTGCGTCTACATGGTCGATTCCGGCGGCGCCTTCCTGCCGATGCAGGACGAGATCTTTCCGGACGAGCGTCACTTCGGCCGCATCTTCTACAACCAGGCCCAGATGTCCTCGCAAGGCATTCCCCAGATCGCCATCGTCATGGGCTCCTGCACCGCAGGCGGTGCCTATGTCCCGGCGATGTCGGACGAGAGCATCATCGTGCGCAATCAGGGCACCATCTTCCTCGGCGGGCCCCCGCTGGTGAAGGCCGCGACCGGCGAAGTCGTGACCGCGGAAGAGCTCGGCGGCGCCGATGTCCATTCGCGGCAATCGGGCGTCACCGACCACTATGCCCAGAACGACGCGCACGCGATCGGCATCGCCCGGCGTATCGTCGGCACGTTGAAGCCGCCGACCCGACCGAACCTCAACATGCACAAGCCGCGCGACCCGCTGTTTGCGGCGGAAGAGATTTATGGTGTCGTTCCCGTTGACGGCCGTAAACCGTTCGACGTGCGCGACATCATCGCCCGTATCGTCGACGGCTCGGAATTCGACGAGTTCAAGAAGCTCTACGGCACGACGCTGGTGTGCGGCTTTGCCCATATCTGGGGTTTTCCGGTCGGCATCATCGCCAACAACGGGATTCTTTTCAGCGAGAGCTCGCTGAAGGGTGCGCATTTCATCGAGCTGTGCTGCCAGCGCGGCATTCCGCTTGTATTCTTGCAGAACATCACCGGCTTCATGGTGGGCAAGAAGTACGAGGCCGGAGGCATCGCCCGCGACGGTGCCAAGCTCGTCACGGCGGTTGCGACCGCCTCGGTGCCAAAGTTCACCGTCGTGATCGGCGGCTCCTACGGCGCCGGCAATTACGGCATGTGCGGACGCGCCTACTCACCGCGCTTCCTCTGGATGTGGCCGAACGCGCGCATCTCCGTGATGGGCGGCGAGCAGGCCTCGATGGTGCTGAGCCAGGTGCGTCGCGACAATATCGAGGCCAAGGGCGATAGCTGGTCGAGGGAGGAGGAAGAGAAATTCCGCAGCCCGATCCGCGCGCAATATGAAAGCCAGGGGCACCCATATTACGCGACCGCGCGGCTCTGGGACGACGGCGTGATCGATCCCGCGGATACGCGCCTCGTGCTCGGCCTCGGCCTGTCGGCGTCATCAAACGCGCCGATCGAACCCACCAAATTTGGCCTGTTCAGGATGTAATGCGATGGACCGCTCAAGTCTTTACCGGCGCTTTCGCACGCTCCTGGTCGCCAACCGCGGCGAGATCGCCTGTCGTGTGATCCGCACCGCCCGCGACATGGGCCTGCGCACCGTTGCCGTCTATTCGGAAGCCGACCGCAACGCGATGCATGTCGCGATGGCCGACGAAGCCGTGCTGCTCGGCCCCGCCCGGGCGCGTGACAGCTATCTCAACGTCGAACGTCTGATCGAGGCCGCGCGGAAAACCGGCGCCGAGGCCGTGCATCCCGGCTACGGCTTCCTGTCCGAAAATGCCGAGTTCGCGCGCGCCTGTCTCGATGCGGGCCTCGTCTTCGTCGGTCCGACCGCCGAGATGATGACGGCGATGGGCTCGAAGTCGGGCTCCAAGGCGCTGATGGAAAAGGCCGGCGTGCCGCTGGTGCCCGGTTATCACGGTGACGCCCAGGACGAGGCGACGCTCTCGAAGGCGGCCGACAAGATCGGCTTCCCCGTGCTGGTGAAAGCGTCAGCCGGCGGCGGCGGCCGCGGCATGCGTATCGTTCGTTCCGCCGCCGAGCTCGGCCCCGCCATCGTCAGCGCCAAGCGCGAGGCCAAGGCGGCGTTCGGCGACGACACCATGCTGATCGAAAAATACGTCGACAATCCCCGTCACATCGAGGTGCAGATCATCGGCGACAGCCACGGCAATCTCTTGTCGCTGTTCGAACGCGAATGCACGCTGCAGCGGCGGCATCAGAAGGTGATCGAGGAAGCACCGTCGCCGACGCTCAACGCCGCCCAGCGCGAGACCGTTTGCGCGGCCGCCCGCAAGGCCGCCAGCGCGGTCAACTATGTCGGCGCCGGCACCATCGAGTTCGTCTCCGACGGCAAGGATGTGTTCTTCATCGAGATGAACACGCGCCTTCAGGTCGAGCATCCCGTGACCGAGCTGATCACGGGCATCGACCTCGTCGAATGGCAGTTGCGCGTTGCCTTCGGCGAAAAACTGCCGCTCAAGCAGGACGAGATCCGTCTCAATGGCCATGCCATCGAGGCCCGCGTGTACGCCGAAAACCCGACCAAGAATTTTATGCCGTCGGTCGGAAAAATCTCGACCTGGCGACTGCCGGCGGAAACCGGCGGCCTGCGCATCGATGCCGGCTATCGCGAGGGCGATGCCGTCTCGCCGTACTACGACGCCATGCTGGCCAAGATGATCGCCTGGGCGCCGACACGCGATGCGGCGATCGAACGGCTGAACCGCGGGCTCGAGGAGTCTGATGTCCGCGGCATCGTCAGCAACATTCCCTTCCTGTCGGCGCTGATCTCACATCCGAAGGTGAGGTCGAACGCGATCGATACCGGTTTCATCGAGCGCGAGCTTGCCGGCCTGACGGCGGCAGGCGCCGCACCTGGCGAGCTGGAGCTGTGTGCGGCAGTAGCCGCGATCATCAATGACGAGAGCAATGCGGCATCAGCCGAGGCAAACTCACCCTGGCAGACCTTTGGCTGGCAGCCGGTCGGCCGGCGCCAGCGCAGCTTCGCCTTTCGCGTCGGGCACGGGCCCGAGCAGAAGATCGCGCTGAACTATGGCAGCGGCCCATCGACGCTGGTCATCGGCGAGCGCGAGCTGGCCTTTTCCATCGCGCCACGCGAGGGCGGGTTCGACTTGACGCTCGACGGCGTCAAGTCGAACGTTTCAGCCGTAATCGACGGCCACGAACTCTACTTGCGCACCCGCAACGGCCGATTCGACCTACACTGGGTCGATCCGTTCGGGGGCGAGACCGAGGAGCATGTCGGCGAGGACAAGATCGCGGCACCCCTGCCGGGAACGGTCGTCGCTGTCCTGGCGGAGGTCGGCGCAAAGCTCGAAAAGGGCGCGCCGATCCTGACGCTTGAAGTGATGAAGATGGAGCAGACGCTGCGCGCGCCGTTCGCGGGCGTGCTGAAGGCCATCAAGTGCAAGGTCGGCGACATCGTGCAAGAGGGCGTCGAGCTTGCCGAGGTCGAGCCGTCGGGCGAGTGAGGCTGCCAAGTGAGATTGCTATGAGCGACCAGGTCCGCATCGTCGAAATGGGGCCGCGCGACGGCCTGCAAAACGAGAAGACGCCGGTCAGTGTCGAGGCGCGCATTGCTTTCGTGGAGTCGCTGGTGGCGGCGGGGCTCGATACCGTCGAGGTCGGCGCCTTCGTTTCACCGAAAGCCATCCCGCAGATGGCGAGCTCGGACGAGGTTCTTCGCGGCGTCGCCCACGTCAAGGGCGCAGAATTTCACGTGCTGGTGCCGAACGAAAAGGGCTACGACGCCGCGCGCGCAGCCGGTGCCCGGGTCGTGTCCGTGTTCGCGGCCGCCTCCGAAGGCTTTTCGCGCGCCAACATCAATTGCACGGTCGCGGAGTCCATCGAGCGCTTCAAGCCGGTGCTGGCGCGCGCCAAGGCTGATGGCGTCAGGGTGCGCGGCTATATCTCCTGCGTGCTGGGCTGCCCGTTCGACGGCGAGATCAAGCCCAAGGCCGTCGGCGATCTTGCCCAGACCCTGTGGGATCTCGGTTGCTACGAGATCTCGCTCGGCGACACCATTGGCGTCGGCACGCCGCTAAAGGCGAAGGAGATGCTGCGCGCGGTGGCCACACACATTCCGACGTCAAAGCTGGCGATGCACTTCCACGACACCTACGGCCAGGCGCTCGCAAACCTCTACGCCGGGATGGAAGAGGGCGTCCGTGTCATCGACGCTGCCGCCGGGGGGCTCGGCGGCTGTCCATACGCACCGGGTGCAACCGGCAATGTCGCGACCGAGGACGTCGTCTACATGCTCGAAGGCATGGGGATCAGAACCGGCATCGACATGGAGAAGCTGTTGGCCGCGACGAACGAGATGAGCGTCGTGCTGGGCAAGCCGCCCGTGAGCCGCGTCGCATCCGCGCTGAATGCAAAGAAGAAGCGAGCGGCTTCGTAGGCTGGGTTAGCTGCGTGGTTGCGCGAAGTGCAAACCGTGCGGCGTAACCCACCTCTTTAGCGTCCGCGGCGACAGAAGTGGTGGGTTACGCCGACCGGACTGCGCTTCGCGCATCCGATCAGCTAACCCACCCTACGGCAGTTGCGATTGCCGCTAGTGACTTCCGTCCGGCCCCATCACGAGGTCGGGCAGCGCGGTCGATATCCCCGGCACGAAGCACAGCAGCAGCACCGCGGCCATCATCAGCAGCACGAACGGCAGCGTGCCCCAGATCACCTCGCGCAAGGGGATGTCGGGCGCGACGTTGCGGATGACGAAGATGTTCAGTCCGACCGGCGGATGGATCAGCCCCATCTCCATCACGATGGTCATGACCACGCCGAACCAGATGATGTCGAAGTTTGCGGCGCGAAGCGGCGGCAGGATGATCGGCGCCGTCATCAGGATGATCGAGACCGGCGGCAGGAAGAAGCCGAGCACGACCACCATGGCGAGGATCGCGAACAGCAGGCCCCAGCGCGGCAGGTGCATGGCGACGATGGATTCGGCTGCCGACTGCGAGATGTGCAGATAGCTCATCACGTAGGAATAGAGCAGCGACATGCCGATGATCATCATCAGCATGGTGGATTCGCGGATCGTCGACTTCATGATCGGCGCGAGGTCGCTCGGCCGCCAGACGCCGTAGATCATCGCGATCAAAGCGAGCGCGAGCAGGCCACCGAGGCCTGCGGTCTCCGACGGCGTGGCATAACCGCCATAGAGCGCGATCATGACGCCGGTCAGCAGCAACACGAAGGGGACGACGCGCGGCAGCATGCTGAAACGTTCGGCGAGCGTATACTCGTCGCGCGCCAGGATCGCAGCCTCCGGGCCGCCCTTCTTGTAGGCGGCTTCGGCCGCGGCATATTCCTGCCGGAAGCGGATCACGGCGTAGGCGCCGAACAGCGTGACCAGCAGCAGGCCCGGGCCGATGCCGGCGAGGAACAGACGCCCCAGCGATTTTTCGGCCGCAACCGCAAACAGGATCATGGTGATGGACGGCGGCAGCAGAATGCCGAGCGTGCCGCCGGCAGCGATGATGCCGGCCGCAAAGCCGCCGGAATAGCCGCGCTTGCGCATCTCGGGAATGCCGGCCGAGCCGATCGCCGAGCAGGTCGCGGGCGAGGAGCCTGCCATGGCCGCGAACAGCGCGCAGGCGAACACGTTGGCGACGCCGAGGCCGCCGGGCACACGGTGCAGCCACGCATGCAGCGCCAGATAAAGGTCCTGGCCGGCGCGCGACTTTCCGATCGCCGCGCCCTTGAGGATGAAGAGCGGGATCGACAGCAGGGTGATCGAGGCCATCTCCTCGTAGACGTTCTGCGTCACCGTATCGAGGGAGGCCGCGGGCATGTAGATGCCCATGAACACCAGCGCGACCGCGCCGAGCGCAAACGCGATCGGCATCCCCGAAAACATCACGACCAGCGTCGCGATGCCGTAGGCCAGACCAATGCCGAACACGCTCATCGCCGCTGGGCTCCGGTGAAGGGCAAGGTGAAGGGTAAGGCGAGCTGCACCAGGATCTGAAGACAGAGGAGGCTCATGCCGATTGCCATCAGCGCATAGGGAATGGCGAGCGGCGGCGACCACATCGAATTGGAGACCTGGCCGTCGACATAGGCCTCGTGCGCCAGCGTCCAGGACTTCCAGGTGAAGAAGGCGCAGAACAGCAGCGTGACGAGATCGACCAGCCAGAGCCGGATGCGATTGGCGAGCGGCGACAGCAGCCCGACGAAAGCCTCGATGCCGATATGGCCGCGATGCTGCTGCACATAGGCCGCGGTCATGAAGGTCGCGCCGACCAGCAGGAACACGGCGGCCTCGTCCTGCCAGTAGTTGGCGGCCTTGAACAAAGCGCGGCTCAGCACGCTGTAGCTCAGAATGGCGCAAGCCGCGACCAGGGCGATCGCGGCGAATACGACGATGATGCTGTTGCAGATGGCGAGACCGCGATCGACCGTCGCCGCAAGGCCTGTGCCCGCGGCGACGACGGTTGCGTCGTCACGATCCCTCAGCGGACCGTGGCTCATGCCGAGACGTCGGAAGCAAGCTTCAAGAGGTTGGCCGAGGTCGCAGTCTTCGCGCCGTAGTCCTTCCACGCGGTGTCGCGGGCGATGTCGCGCCACTTGCCGACGGTTGCCGCGTCGAGATTGCTGACCTTGGCACCGGCCTTCTCATAGACCTTGGCGACCTCGATATCGTCGTCTTGCGCGCCCTTGCGGCCGAAGGCTTCCAACTCCTGGCCGACGGTGAGCAGAATGTCCTGCTGGTTCTTCGGCAGCTTGTCGAAGATCGCCTTCGACATCATCAGCGGCTCCAGCATGAACCAGTAGGACGCGCCCGCGCCCGAGGTCAGCGACTTTGCAACTTCCTCGAGCCGGAACGAGATCAGGCTGGTGGAGGAGGTGATGCCGGCATCGCAGGCGCCGGTCTGCATCGCCGCGTAGATTTCGTTGGAAGGCACAGAGAGCACGGAGGCGCCTGCGGTCTGCAGCACCATGTCCATCTCGCGCGAGCCGCCACGCACCTTCAGGCCCTTGGCGTCCTCGGGCGCGACGATCGGCTTGGAGCGGCTGGCGACGCCGCCGGCCTGCCAGACCCAGGTGAGCAGGATGATGCCCTTGTCAGCGAGGAAATCGGTCAGCGCCTTGCCGACGGGCTCCTTCTTCCAGCGCAGGCCTTGATCATAAGTCGTGACGAGGCCCGGCATGAGGCCGATGTTTGTCTCCGGCAGTTCGCCGCCGGCATAAGGCATCGGATAGAGGCTGATGTCGAGCGCGCCCTTGCGCATCGCGGAGAACTGCGCGTTGGTCTTGATCAGCGAAGAGTTCGGATAGATCTCGGCGGCGAGGTCGCCACCCGAGCGCTTGGCGATTTCGGCCGCGAACGTGCGGCAGAGGCGGTCGCGGAAATCGCCCTTGTCGATGGTGCCGCCTGGAAACTGATGCGAGATCTTCAGCGTGGTGGCGGCATGCGCAGTGCCGGTGCCGAAGCGGAGCACGGCGGGCGCGGCAACGGCTGTCGCGAGAAGGTGACGTCGCGTGAGCATGGAATTTTCCCCTTGAACTGTTCTTGTTTGACGGATCGGGTTCTCTGACCGGGCGTTCGGGCCCATCCTAGCCGGTCTTTCGCCCAATATTCTCTCATCTGATAGTTCGAGACCGAATGCGGCGGCAAGCGGCGACCTTGCTGCGCCGCACACTCGCCCTTCGATCTGCCGGCGGGACTTAACGCGGTTCACACGGGCGAAATTGTGTCGGAGGTGAAAATGGCCGCCCGGCCGGCGGCCGACGCGAAAAATTTCTACCGCGCCGTGTAACAGACGCGGTCCGTGATCCGTCGAGCAGGAGGTAGCGGCATTCGTCGCTGGCACCAACAACCCAAAAGGGAAGATCGATCATGACCATTCGTACCCGTCTCGCACTCGGCGTCTCCGCTGCCGTTCTCTCGCTCAGCCTCGCGCTCGCGCCCGCCGCGTTCGCTCAGGACAAGATGATGAAGGACGACGGGATGAAGAAGGACACGATGTCCAAGGACAACATGAAGAAGGACTCCATGTCCAAGGACGACGGCATGATGAAGAAGGACACCATGTCGAAGGACGGGATGAAGAAAGACGACGGCATGATGAAGAAGAACTGATCTTCGCCGTCGCTCGTTTGATGGATGGCCGGGGCGCCAGCGCGCTGCGCGCGACGTCCCGGTCATACACGATGATGTGAAGCGCTGACGTCGCGCCCGTAAAGGTTATTTGCGAGCTACTTTCTCTTGGCCTTGCGGGCGGCATAGCGCGCGTCGCGCTTGGCCTTCTGCTCGGCTTCGAGCTCGGCCGCCTTGGTGGCAGCTTCTTCCTGCTCGCGCGCGATCCGTGCGGCTTCGGCAGCCGCGGCCTCTTGCGCGAGACGCTTTTGCTCGGCCTTTTCCGCCTCGCGCGCAGCCTTCGCTTCAGCGCGCTTGGCGGCAAGCGCCTCGCGTTCGGCACGACGTGCCGCCACCTCCGGATCGTCATGACCCGGCTGCGACTTGAACTTGTTCAAAAGATTTTTGCGGGCGTCTTGCGCCGCCTTTTGCCGGTCTGTGAAGCCGGGCTCCCTGAATCCACTCATCGAACGGCCTTGTCTTCCTCGCTTTCGGTCTTACATCAACGCCTGTGGTAACGCGTGCAGCACAAATCGCGCGCCTCGCGTTGCGGACATGCGTGTACATCCGCGCGCGTCCCGATGCCACCCATAATCGCAGCCATCAGGCAGACGAAAAATCGCAGGCTTGCGCCGCGGTGTTTTGTAGCCCCGAAAAACTGCCGAATTGTGATTTCCCTCACAGGGGAGCATGGGGGCGGCCCGTAATGTCCGACCCCAAACGACACGGAGCTACGGCCATGACTTTCTTCCGGCTGAGCCTGAAGGCGCTCGCCATCACGTTTGCGGCCATTGTGCTTGCCGGGGCTGCCGTTGATCTGGCGCGCCCCAAGCCGATCGAGAACGCCGTATTGGGCAACGAATGGCAGTGCAGCCAGACCGCATTCCTGATCACGACCTGTGCGCCGCGCGCGCAGCGGCAGGCGGTGCCGGCGGTGGAGACC